>JBIKZY010000179.1:0-4406 GCA_044354475.1 Phycisphaerales bacterium
GGTTGCCCGGATGTGTCGCGGGGGCAAGTCCGCATTCTGAGAATTGACGGGTTATTGGACTATTTTTGAAACGGTGGCGGGATCTACCATTCGCCCCCCATGACTACCTCTGCTCCTACGCCAGTTAATTCCATCGCCGTCATCGGAGCCGGGACCATGGGTTCCGGCATCGCGCTCACCGCCGCGCAGGCGGGCATCGCTGCGTTTCAGGTTGACCTGAGTGCGGCGCAGTTGGAGAAGGCCAAGGCCTACCACGTGAAGACGCTGGCGCGTGCGGTGGAGAAGGGCAAGATGCAGCAGGCGGACGCGGACGCTGCGGCGAAGCGCATCTCATACGTTGCCACCATGGCCGAGGCGAAGAGCGCGTACTGGGCCGTTGAAGCGGCCACTGAGAACGTGGAGATCAAGAAGAAGATCTTCAAGGAGATGGCTGCCACCTTCCCAGCGCACGCGGTGTTGGCGACCAACACTTCGAGCATCAGCATCACGGATCTTGCAAGCGCTGTTGGCGCGGACGCGCACCGCGTGATCGGCATGCACTTCTTCAATCCGGTGCCGATCATGGCGCTGGTGGAAGTGGTCAAGGGACTCGCTACCAGTGATGAAACAACGCAGCGCACCATTGCGCTTTCCATTGCTATGGGAAAGACGCCGGTGCCTGCGAATGACCGTGCGGGTTTCGTTTCCAACCGCGTGTTGATGCCCATGATTAATGAGGCGTTCTACGCATGCATGGAAGGCGTTGCCAAGCCGGAGGACATTGATCAGATCATGAAGCTCGGCTGCAATTTCCCAATGGGCCCGCTGCGTTTGGCTGATTTCATAGGGCTTGACGTGTGTCACGACATCATGATGGTCTTGTACCGCGAGCTTGGCGACCAGAAGTTCTTCCCATGCCCAATGCTTCGGCAGTTGGTGCAGGCGGGTCGGCTTGGGGATAAGAGCGGGCGCGGCGTCTTTGAGTACGCGAAGAAGTAATGGCGCTCCCGGCAGACATCGATCATTTGGTGTTCACGTGCGCTGACCTTGACGCGGGCATCGCATGGGCGGAGCGCACGTTCGGTGTGCGGCCGGTGCGTGGCGGTGCGCATCCGCAGTGGGGCACGCACAACGCGTTGATGTCATTGGGGCGCGAGCGTTACTTGGAACTCTTGGCGCCGGACCCAAACGCGCCGAGCGCGGGGCGTGCGAACGTTGCGGGGCGCGCGTTGTTTGGGATGGGTGTAGGTCCAGGTGCAAGTGCAGGCGCAGTTGATGGTGCTGCGCATGAAACTGAAGCGTGGCTGACGGCCGCGCCGCGGCTCACCACGTGGATGTTGCATTCGCGGACGATCGATCCATTGCTGACGGCTGCGCTGCACGCGGGCGTTGATCTTGGGCGCGTCACTGCGGGATCACGGATGCGTGCGGATGGCACGGAAATCAGCTGGGAAATAGCGATTCCGCCGGCGCGACCGCTGGATGGATGCGTGCCGTGGCTGATTGATTGGGGCTGGAGCGCGCATCCAAGCATTGCGGCGCCGCAGGGCGCGCGGCTTGATTGGATGGAGATTGTGCACCCAGATCCGGCGCGCGTGCGCCGCGCGCTGGATGCGGTGAATTGCCGCTCACTGGATGTTCGCCAAGGGAGTGTGCCGGGGATAGTGGTGGGCGTTGCGTGTCCGCGCGGGGTGGTGGTGGTGTGAGGGGTGCGTGAGCGGTGAGTTACCGCAACGCCACCGCCTCAGCATCGTCAATCGCAACGGTTGAACCAACGTGTCCGATGTCCCAATCCGAGGTCGATTCCACTAACGCCATCGGGGTGTTGTTCACGGTGATGCATTGCTCGCCGGGGTTCGTACTGCAACCGATCGCAAGGATCATGTGCGGCGTGTTGCCATTCATGCAGTAGACGAGCGCCAGCGGCGTGTCGGTGTCGATGCTGCGGATCAGCGTTGCCAGGAGCAGGCTCTTGGTGTCGCAATCGCCGCCATCGAGAAGCGCCTCACCCGGAGTGCGCAGGCCGCAGCGGGTCTTGCCGTCATCAACAAGATTATTGCGCTGATCATCTACTTTGCGATACGGAACAGCGTTTTGCACATAGCTGGTAAGCGCTTCGATACTTTGCCGAGCGGATGGCTGCGTGCGCGGGTTGTTCCAGTATGCATTGATGACGTCAATGGCAACGCCGCGCAGGGCGGGCGCCGATTGGTCAAGAATCCACTGGTGATCGGGGGCAATTCCATCGGCAGTACACGTGATGCCGTGCTGCGTCAGTGTTTGGGTGACTGCTTGTTCAATGGCCGCAAGGGCGCCCGGGGTTTGGTGGTAGGTGATGGATTCGAGCGCCGCGGCGGGGAATCCAAAGTGGTGCTCCAGCGCGTCGGCCCGTGCGATGTCGATCGCGGATGGGATGTGGAACGCGGCGGGCGCGCATCCGGCGCGCATGTACTTGGTGTCCGCATCGCGGCGAACGATGCATGATTGATCGTCGGTCCAATCGACGAACGCGATGTTGCGGAAGCGAGCGCGCGGCTCGGAGAACTCGTGCGGCGATTCGTACCAGGCGCGGAAGTTGGCATTCTCTGGAATGGCCAGAATGCTGGCGAGCACGGCGATGAGGTTGAACGGAGTAGCGGCAGCGTTCGAGTCGTTCGCCGTGGTGGTGTTCACCACGCCGGGTGTCGATGGTGCGGCGGGAACGGTTGGAACGTTCGGGGCGTTTGCTGGCGAATTCGTGTTCGGTGCAGTGGCGACGGCCGGCTCAATCGCACGCGGCGCGCGGCGCGCCATGGAACCCTTGCGCGTGGGTCGCGCGCGGGCGGGCGAACGAGCGCCGCTGGGCGTGGACATCGGCGTGGAAAGCGCGGGACCTCCGGGCGCAGTGGTTGCGGGCGGAGCAACGGCGAATGCCGGCTCGATGGTGATCACGGCGAGAAGGATGCCGGACGCGATGGTGGCGATGCGCATGGATGGAGTTTAGGGGGGTGGGGGGGTTGGGCAAAGGGCATTTCAGGCATCTCAGGGCTGCAAACACGGTTTCGGGACGTGATTCATCGGCATCAGCAATTGGATTGCTGGTTTTCACTGGGTATGGCGGTACCTTGTGGGCTTGGGGTGTTGGAATCTGCACGAAACTGTTGAGAAGTCCTGGGAGACACTAATAATGAAGATCACCTCTGATCGTCTGTCCGTTCTTGTGGCTGCTGTTCTGTCGCTGGCGAGTGCTGCGCAGGCGGAGGTGCGTCGCGTGCCTGAGCAGTACGCGACGATCGGCGCGGCGATTAATGCGAGTTACGACGGCGACGTGGTGGAGGTGGGACCTGGTACGTACGCGGAGGGGCTGAATTTTGGAGGTCGCGAGATCACGGTGCGCTCGACGGCTGGAGCTGGGACGACGATTGTGGATCCTGTGACTGGTCGTTGCCTGACGGTGAACGGCCAGAAGGGTAACGGTGCACGTCTCGAGGGCTTTACGCTGCGCGGCGGGTCTGCGACTCAGGGCGGCGGTGTGTATGTGTCAGCGAGCAGTCCAGTGCTTGTGAATTGTGTGATCACGGGGAACACGGCGACGGACACCGGTGGCGGCGTGCATGTGGAGTCCGGGAGTGTGCAGCTGATGGGGTGTACGGTGTCGCAGAACGCTGCGATGTACTACGGCGGCGGCGTGAGCGTGTCCGGCGGGTCTTTGTCGCTGGAGAACAGCGTGGTGAGCGGGAACACGCTGACGTACACGGGGTGGTCGTACGGCGGTGGCGTGTATGCAAGTGGCGGGACGGTATCTCTGACTGGCGGTGGCGTGAGCGGGAATACTGCGCGGACTGGCGGTGGTGGTATCTACATAGGGAGCGCGTCGGTGTCTGCGACTGGCTGTGTAGTGAGCGGTAACGCGGTGACGAATGGTGGTGGTGGCGGTGTGTCTGCGGGTGGTGCGCTGCAACTGACGAACTGCACGGTGAGCGGTAACACGAGCACCGGCGACGGTGGTGGCCTTATCACGTCGTCGTCGGTGACGGTGAGTGGCGGGTCGATTGAGCAGAATGTGGCTGGTGGTTATGGCGGGGCGTGGTACGTGGCTAGTGGCAACCCGCTGCTGCAGTCTGGGCAGGTGAGGAACAATCGGGCTGCGACGGTGGGTGGCGTGTGGGTGCAAGGCGGGAGCGTCCGCGTGGGGGTCATGACCTTCTGCGGCAATGGTGTGAACATCAATGGACCGTGGCAGGATCTTGGGGGGAACGCCTTCTTGGGGGGCTGTGACGGTAGCGGTCAGACGACGCGTCGCGTGCCTGAGCAGTACGTCACGATCGGCGCGGCGATTAATGCGAGTTACGACGGCGACGTGGTGGAGGTGGGACCTGGTACGTACGCGGAGGGGCTGAATTTTGGAGGTCGCGAGATCACGGTGCGCTCGACGGCTGGAGCTGGGA
>JBIKZY010000180.1:0-4385 GCA_044354475.1 Phycisphaerales bacterium
CATTGATGATGGATTCGAGCGCATCGCTATAGACCGCCGAAGAGCCCGTCAGGCGCCACGCCACAAACTTCACAGCCATCAGCACAATCCCCACCGCCACTGCAATCGCCGCAGCGCGGCGCTCCGTGGCGTGCATGGCGACTGATGCTTCAGTTGCCATGATCAGGCGCGGTTTCTGCAGCGTTATCCGGAATGGAGGATGTTGGCGCCACTGCTGGTGCCGTCACTGGCGCAGCCACCGGATCCGGAGCGCCCGCATCGCCAGCACTTTCGATGAAGACATCAAGTAACTGCCCAGGAGCCACGGGCACATTCGGATCCTCAAACACATAGATCAGCTGCAAGACGCGCGTGTCAATACGCTCAGCGTTCTCGCCAGAAAGTGTCTTCTTTGGCAACACCAGCGGTACACGACGGACAAAACTCACTGGAAAGCTGGCCTGCCGCCCACCACGGAGTGAGGCGATCGCCTTGCCCTTATCGCTAAATCGCCAAGCATCAAGCTCATCAACATCCACACGGATATAGAGGGGATCAAGGTCACCAAGCGTCATTTGCGTCTTGGCACCTGGTCCTGCGGCGGCATACTGCCCGGGGCGTGCGTCAATACGCAGAATTTGTGCGTCAATCGGCGCGCGTGCGATGCAGCGATCAAGCTCCGTGTGAATCATTCCCACCTCGGCCTTCGCGGTTGCCACGTCAGCCTCAATGACACGCAGATCTTCTGGGTAGGTGCCTTTGCGGACGAATTCCAAATTGGCTTCTGCTTCGGCTGCCTTGGATTCGGCGTTGGCCACTTCATACTCGCGCGTCGGAAGTTCATTGTGACTCATGGCGCCAGCTTCGCCGATGGCGCGCAGGCGATCGAGGCGCCCCTGTGCATCGCGCACCGCTGCACGGGTTTGATCGGCACGCGCCTGCGCCTGCTTCAACATCTCCGGCTTCGGCAAGCTGCGCGACTGTGCCAAGCGAGCCTCAGCGGCAAATGCGCGCGCCTCGGCTCCGGCTGCCTGCGCGGTCAGTGCGCGGCGGTCGATGATGAAGAGCGGCTGACCCTTCTCAACACGCTGCCCTTCCTTCACCAATACCTCTTCGATCAATCCACTGACGGGCGCGCCCAGTTCAATCAGTTCCGACGATGGCTCAACGATGCCCGACCCGCTGACTCGGTCGCCATACGGCGAAGCCACCGGTGGCACCATCGGCGGAGGTGCTGGCATAGCCGCATTCTGCTTGGCGACGGTGTACGCCGAAGCAACGATGCCAACGACTGCGAGTACCGGGAGTGCGATGAACTTCCAATTCATGATCAATGCCTGTGTGGGGGGACTGTGACTTGCAGGGAAGCGTAGTTCAATGGCGCTTTGCGGCATCGCCCATCCGCGCTGCGGATTCGGCGAGTGCCTCTGCTGGGGTACTAACGTGGGTAACGCGGCCATCATCAAGGTGGGCGATGCGGTCCGCGAAGTGATAGATACGTTCGTCGTGCGTCACCACAACAACCACGTGCTCGGCAGCGGCGGTGAGTTCACGGATCAACCCCATGACCATCTGACCCGTGGCGCCATCAAGCGCACTTGTAGGTTCGTCACACACAAGCAAGCGCGGACCGGTCACCAATGCGCGCGCGATCGCTACGCGCTGCTGCTGTCCGCCCGAGAGTTTGCTGGGGCGCGTTAACTCACGGCCTTTCAATCCAACTTCTTCCAAGAGCTTTGCGGCGCGGTCGAGGGCATCCTTCTTGGGATGGTGCCGCAGCAGTAGCGGCACAGCAACGTTCTCCAGGATGGAGACTTGTGGAATCAGGTTGAACTGCTGAAAGATGAATCCAACATTCTTGCCGCGCCAAAGAGTGCGCTCGTGATTACTCAGCGCGGAGGGATCTGTACCAAGCACCGCCAGTTCGCCTTCGTCGCGCTGCAGCAAACCGGCCAGAATGGAAATGAGCGTGGTCTTTCCACATCCCGAAGGCCCCACCAGTGCCATCATTTCACCAAAGCGCACTTCCAGATTCACGCCACGCAGTGCGCGCACCATCGAATCACCGACACCGAAGGTCTTGAATAATTCATTGCAAACGATGCTGTTGGCCGGCTCGATCATCCTTGGAACACCTCGGATGGATCAAGTTTCACCACGCGACGCATGCTGAAGAGACTGGAAGCAACCACGATGAAGATCACCGCCGCAGCGGCAATCACCGGAATGTGCCAGGTCATCTTGAACGCCAATTTGTCGCCGGGAATTGCCAGGCCAACAATCGAGGTAACCCCTAGGCCAAGACCAAGTCCAAGAACGCCCGCCACCGCGCCTTGCAGTGCCACCAGGCCAAGCAGTCGAGCCGTCGTCGCACCCATCGCTTTCATCGCGCCGAAATACTTCAGATTGTCAAGCGTGAAGTTGTAGAACATCTGCCCCGCAATTGCTATGCCCACTAGAAATCCAAGGGCAATGGCAATACCAAAGTTGATTGGAATTCCGGTTTGCGTCATCCAATAGGTAATGGTGGTCCATGCAAAGTCATGCGGGGTGTACACCGCTAGATCGGTCTCGCGCGCGATGCGGTCGCGCAATTCCGTCACGGACACTCCGGGTGCCGCCTTCACAAGAATCATGCTGAGGGTTCGGCGGTTCGCTGGCGCAAATCCAATGGCTCGCGAATACGTGGTGTAGATCGTGGGAACATTCTGGAATGTCGGCTTTGTCTCCGCAATACCACCGATGACTGCGCGCCGCTCATTCAGCTCGAGTTCCTCACCGATTTCGATCGGACGCTTCGGACCAGTTGGATTGGCAGGATTGATGGGTTGTGCTAGGCGTGAACGAGCACCACGCGTCTCAATGATGATGGTGTCTGGCTTGCGCAGAACACTGACGTCACCCTTGACCATGCGCGCCGGCACGCCGATCAGGCTTGCATCATCAACCCCCACCACATCGCAAATCTGCCGCGCACCACTTGGAAGCTTGGCAACCAACAGACCTTTAAAGAGTGGAACCGCCCAGCCCACGCCATCCACGCTCCGCACACGCTGCAAGGCGGTTACCTGCATCGGCTTGGTGTCATCCACAAACTGCATCGTGGGGTCGGTGACCCAAAGATCCGCCTGTGGAGTTTCCTCAATCAGCGCATAGGTGCGGCTCATCAACCCAACAAAGATGCTGGCCTGCTGCGCAATGAGCAGCGTTGCAAAGGAGAGCCCCAGCAGAATTCCGTAGAACTTTGCCGTGTCACCGAAGAGCATCTTGATAGCGATGGTTCGCATAGGAGAGTCTGCTTAAAGCTTCAACTGGAAGCCAAATTCCACCGTGCGATCCGAAGGGAGATTGAACGCGCTGGTCACGTCGGCTGCGTTCGAGTGCAGGAAGATGAAAATTCCTTTACGCCAACCAGCCATGCGTGCCGGACCGCCAGGAACCACTTGCATCTTTCGAGCAAAGTAGGTGGTTTCTTCCGTATCGAACGGCAAGCCGCGCTCGCGCGCGAGGCGCAAGATGCCCGGTGCATCGGGCTGCTCCATGAATCCGACGTGAGCCGAGACACTCCAGAATCCATCAGGCATCCACCGCACTGTGACGCGCTCGCGGTCAGCAACAAACGGCTGTTCGCTGGGGGCGATCGACAGAAGAATCACTTGCTCATGCAATACATGCGCGTGCTTCACAAAATTCACCAACGCAAACGGCGCCTGAGTGGTTGGCGTCAGGAATACGGCGGTGCCAGGAACGCGCGGTACCACCTCCGACCAAAGCCGCGCCAGGAATTCATGAATCGTTTCGCCTTGGGCGGCAATCTGGCGTCCAACTGCCCGAGTTCCTTGATTCCATGTGAACATCACCATCGCGCCGAAGGATGCAATCGCCAAGGCATACCAGCCGCCATGGAATACTTTCAGAAGATTCGAAGCTAGGAAAATCAAATCAACCAACAAGAAGAACCCAACTACCGTCCACACCACCGATCGCTTCCACTTCCATGTCTTCACTGCCATCTCGGCAAACAAGGTTGATGTGATGACAAACACGGCCGTCACCGCGATGCCGTAAGCATCAGCAAGCGCGGCGGAAGAGCGAAACAGGAACACAGTAGTGAGGCAGCCAACCATCATGGTCCAGTTCAGGAACGGGATATAGATTTGGCCTTCGGTGAAGCGTGATGTATGGACGACTGCAAGTCGCGGCAAATAATTGAGACGAATTGCCTGGCGCGCCATGGAGAACACACCGGAGATCATTGCTTGACTTGCAACAATGGTGGCGAATGTTGCAAGGACGACCATCGGAATGATCCAGCCTGTGGGTACTAACCCGTAAAAGGGCTTGTACTGACCGATTGAAGCTGGATCGGGGGGGTTGGCAATGACCCAGGCGCCTTGACCAAAGTA
>JBIKZY010000181.1:0-4376 GCA_044354475.1 Phycisphaerales bacterium
CGATCTCGTCACTGATGGCTGATCCGCGCATGATGCAGGCAGCCGCCGGAATGTTCGGATCAAACTGTGCAACCTGTCATGCCAAGGACGGTGGCGGTGGCACCGGGCCAAACCTGTGCGACGAGTCTTGGATCAATGTCAAGGTTGCGCCAGACATCTTTACAGTGATGTCAAGCGGAGTGGTTTCTAAAGGTATGCCGGCATGGGACAAGCGGTTCGCGACGTCGCAGCGAGTACTTCTGGCGGCCTATGTTGCGCACTTGCGCGGCACCACGCCAGCCCAACCGAAGGCAGCACAGGGCGGAACGATTGCTCCTTGGGCACTACCAATGGCGGTGCCGCTGCCGGGCGCAGCGTCGCCAAAGACTGCAACAGGTGTGGTGAAGTAAGTGGCTGAAGATTTCACACTTCCGCAGCTTGATGATCGGGTGTTGTCCACACTCAATCTTGATGGCACTCGGCGTTGGATGCGACCGCGTGATGCGCGCGGCCGGTTTTGGCGCGCGCGCCTCAGCGTTGCAGTTGCGTTGGTTGCGCTGTTTACGGCGCTTCCGTGGATCCGCCTCAGCGGGAAGCCAGCAGTCCTTCTTGATGTGATGACGCGACAGTTCACATTCTTTGGCACCACGTTTCAATCGACAGAAACGCTGTTGTTGGCGATTCTGATGATCACCGTGTTTGTAGCAATCTTCCTGATCACCGCACTCTTTGGGCGCGTCTGGTGCGGCTGGGGCTGCCCGCAGACCGTGTATTTAGAGTTCGTCTATCGACCTCTTGAGCGACTCTTTCTCGGAACACGCTCGACCCGTGGCGGTGGTGGTGCGCCATTGTGGCGGCGCATTGCGATGTATGTAGCGTTCCTAGTGATCAGCGCGCATCTGGCGAATACGTTTTTGGCGTACTTTGTCGGGACTGACCGCATGTTGCATTGGACGACGGGAAATCCAGCGAACCACCCGGTGGCATTTGCTGTGTTTGCGGTGACGGTGGCACTCATGCTCTTTGACTTTGTGTTCTTTCGGGAACAGCTCTGCACGCTTGTATGTCCATATGGACGAATGCAAAGCGTGTTGCTTGACAGAAATTCGCTCATTGTTGCCTATGACAGCCAGCGTGGCGAGCCACGCGCTCGGTCGGCGCAGCGCAAGAAGCTGGAAGAATCGGCGCAGCCTGTCGGAGACTGCATTGAGTGCACGATGTGCACGCAAGTGTGCCCGACCGGCATTGACATTCGCAACGGATTGCAACTGGAGTGCATCCATTGCGCACAATGCATTGATGCGTGTGACGAAGTAATGAAGCGAATTGACAAGCCCCCGGGTTTGATCCGATATTCCAGCCAGGACCGGATGGAAGGGACTGTTCATTCTTCGTTCCGCTACCGACTGATTCTCTATCCAGCGCTGCTGATTGTTCTGGTGAGCATGTTCCTGCTGCTGCTCTCGCGGCGCGAGCAGGTACTGATTGAGCAAGAGCGAACCGTTGGATCGAACTTCACTTTGGTTGCCGATGGAAGCGTGGAAACGCCGATTCGATTGCTCATTGAGAATCGCACTGACTTTGTTCGCACCTATACCGTGCACGGAACTTCTGATGTTTCCATCAGCGGTGAGTTGCCGTCGGTACAGGTTGCCCCCGCGAGCGCAGCGTCAGTTTCGTTCGTGGTGCGCACCACCGCCGCATCATTTGGGCGAGGATCGCGCCACGGTTCCGTGCTCATACGCGATGACCGTGGCGACGAGCAGTTGGAACTACTTTCGATTGCTGGGCCATTCAACGCAACCGGTCCGATCAATTCCGGAGAAAATCCATGACCCACGTAGCCGCTGTTGGACGTTCGCTCTTTGTCAATCGCTGGGCGTTCGTGCCGGTGGTGATGCTCGCGGCGGTGGTGACTGCAGCAGTGTTAGTGGTGACACTTGCAGTGAATGACCGCGGCGCAACTGCAGCTGAGCCCGATTACTACCGAAGGGGCGCTGCATGGGATGAGTGGAAGAAGCAGTTAGCACTCAATGGGGTGCTGCGCTGGGTGGTTACCCCGAATGTTGTTGCTTCGCACACGACTGCAGGATTGGCCCGACTTGAGCTCGCCATAGCGGACAAGCATGGCATGCCAATCGAAGGCGCCGTTGTGCACGCAACTGTCATTCCGATACTTGATGGCGATGCACGAGTTGAATTGGTGCTCACGCATGATGGTGCAGGGCAATATTCGGCCGAACTTCCGATCCGCATCGGCGGTCAGTGGGAGATTCGCAGCACAGTGGAGTGGCATGGGAACCGTTTCTGTGATCGCGTGCGCCGCACTGTCGAATTTCAAGCGAAACGCTCGGTTGGGGGTGCGCAGTGATTGCCCTTGCCGGGAGCGTCCTGCTTGCAAGCCTCGTTGGCAGTTCACACTGCGCTGGGATGTGCGGTGGTATCGCTGCCTTCTGTGGTGGCGCAGGTGAATGCAGCGGCCGACGCAGCATGATGGCAACGGGTACTTATCACGGCGCTCGTGCAGTGTCATATGTACTTGTTGGAATCGCTGCAGGTGGTATTGGGTTCATGTTGGATGCCGGCGGTGCACTGGTTGGTCTGCAACGGATCACCGCTGTGGCGGCTGGCATTACCGTTGCCCTGTGTGGAGTAGCGCTGTTGCTGTCCGCATCCGGTGTGGATGCAGGTCGATCATCGTTGCCCGCATGGCTGCAACGCGCGGTGAGTGCTGTTCATCGAACCGCTGCGTCGATGCCGCCGCTGCGGCGCGCGGCCATGGTTGGATTGGCAACGCCACTACTTCCGTGCGGATGGCTTTGGGCGTTCGCGCTAGTTGCGGCGGGGACGGGTTCCGCGCTCGATGGCGGCATGGTCATGCTGGCGTTCTGGGCTGGAACTGTTCCGATTCTCGCACTTCTTGGTGCTGGAATTGCCGCGCTTGGACACGGGCAGCGCAAGGCGCTGGCAGCGATTGCCGGAATTGCCATGGTGGCGGTGGGCGTGCATACCGCTGGAATGCGTGCGGGTCTTGCGGTCCCAATTGCGCAACGGTTGACAGAGCAGAGCGTTGCGGCGGGGCGCGCTGGAAACGTTAGCGATGCCGCCAGTCCGGAAGGCGAGCCATCGGTTGGCGAAACACCAACGCATTCGACGGCGATGACAGCACCGGTACGACCAGTGTGCTGCCAGGAGGGTCATGCGCCGTGACTATCGCCGTGCCGCCCATCGCAACCCCGAGCGGGGCCAGCGCAGCGCGAGGCAACGCCATGGACATTGGCGCTGGAGTTGCACGGGTCGCGCCTGATCAGAAGTGCGTGTGCACCCATTGTGGGTTACCAGTGCCGGAATCGCTTGTGATGTGCGGTAAGCCATCATTCTGCTGCGGTGGTTGTGAAGCAGTGTGGAACGCGCTGCATTCCTGCGGCTTACAGCAGTACTACCAATTGCAGCGTGCCGAGAATGCACACGGAAATCGCCCGCATCGGCACGGGTCCGCGGCGTATTTGGATCATTCAGAGTTTCAAGCGCGGCATGTGGCGCTGATCGGAAACGGCCGCGCTCGATGTGAATTGCGCATCGACGGCATGAAGTGCGGTGCATGCCTGTGGTTGCTCGAAGCACTGCCGCGTATCGACAAGGGGCTGGTGACATCACGAGTCGACCTTGGCCGTTCGGTGATTGCTCTGGAGTGGTTGCCGGAAACGATTTTACTGTCGCGCATTGCCGAACGGATTGCTGATCTTGGCTATCAAGTGCGCCCGCTCGGCACACTTGCGTCACGGGAGGAGTGGCGTCGGCAGGATCGGCGGTGGCTAGTCGATATTGGTGTTTCTGCAGCAATATCAGCGAATGTCATGGCGATAGCGTTTGCGCTGTACGGCGCGCAGTTGGCGTGGATGGACGATCACACGCGCCAGTTTCTGCAGTGGACCAGTGTTGGGTTGGCGGCGCTTGCGGTCTTTGTGCCTGGGCGTATCTACCTTCGTAACGCGTGGAATGCGCTGCGGACTCGAACGCCGCACATGGATCTTCCTATTGCGATCGCACTTCTCGCGGGTCTGTTTGGTGGCTCAGCCATGACGGCAGTCAGTCGGCCGGGGGTGTATCTGGAAAGTGTCTCCATGTTGGTGTTCTTACTGTTAGTTGGGAGATTCGTGCAGTTCCGGCAGCAGCGCCACGCGCGCCATGAAATTGAATTGCTGTGTGCTCTGGTTCCGCAAACAGCGTTTCGGTTGGAGGCTGATGGATCAGTTGCGGAGATTCCCGCTGAGGCGCTACGAATTGGTGACACGGTTCGTGTTGCCGCGGGTGAACAGATTCCAGCTGATGGCTCATTGCACGGCGGCGAAGCGCATGTGGATCTGCAGCTTCTGACCGGCGAGGCTCGGCCAGTG
>JBIKZY010000202.1:0-3687 GCA_044354475.1 Phycisphaerales bacterium
GATCAAGGTATGACCAGTTCGCTCGGGACTGCGGGTTACCAGCATTGCACGCCATCCGTAAGAGCGCCGCATCGCTATCACTCAGCCCGGTGCCGAGCGCGGCGGCAATAGCCGCTTGGAAATCCGCCTCCACGCGTGCGCTCGCGGCGATCCGCTCCGCATCGGCACGCACGCACGGCGGGCACTGCGCCACGCCATCAGCATTCATCGTGCCTTGATAAAACGATTCTGCATACGCAACCTCCAACGGCTCGGCAACTTCTCCCCAGCGCTGCATGTAGTCCGCATGCAGGCTGCGAATAGTGTCTGCAGATTCTTCCGGCATTCCCAAGGAACGAAGGGTGGTCAGTAGCGCTGGCAAGTCCGCAAATGAACTGGTGGGAGTGTCATTCCCATTTACTTGTGAAAGTGCCAAGGAAAGCGGATCAGCGGTTTCACCTTGCGCTGCCTGTTCGGCTTCCAACTCCTCCGCCTTGGCTGCATCCACGATGTCCTTCGCTTCGGGAATGTTGGCAAGCAATAACCAGTCTGGCGATTCCTCATCGTTGCCAACACACTGTGCGCCGCATGGGGCGAGTGCGCGCTTATCAAATGCTGCAAATTCCTTGGCGAATTGATCGCTGATAGCTATGTTCGTCTGATACCACTGGTTTGTTGCGTCAAACTTTCCAAGCGCTTGATACTGGCGCTCAACGAGTTGGCTACCGGCATCAACCAGGAATTTCGGGAACTCGACCCGCCATTTTTCGATCGCGCCATGAAGGCATTCGCGACAGGCGTTGTCAAGCGTCGGCCGCAGGAGTGGAGCCAGCAATCCGCCCAGTGGGATTCCAGTACTTGAACAATTGCAAGCGTTGAATTCGTACATCTCCTCGCACATGCGGCACGCAAATTTCCAGCGCGCTGGCGGAGGAAGCGTTTCCAACAGCACGCGACACGCGTCCCACTGCGCGCGCAACACTGCGGACGCTGGGCCACTGAGTTTCTGACGTTTGTCGACCCATGCTTGGGTCATTCCGGCAGCGATGCGCGCAAATTCCGTTCCGGCAACGGGCTCGTCCTCCGAATCAGGTGAGCGCAGTGCCCGATCAGCGGCGCGAAGTTCCATGTAGTCCAGCATGGACATTGTGGAAACCCCCAAGCGATCCATATCTGCTGCAAAGTCCAGGCGCGATTTGCGTACGCTCTGGCACAAAGCGCGGATCGCAGAGATCCGACGTGCGCGGGTTGAATCCAACGCGGCCATTGCGGCTGTAAGCGCATCATGGTCGTCAGGAAGTGCGCGATTGAGGGCGGCTTCAACATCAAAATCTGCAAGTTGCGCGCCCAGTGCCACCGTTTCACTGGGTTGATCAGCAACTGCACTTTGCAACGCTCGCTGTGCCCGCAAGTTGGCGATCTTGGCACGCATTGGTTCATCGCTTGCGAGAGCGATGGCTGCAAAGAGGGCATCCTCAAGGCGTTCGCGCTGTGCGGCGCACGCGTCAAGGTCGGTGAGCTGTTGCAGCACAGTGGCCCGGGATTGTGCAATCGGGTGGGCGTACGGACCGCTGGGCGTGTCTGTACCGCTACTGGCACCACGCTTCGCTGCGTTAGCAAGTTCTGCAGTGCGCCAGTCCGCTAGATAGTGTTCATACGCATCCAGCACACTGCTGCGCGGGGTAGTCACCGATGCGCCATCAAGCATGGCAAGCACGGCGCTGAGCGGAAGCAGATCAATAGCGCCGGTGGCGTAGCTCACAGAATCGCTCTCCGCCGCAACGCGTGGAGCGATGAAGACTGATAGCAACAGCGCGAGTACTGCGATCGTCGATCGAAGCATCCGCGCTACGCGCATCACATGGCGCTCCCGAGGCCCATGATGCGTCGCCATGCACTGATCTGCCCAAGGTGCATCTGCATATGGCCGATGCACAGGAAGGTGATCAGGCCACCTTTGTGCGGGAACATCTCTTTCATGCGACCTTCGCCAGGATTTTCCTCAGCGAAGACGGAATCCGGAGCAGTTTCAAGTGCCTTGGCTATGGACTGGTAGCCGGCGGTGAAGTGATTCATGATCTCGTCCTTCGACGGATACTCACCCGGCGCGGCTTCGATGCCAGCCTTGAAGCGATCATCCCAACCAGCAGGATTTGGAACGATGAGATCGGGGCGGCCGAGCATGCCGAGCGCGCGATGCGGATAGATAGACAGATGCGCCATGTAGAAGGCGGGGCACACCACATCCTTTGCGGGGAAGTGCGCAAACTTGTCAGCAGGGATGGTCTTGGCGAGCGTCTCGGCGTAGTTCAGACCAAGGTTCAGACCGGGGAGGACGTAATGGGCGTATGACATAGGACCCGCAGTCTAAGCAAATTTCATTACTGTCCGATGCAGCGGTCGTAGGTGGTTTGCGCAATCACCGGGTCCGTGGTGCCGCGCACGATCGCCCGGCCGTCCGGGAACACTGACAACTCCAAGGACCCCTGCAACGCACCCACCAGTAAGCCGTCGGTGATGACAAAGGTCCCAAGCGACGCGAGCCGTAGCTGCAGGCGCGCCAAGTCGAGGTGCGCCACTGCTGCCGGGCGCACCTGCACCGCGTTGCGTCCGCACAACACCGTGCAACGGCCGTCGGAATCTGCTTCAAGAAACTCAAAGCGCCGCGCGCCGCAACATGCACAGTCCGCTCGCGCCGCCCCCGCTAGCGACAGGCGTGCCGTCCGGTTTGTTTCCAGATCAGCTGACCAAAATGAGCAGTCCAGGAGATCCGCGCGCCCCGCCAGCAACTTGATCGCCTGCCCTGCCGCATACGCGCCGACCATGGCCACCGCTGGACCAAACACTCCGGCCGTGTCGCATGTTTCGCCCTCGCCCGGAGCAGGTACTTCTGGGAACACGCACCGTAAGCACGGCGCGTCCGACCTGGGAATTCCAAGCGCGCCGGCTACCCCAGCAAGTATCGGCATGGATGTGCCCCGCATCGCCACCGCACCGGCGTGCACGAACGCCTTGCCCAGTTTCACCGCCGCGTCATTCAAGAGGTAGCGCGTTCGATAGTTGTCGAGCCCGTCAATGATCACATCGCAATCGTTGACAAACTCTTCAACATTCTCAGACGAAAGATGCTCAACACACGCGTGCACGCGCAATGTCGGATCGATCGCCTGCACGCGACGCTTCGCCGCTTCTGCCTTCGGCGCACCCGCGCGCGCATCCGCGTCTACATAGAGCGACTGCCGTTGCAAGTTGGTGACTTCCACCACATCGCGGTCCACCAGCGTCAGCGTGCCAATACCAGCGCGCGCCAACAAGTCAATCGCTGCGCATCCGAGCGCGCCACAACCAACCACCAATGCATGCGCTCCCGCGAGGCGCGCCTGCGCCGCAACACCAAACCCCGGCAAGATCATCTGCCGATGGTGGCGAGACTGCGGATCGGGCAACGAGTCGGACATGCACACAACGATATGTAAAAACACTGAAACGATATGTAAAAACACCGAAGCGCCAAGTTTGTGCTTGGCGCTTCGGGAAATTTCAGTAAATCAGGCGGTCGAGCCGGTGATTACCACGCGAAGTGAGCAAACGCCTTGTTGGCGTCAGCCATACGGTGCGTGTTCTCGCGGGTGGTCACTGCCTTGCCTTCGTTCTTCGCTGCGTCCATCAGTTCCTTGGCCAGGCGAAGGTGCATCGGACGACCACGCT
>JBIKZY010000182.1:0-4341 GCA_044354475.1 Phycisphaerales bacterium
CGACGCTGACATTCTCAACCGGCAATGCTGCTCCGACATGAACGCTGGGATTGGAGCCCATGACGCGTTCCCACTGTGACTGGGTCGTGACGGTCGCTGCAAGGTAGAACGGATGTTTGATGTTGCAATTGATGTGGGTTTCGTCGTCCTTGTGGCCCTCCTCATCGGAGGATGATCCGATGGTGCATGAGCCAGGCGGGCAGAGGAGGAACACGATTCCCGTATTGGGATCGCGCACTTTCCACGGTAGTTTCAGGGCGGCGATTGCTGCGAGCATCGGGGGCGGCATGGCAACGGAAGAGTCAGGGAGTTTGGCGAGCACGGAGACGCGCCAGCCGTGGACATCCGCCAGTGACCGGTCGCGCCACCAGGTGCGGAGGGGTTGGAGGGTGATGATGGAGCGCGCGTGCGTGCTCAGGCGTGTATGCGTAGTAGAGTTTGGGCTATGCCCGGCGTCGTGCGTATGGCGCGTTTCGCTGGTGTCTCTCGCGTTACTCATCGCATCTCCCGGAACGAGGCGCGCAGTCGGACTGAACTTCGTGCCTTATGTACTCGGATCGTGGGGGTGGGTTGCAGTTCGCGAGGAATTAACTCCGTGACGGCGCTACAGCACAGCTGCTCTTGAGCATACCGCCGATCCATGCAATTGGGATGTAGGCGACGGTCAGGTCGAGCGCGATAAACCACGCGGGTGCCGGGATCATGAAACACATGGCGATGCCAAAGATGAGGAATACGCTGCCGATCACAAACGCAGGGGTCGCGCGCCGGCGGTGATAACGGCACCGTTCACTCGGCTGCCAATGATGATTTCGGCGAGACACGCGAGGGTGTTGCAAAGCATGGTGGGGCATGGGAGCGGTGGTATGGGGTTGTTGCGGCGGCCGCACCAGACGTGACGGTCGGCGCTGCAGTGACGGTGCACGTGCATGTCACGATTGCAGCACCGCCTCCGCAAGCATCTCGACCATGCGTTCCAAGCGACCGGGTGCCGCTTCAGACTGTGCCGTCGTCATTTCTGAGCGCATCGCGGCCCTCGCTATCGACTGACAGGGCATTGTTGAACTCGACACTCGGCTGCGATCGATGCCCGTGGCTCAGCGAACCGCTCGAATCATCGTTGTCATCGTGACCAATCGACAAAAAGACGTTAGCACGGAATACAGTGACGCGCAGGTGCGCAGCATGGTGGCGGAACGCCGCGCAGTGGGCTGGCAGATTGTCTTCCTGGGTGCTGACGAAGGGGCTATCGCTTCTCGCGAGTCAGTTGGGGTTCGCGCAGGGCAGTCTATGGGCGTCATGAACTCTTCGCGTGATTCAAGCCGCTTATGGAGCACGGGTGCACGTGAGTCTGTGATGTACAGCATGAGCACGAGCGATGAGTTGAATTTCGATCAACCCCCAGGAAGTTATGCTCAAGGGAATGCTGAACGCGGAAACAATCCGCAATAATTCACTTGCATTTGGTTTCGTTGTCGCTACACTAAACGCTGCATACAGATACCCAGGCTTCCTCTGAGAGCTGGGTCGCAACCGAGCGCGCGCAGGCACACCCCTGAATCGCGCGCCACGGTGCGGAGGACACCCCGAAAGGGGCATGTGGCGCAGTTGCGCAAATTGGCCTGAAAACAGGCCGTTTCTGCTACTGATCGCATAGCCCGCGGGTCCGCCGGAATGGCGCGCGCACTTCATTGTGCCGCGTACATTCGGCGGATCCGCGCCTTGGCTGGTGGCCTTGTTCGCCACCAGCGCTAGAGGCCTTGATGTCGCGCGACCGTGTTGGTCTCGCGCTCAAGGTCTCAGGGTCTTGATGTCGCGTGGCCTCAGTGGTCGTGCGATCGAACCCTCAAGGTCTCGCGTGGTGTTCATCCAATTTCTGCATGCGCTCTTCGGAATCGCCCGCTCGTTGCGGGCGGTTGGTTGTTGTTTGTCGCGCACGCGCTTTGGAATGACTACTCACGTTTGAAAGGCTCCGTCACATGAATCCGTCTGATTTACTCGCGTACCTCTCTTCGGTTGTCGCCAACGAAGTTCGCATCAGCCTCATGATTTGGGGCGCCCCTGGCGTTGGCAAGTCAAGCATCGTTTCGCAGGTCGCACAGCAGGCTGGTCTTGACTTTATTGATATTCGCGTCAGTCAGCTTGCGCCAACTGACCTGCGCGGGCTCCCCGTCCCCGAGCGACTGGAGGAGGGCGGCGGTGTTTCGCGCTGGTATCCACCGGAATTCCTGCCGCGTAATGGGTCCGGAATCCTCTTCCTTGACGAACTAAACATGGCCGCGCCAAGCATGCAGGGCGTCGCGCAGCAATTGATCCTGGACCGGCGTGTTGGCAATTACCAGCTGCCAGACGGCTGGTTTGTGTGGGCCGCAGGTAACCGCAAGGAAGACCGCGCGTCGGTGTTCGACATGCCGACGGCGCTCGCGAATCGATTTGCGCACATTGAGATCTCGCCGGATGTAGAGAGTTTCAAGAAGTATGCGATCGCGCACGGGGTGTCGGAACAGATCATCGCGTTTCTATCGTTCCGCCCGGAACTGCTGCATCGCATTGATCCCACGCAGCCAGCGTGGCCATCGCCTCGCTCGTGGTTCATGGCGGATCGATTGCTCAAGGCAGGTCTGCCTGCAGATTCTGTAATCGGTGCAGCTGCGAGTGCAGAGCTGAGCGCTTTCATCAAGCTCTTCGAAACGTTGCCCGATGTCGAGGCAATTCTTGAAGGGAATGGGAAACACGTTGACGTTCCGACGGAACTTTCAGTCAAGTACGCCACCACCGTGAGTCTGGCTCTGCGCGCACGCAGCGGCGAGCACGCCGTCAATTCGTTCCGATGGTTGACCGCCAAGATGACTACGGAGTGGACGCGCACATTCATCCACGATTTGCGCCAGTCGATGCAGTCGAAGGGTCTGCAGGGGCCGCTAGCCACCGCGCTGCTTGCTGAGCCAACATTCAAGGCGTTCGTAAAGGATTATCACGAATTGCAGGTGACAGCATGAGTAGCACTCACGCCGTAGCGCCCGTGGGCGAGGCGCACGTCACCACGGCCGCTGATCGTGAAGCACTGCAGGTTCAGCAACGCAAGCGCATCGCTGCAAGCCAGATTCGTTTGAGTGAATCATTTCCATTCTTTGGAGCGCTCCTCATGATGGCACCCATCGTGATGACCAACACCATTCCGACCGCGGCCACGAATGGACGAGATCTTCTATTCAACGCGGACTTCGTGCATAGCCTCAACGCGCAAGAATTGGATGGTGTTGTCGTTCATGAATTGCTTCATCTGGCGTTGTTACATGTACCACGACGCGGAGTTCGTGATCACATGCTTTGGAATATCGCGGCGGACATCCATGTCAACGGGATCGTTTATTCGATGAAGCAACTGAAGTTGCCGGCGGGTGCGGTAGAGGATCTCGGGCTCGCGCCGCTGTGCGTTGAGGAGATCTATGAAAAACTTCTCAATGACAGAAAGGACACTTCGAAGAATCGATTGACATTACGTCGCCAGGCAGGCAAGCTCGAAGTTGTGGACTTGGTTGAACTGCCGGACGAAGGAGGGGATTCGCACGACTCCAGTAACAAATCCGCACTATCAGCCCAGCTCGTCAACACGTGGACGGCTAATGTGAGTTGTGCGTTGGGAATGGCGGGCAAGCTGCCTCAGGGCTCGCCGCCCGCTGCGCTCTTGCGCAGTGTTCTTGAAGCAAATACGCCGCAGATCGACTGGCAATCGGCGCTCTGGCGTTCGGTGGTTCGCACTCCCGATGACTTTGCTGGATTCGATCGGCGTCACCTGTGGCGCGGTCTGTATGTGGAGGTCCTCGAGACAGACACGGTTGATGTCGATGTGTGCATCGACACCAGTGGTTCGGTGTCTGACAGTCAACTCTCCGAGTTCCTGGGAGTACTGCGGAACATCGTGTGTTCGTATCCATCGGTGCGCTGCCGGCTGTACTACGCCGATTCGCAGTGCGTTGGCCCATTTGATGTCGACGTCAATCGGCCGCTCGTGTCCCCAACCGGCGGTGGAGGAACGGACTTCCGGCCGTTCTTCGCCGCGGTTGGGGCGCGGGTGGCAGCGGACGGCGCCCGCAGCAACGCATCGCCGACGGTCATCTACATCACTGATGGATTCGGCATGTTTCCGCAGACCGCACCGGATGTTGACGTGTTGTGGGTTGTCACTGCGGGCGGGCGGAAGTCATGCGATTTCGCATTTGGAACGGTGTTGCGCATGGGAGGTAAGCGATGACTACAAGGAAAATTCGTTCGAATATCAGTGCTGAAGCGGCAGCGCATCCGTTGCTGGCAAGCGACCAAGCACGATCGCTCCTTGAG
>JBIKZY010000183.1:0-4340 GCA_044354475.1 Phycisphaerales bacterium
TCTTCGCGGTGTCTTCGAGGTACTTGTCGTCCGGGCTGCGTCCCGTGCGCGCGCCGGTATCGCAGTTCAGGGCGCCGTTGGCGGCAAGCATTCCTTCGCCGCGGGCGATCGCCAATTCAACAAGGCGGGCCGCAGCAAGGTTGGCATGAATGGAGGCGGTGCCGAAGTCTTGCTTCTGGCGGGCAGCGGAGGGCGCAGCGATGGTCATGGTGGAGTACTTTCCAAAAGAGGAGCGTAAAGAGCGAAGGATACCGACTTGTTCGCCCGGTTCGGTGCTGAGAATACGAGGGGATTGACCCCCCTTCCTCGTCCGGATACCATAGTTTCCCTTCACTATGGCGGCCGTAGCTCAGTTGGTAGAGCATCGGGTTGTGATCCTGAAAGTCGCGGGTTCAAATCCCGTCGGTCGCCCCTTTAACAAACCATCCCCGTTCTTATGCGGGGGTGGTTTGTTTTTGGGCAGACCGCGGCGCTGGTCGGGCGCATGGGGGCTCCTCGGGCAGACCGCGGCGCTGGTTGGGCCGACTGCACCGCTGCTCGCGTGGGAACCGCTATGGTGCGCGCTATGCGTATCGCCGCCCTGCAATTTGACATCGCGTGGATGGACCCCGCACGCAACTGGGCCACCATCGCGAGGCTCGCTGCGTCCGCGAACCTTGTGGCGGGCGACTTTGTCCTGCTTCCTGAGTTGGCGGACACCGGTTTCACCATGGATCCGCCCCCTGCCGGGCGTCCGGATCCGGTGAACGCCACTGCGCAGCTCGCGCGGCGGCACGAAGTGTGGATGCAATCGGGGCACGCGGAGCGCGACGCCACCAGCGGTGCCCTGCACAATGCCGCCAGCATTATCCGTCCGGATGGTTCCGTGGCCGGAACATATCGGAAGATGCATCTCTTCTCGCCGGCTCGCGAGGATCAACACTACGCGCCCGGCGACACGATCTCGGTGATTGACGTGCCTCTTGCGGACGGTACATGGCGCGTTGCGCCGTTCATCTGTTACGACCTTCGCTTTCCCGAACTCTTTCGCCATGCAGCACTTGCGGGCGCGGAGGTATTCACGGTCGGCGCAAATTGGCCGGGTGCACGCGCAGTACATCGGCGCGCGCTTGCGGTTGCGCGTGCCATCGAGAACCAAGCGTTTGTGATCGCGTGCAACCGTATCGGACACGACCCACAAGCCGAGTACCACGGCGATTCGTTCGTGGTGGCGCCCAGCGGAGACATCATCGCCGAGGCGGGCGATGGTGAGTCAGCGCTCATTGCAGAACTCGATCGCAACGAATTGTTGCGCTGGCGCGATAAGTTTCCGGCCTTGCGCGACCTTCGGCGCGCCCTTCTTGGCAACGTCCGCTTTGCATGAATTCGCCCGGGATTCTGCGTAAACCGATTGACGCGCCACGTCACAGCTCTACACTCCGCCCACGCAAGGAATGCATGAGTGCAGCGCGGCTATGCAAGCAGTGGCACTCGCAACGGAATCGCAGGAGGCGAACACCGATGAAAGTAAACAGTTCAATGAATGCCACTGACGCAACGGGCACGCTGTGGGAGTCACACTCGTTGTGGGGTTCGAACAATGCCGGTGGTGCATGCACCATGGCGGAGCGCTCTTCGGCGCGCCGATTGGATGAATCGATTGAAGCGAGCATTCGCTCTGCGTATTTCGCAGAATCAGGCGAATTGGCCGTGCGCTACGGAATGAGCGTCTCGGACGTCATTGAGCATTTGGAGAACGCGGGACTCGGACGGATGCCACGACCAGAGCGCGCGATCGACAACATTAAATGTGCTGTGCACGCTGCTGCACTCGCGCGCGGTGTTGCGCAATCATGGGCGGACTTGCAGACCGTGCTGGCGCCTGGCTTCGATCGCGCCTGTGCTTCGCGCCTTGACCCGATGCGCGGAATTGCATTCGCGCGCCGATTCTGGATTGACCTGCGCGTCTCCACGCTCGGACCGACCACCGATGCCCGCACGCGCAGCGGACGCTCCGGAACCACCGTCCGCCGGCCGCGTGGCGTTCGCGCTCCCGACCTCCGAACCTTTGCCGCCACCCGCCCACTGCGGTATTGGCTGGCGGAAAGGCTCCTGGGGAGCCTCGAAGTGGAGCTTGGGCGAGCAGCAAGTGCCTCCGAGCGCCTTGACACGGTGGAAGAAGTGCGTACCCTTCGCATTCCTGCCCAAATGGCCGCGGGCGCCGAAACGCGTCCCGGGTTCCGAGGGTGACATCCAAATTACTGCTCGAAGCGACCCGTCACTGGGTTGTAACGCGCGCGGCAACTTAGCTCAGTTGGTAGAGCAGCGCATTGAAAATGCGCGGGTCCGCGGTTCAAGTCCGCGAGTTGCCATTCAAAACGCCGCCCGATCCTGATTGGATCGGGCGGCGTTTCGCATGAACTCGCATGATGGAACTCCGCCCGGGACCGCCGCGCATCAAGTTGCACGCCCCCCGCTTCGCTGATCGGCCGCAACGAAGCTACCCTTCCCAACTTGGGCTTACCCATTGATGTTCGACGCCTGCGCGAGGAAATCCTCTCGTGGATGACCCCTCCCTCCGCTGACCGCGGCGGTCGAGTGGCAGGGCGACAAATTCGCCGCCTCGTGGAAGCACTCGACGAACCGAGCGGACGCGAAGACCGATTTCTCAGCACCGTGGCAGAAGCGGTCCTCGCACGTCGGCTGTTGGAAGCTGGATGCGCTATCGATATCGAACGACTCACCGCGGGCGGTCGCCATGCCGACTTCTACGTGCGAGCCTCCAACAACGTGGAGTGCTGGGTCCACGTCAAACGCGTGGGCGCGCCGCATGCCATGGAGCCGAGTACCCCGCTTCCCGCAGTCTTGAGCCAACTTTCCGCAACGAAGCGCCCGGTGTCCATTGCGGTACGTTGGTCGCCCACCGCTGGCGACGCGCAGTTACTCACCCTGCGGAACGCGCTGGAGCCGTTCGTACGTGAAGCAAGCGTAGGCGATGAAGTGGTGGTTCGCGCTGAAGACGGCGCGTGGTTGGGAGCCGCGCGCATTGTGGCACCAACCGCAGATGGCACCGTCACTGTTCGAACCGGTGTCGATGCGGGTTGGGAGGCTGCCATACCGCGCGTGCAGCGACTTCTTCGCAAGGCGTATTCGCAATTCATGCCGGGCGCCGTCAATGTCATCTGCATCGCCAGCGATTCACCCGCCGCATACGAGGCCGTTGAAACTGCGCTGCTAGGAACCATCATTGAGCGCTGGGATCGATTCCCACCACGCGGTCATCGGGTAGCGCACGGCCGTGCCGAGGACGGATTCTGGGCACGCGGTCAGTATGAAATGAGTTCGTTGGTGGCGTGGTTCCCGGTGGATGGCAGCGCGCCCGCGCATATCTGGGAGCGTGCGCCGCACGGCACTCCGCATGTTCGTGATGGCGCCGTGGCAGCACTCATGAGCCGCGTGCTTGATACCGCTCGAGAATTGTGATCCGCGGGGCGTTGCCTACGCGTGAAACGCGCGCTTCACTCGTCTTCAACTTCTTGACCAACCGCGTAGGAATCATGCGGACGAATTCGAGGCGCAACATCAATCTTTATATCGGGCCACAACGAGCGTAATCCTTCATGCGCTGGCAATCCGTCCACCAACATGCGCACTCCACTGGAGAGCAGTTGCTCAAGTTGCCGACGGCCAATCTGCACTTTCAGCTGTACATACGCCTCTGTCCAATCGCGGCTCAGTACTGGAACACGCTTCTCCACAAAGTCCACCGCACGCCCATCGGTGAGCGGAACGGAGAGCGTGCAGTCACGAATGTCGCCCTTCATCAGGCCAAGCACTCGCTCGGAGAGTTCGGGGAGCCCTGCACCGGTGAGCGCAGAAATTGGTAACGCTCCAGGAACGCGCTCCATCCACTCAGTGATTCGTGGGTCGATGCCAATTCTGGACGGCGGCAATCGATCGGCCTTGTTGAGAAGCAGTATGCGCGGCTGTTGATCGGCGCCAATCTCATCAAGCACCGATTGCACGGTCTCGTACTGCATCACTGCGCTTGGGTCAGCAACATCAAGAACGATCAATATCACGTGACTGGCAATGGCGTCCTCGAGCGTTGCACGAAAGCTCGCCACTAAATGGTGGGGAAGGCGCTGCACGAAACCAACGGTGTCGGAAAGCATGGCTGCGTTTCCGCCTGCCAGGTTCCAACTTTCAACGCGCGTTCCAAGTGTTGCAAAGAGTTTGTCAGCGGCATACGCCCCGCCCCGCGTCAATGCATTAAAGAGGCTCGATTTACCCGCATTGGTATAGCCAACCAACGCAGCGGTGTAGTGCTCGTCGCGGCGTTGCTTCACTTCGCGTGATCG
>JBIKZY010000184.1:0-4335 GCA_044354475.1 Phycisphaerales bacterium
CGCGAAGAAATGGTCCGCAAGCAGGTGATGGCGCGCGGAGTGGTTGACCGACACCTCCTAGCGGCAATGCGGGAGGTTCCGCGCGAAGTGTTCGTCGGCGACCGATATCACGAGTTCGCGTACGAAGACTCTCCGCTTCCGATTGAGGATGGACAGACAATCTCCCAGCCTTACATTGTGGCACTCATGATTGAGGCCGCGCATGTTCGTCCGGGCGATACTGTTCTGGAGATTGGTGCAGGATCCGGGTACGCAAGCGCCGTTTTGAGTCGAATTGCCCAACATGTACACGCCATTGAGTGGCATCGCTCGCTCGCCGATGTGGCGCGATCACGATTGCGGATGCTTGGCTACCGCAACGTCACCGTGCTGCAAGGCGACGGCTCCATTGGATGTCCAGCCCACGCTCCATTTGATGTAATCATCGTTTCTGCCGGCGGACCGGATGTTCCTGAGCCACTTCTTCGACAACTGTGCATCGGGGGGCGGCTGATCATTCCGGTTGGCCATGAACCGCGCACGCAAGAGTTGCTAAAAATTGAGCGCACTGGCGAGAACCAGTTCGAACGTGACTCGCTCGGTCAAGTTCGGTTCGTGCCATTGATTGGCACCGAAGGATGGGCCGCAGATGCTCATCCCATTGCAGCACAACGTGCCGTTGCACCTGTCCGCATCCATACCGAGTCGCGAGAGCGGATGGCAAAGGCGATCGCGGCAGCATGCGAACCGATCACCGATTTGGAGACCACGTCACTGGATGCGCTCCTCGCCCGGATTGGCGACGCCCGCGTAGTGATGATCGGGGAATCAACGCATGGCACGTCTGAGTTCTACCGATTTCGCAATCGTATTACTCGCGAACTGATCACTAAGCGCGGGTTCAGTATTGTTGCGATTGAAGGCGATTGGCCTGATGTGGCCGTCATCGACCGCCATATCCATGGGAAAGCTACTGCAGCTGATTGCAAGGCAGCATTCACGCGCTTCCCGGTGTGGATGTGGCGCAATCGAGAAACTGCTGAGTTCGTTGACTGGCTAGCCGCACGCAACCTACGCCCGATGGCGGGCGATGCTGGTGTTGGCATCTATGGCTTGGATCTCTATAGCCTTGGAAAGTCAATTTCTGCAGTGTTGGAGTTCCTTGATCGCGCAGATCCAACCGCAGCTGCGGCTGCGCGGGTTCGTTACGGGTGTTTCTCGCCATGGGAAAGCGACCCAGCAACATACGGTCGAGCCACTACGAGCGGACGGCTGAAGGGCTGCGAACGAGAGGCCGTTGAGATGTTGAAAAAAATGCTTGAGATGCGCTTGCAGGATCCAATACGCACCCGCGATCCCCTGTTCGATGCACGAAGAAATGCAGCAGTCGTTCACCAGGCCGAGCGCTACTACCGAGCGATGTATTACGGCGCACGAGAGTCATGGAATCTACGGGACGAGCATATGTACTCAACGTTACAGGCTGTGCTTGACCATCGTGGTCCAGAGTCGCGGGCGGTTGTTTGGGCCCACAATTCGCATGTCGGCAATGCCGGCGCAACAGAGATGGCCGGACGCGGCGAAATCAACCTCGGTCAACTCGCGCGCAAAGACCTCGGTCCGGGTGCGTACCTGATCGGAATGGGAACGCACGCCGGCACCGTGGCCGCTGCTTCAGGATGGGACGAGCCCATGCGCGTTCGTGCCTTGCGCGAATCACACCCCGATAGTTACGAAAGCATCTTCCACGCATCGAACGTCTCCAACTTTATGTTGCCACTTCGGACCACGCGAGACCCAGCACTACGCGAAGCATTGGCGTCACCTCGCCTCGAACGCGCAGTGGGAGTTATCTATCGCCCGGATACTGAAATTCTGAGCCATTACTTCCAGGCAAACCTGCCGAGTCAGTTTGATGAGTGGATGTGGTTCGACAAGACTCAGGCAGTGGCAGCACATGCCGATGAAACAGATGACGTCGACCCGAGCACATTCCCGTTCGCGCTATGAAGCGATCATGTGTGCAGATTGGCGCAAACATCCCATACTCCTGATCATTGACTTCAAAAAATAAACTCGTACTGTTACTAGTTCGCTGACCTCAAACGCAAATCAAACTCAAAGGGATTGCATTATGAACACAGTCATACAGACAGCCATGAAGTCCGATGCGCGAATAAAGGCGGATGTGTTGTCCGAGTTAGCTTGGGATCCACGCATTCGAGACAACAATGTGACCTTGACAGTGCGATCCGGCACCGTGACAATCACTGGTCAAGCGTCATCGCTTGCAGCGCACGTGGCGATTGTAGATGCAGTGCATCGCGTCCAGGGTGTGCTTGATGTTGTTGATGAAATGACCGTTGCTCCAAGTGCAAGCGCCATCTGCAGCGATGATGAAATTGCGCATGCGGTACGCGAGGCGCTTCGTTGGGATGCATACCTTCCTGACGACCGCATTAAGTCGACCGTGTCTAGCGGGGTGGTGACTCTGCAGGGCGTTGTCGACAGTTGGTCAAACCGTTTGGATGCAAAGAAGGCGGTGCAGCGGCTCATTGGCGTTCGCAGCATCGTCAATCGAATCACGGTGGGTGGAGCGGTGATTGACCCCATCGCGATCAAGTTGCAGATCGAGCGGGCACTTGAGCGACGCGCCGAGCGCGAGGCACGGCGCATCGTGGTTTCCGTGCGTGACGGGGTCGTCACTCTTACTGGACCGGTCGCTTC
The DNA here is from genome assembly GCA_044354475.1 of Phycisphaerales bacterium. Lineage (GTDB taxonomy): Bacteria > Planctomycetota > Phycisphaerae > Phycisphaerales > SM1A02 > UBA966. Next base: position 2,707 of record JBIKZY010000184.1, read on the forward strand.
GTGGGCGGATCGGCAGATGGTCGAGCGCGTGGCGGGATCCACTCCGGGCGTTCGCAGCATTGACGATCGCCTAACGATTGAGCCTTACCTGTAATCACGAAGCGGCGCCGTGACTTGCGCTGCAAACATGTGTACGTTGACCTACCAAATAACGAAAGGAATTCACAATGGCCTTTACTCTGATCCAGCGTCGGAATCCCGTCAATGGCGAGTTCAGTCGCTTCCGTGACGAGATGGAGCGAACCTTCGAGAACATTCTTACTGACCCGCTTGTTGAGCCGCGGCTCTTCCGTGTCCAAGGGTGGATGCCAGTAGTTGATGTCAGCGAAACCGGGACGGAGATGGTCATTCGTGCAGAAATCCCAGGTATCGCTGATAACGATATTGATGTTTCTATCGTTGGAGATGCCGTAGTCATTTCTGGCGAGAAGAAGGAAGAAACAGAAACAAGTGGCGAGGATTGGCATCGCTGTGAGCGGCGATTCGGGTCTTTCCGACGGATCGTTGACCTACCAGATACGGTCGACGCGGACAGAGCCAAAGCGGAATCTGATAACGGCGTTGTCACAGTCAGAGTTCCTAAAAAGGTCGGAGTAAAACCCCGTCACATTGAGATCAAGCCATCAACGAGTAAATCGACATCCTTCTTGCCGTGATGACCACGCCCACCGGAGGGGTTTCGTCGTAAGTGGCGAACCCCTCTTGTGGAATAGGGTGAGTGAGTGGTACTTGTCTATTTAAATCGGAGTCACTCATGCGGACGCTCACACAAAGCAGAGTGAGGGCTGATGATGAAATCAAGGCAGACATCGTGTCGGAACTACAGTGGGATCCGTATGTTTTAGACGCGACTATTGATGTCACCGTTGATAGCGGCACCGTCACCCTTCAAGGCGTGGCGAATTCCCTTGCCAATCGGGATGCAATCAACGAGGCCGCACATCGTGTTCAGGGCGTGCGCGATGTTGTGGACAACATGAAGGTCCAACCCGATGCCACTACCGTACGCACTGATGATGACCTTGAGCATGTAGTTCGAGATGTGCTGCATTGGCAAGCCTGCCAACCCATGTTGCGCGTGTTTGGAAAGGTCAAGCACGGCGTAGTGACTCTTCACGGCGAGGTGGACACATGGACCCAGCGAAGCGATGCGGAGTCGGTCATTCGGGGATTGGCAGGGGTGCGTGCCGTGGATAACTTGGTGTCCGTGCGAGTTTCGCCCGTGACATCAGAAGCTATGCAGTCCCAGATTGAACGCGCCATTCAGCGGCATGCCGGGCGAGACTCGCAGCGAGTGCATGTGAATGTTGTGGATAGCGTCGCAAGTTTGTCTGGTCGAGTTAACTCCTGGGCTGAGCGCAAATCCATCGAGCGAATTGCCGGATCCATGGAAGGAATCCAAGACGTGCAAAATGGCTTGAACATCGACATGCTGCACTGAATTGCGGGATCAGTCCTTGGCTTGGTCAGATATTGGGCTAAACTTGAGGATATGAAGATCCGCATTAGCCTCGGCGCGCTGCTTGTCGGTGCGAGCGCCATCGTCGTTGGACAGATGAACTCAAGCGCAGAGTCGACCACTGGTGCTGCAGCTGCTTCTGCCGACTGCGCCAACGCGCCGGGCGCTGC
>JBIKZY010000185.1:0-4325 GCA_044354475.1 Phycisphaerales bacterium
CTGCAGGTTGATATTGATGATGCCAGCCCACCTGAACTGGACGCACAACTTGGTGATGCGGTGACGGATCGTGTACCGGGGGCAGTATTTGCCAGCGGCAGAGCAATCCGCAAGACCATTCTGCAAGTGGGCGATCGCATCCTGATGATCACCAGTTCCATCGCATTTGCCGCGCTGGCACTTGCGTGCTTTGGTGTTGGCAATGTGGTTGCCGCCAACATCGGTGCGCGCACCTTTGAATTTGGGGTATTGCGTGCCACCGGCGCAACTCCTGGACTCTTAGCGAGACTGGTACTTGGCGAAGTGCTGCTCCTCACAATTGCTGGTGCAGGTATCGGAACGGCGCTCGGACTCCATTTGGCGCGCATGGGCGTCTTCTGGCACAAAGAACTTGGCGGGCAAGAAATTGCCTTTGAACCGCCGCTCGCTCCGCTTGCCATCGGTTGGGCGGTTCTGTTAGTGATGACCATTGCCAGCGCCATGCCCGCCGTGCGCGCGCTGATGAAGCGCTCCGTGCGGGAATTGGTCAGCTAACTGCAACGTGCCAGCGTGCGCAATAGCCGGTCCAAAAATAAAGATCGCGGCGTGACTGTGATGAACGAGTTCATCACGGTCACGCCGCGTATTGCACCTTTGCATTCAAGCAGTACTTATTTACTTAGCAGCGGCCGGGGCCGCAGCCGGGGCAGCAGGCGGCGTTGGCAATGTGGTTGCTGAACCGGCGATGGCATCTTCAAGCAGTTTGGTTGCTGCGGTCGCCTTGGTTTGGACTGTATCTGCGTCCTTCTTTGCCTTGGCAAGCAGTGGCTTCACCGACTTGATTCCATCAGCAGTGAGATCGTTGGCGAGCAACACATGGATGTCGGACATGTCAGCCACAAAGGCCTCGTAAGAGGTCTTGACTTCACCCATCGAAGTGCGGATGGCGGTGATACGGGCAGTGAACGAATCGCGGCGGGTTGCAGCAGCAGTGCGCGCTGCTTCACTCTTCAGAAGATCCGCTTCCTTCTGCCATGTGTCGGTGTACGTCTGCGCCTTGGCTGTCAGCGATGCCCAACGATCGCGCACCTGGTCTGCCGTCTTTTCGAGTGTTTCGAGTGACTTGGAGAACGAGTCGTAACTTGTCTTCAAGTCGGGGGTGGCACCGATCGCCTCAGCGGCGGCCAACGCCCCGGTGACCTCGGTACCGCCGCGCGTCAGCATGTCCTTGGTATCCGACATGCTGGCGGTAGCGGTGTCGATCCGCTTGGGACCGGCTGCTTCACACGCGATGAAGGCCATAGACAAACTAGCCACGACAAACGAATTGAGAATTGCGATTTTCATAAGAGAGATGCTTTCGGAAAGACCACGGTCTCGGTGTCGACCTTCGACACCGAGACCGTGGGTTTTGGCAAGGATAGCCCAATTCAAGCAAGAAGGTGGGCAGATAAAGCGGCGCTGCGATTCAATCCGCCGAGATGGGTACTTTGCGCTCGACGCCGGATGCTGTGACGATTTCAACTTCCCACACTGGCGCGCCACTCTCCTCCTCAAGCTCAATCGCATGAACGGTCGCGCCTGGATAGCTGGCGAGGGCCTGCGATACGGCATCCTGTGCGCTCAACACAACAGAGTTGATAACGGAAATGGAATCTTCATACTTGTCACGCTGGCTAGCGGTGGGCGTCGAACTGCGGGTGCTCACGATTGCCCCGGTGTTGGCATTCGCAACCACTTGCACCAGCTTGTCTGCCATGGCGTTCCACTGCAGTGCTTTGACAACTGATACGCCTGACTGCGAATCAGCTTCAGCTTCAAGGATGGGCAGGTCGCTTGCAGCAACAATCGCATCCAAAGCGGCATTGAAATTAGCAACTCCGGCGGAATCATCGCTACTGCTATCTCCGTCCTCGTCGGCGTCATCCGATCCGTCGTCGTCATCGAAGCCGCTGTCGTCGCCGTCGTTATGGTCGTCGCCAGAGAAGGAAACGTCATCGAAGCTGGCTTCAAACTTGAAATTGCCAGCAGACGTTCCAAAGAGCGACACGCCCATGCCTTCGGCTTCATGCCCGGCGAAGCGGGTTTCCAGATCAGTCAGTGACAACAGTTGTGCCGTGGATCCGTCCAACTGCACCGCAAGCGACACAGCGCCGCCGAAACTCGTCCAAACAAGTTTGAAGTCGTGCGCGCCAGCCGCCAGGTTCGCCGTGGCGGAATCCACCACCACGCCAGCCACTCGAACTGAAGCAGTCAGGGTGCGCTCCGTCTTGGTCCGCGTCACCACCAAGTTCACGCCATCGGTCCAACCCGACGCCGCATTGAATGTTCCGAAACCGAGAGCCATGCCACTGGTGGCGCTCTGCGAAGTCTTGCTCGGGCGACTGCTCTTGAGTTCATGCTCAAACTCCATGACAAAGCTGTCTGTCCAATCCACCTCCCACGCCGATTTGTAGGCCGCGGAGCCGCCCTTGCCCTTCTTGCTGTCGATACGAATCTTCCCGGAACTTTCGGAAATGCCGCACTTCGACTTTCCTGATCTCGAACTGTCGCGAGACTCGGTCTCAGACCAAAGCGAATCGTCACGGCTGCCGGTGCCATCATCGTTCCGACGCTCGGCGTAGCAAGGACTTGCAGACACGACCGCACACATGACGCACAGAAGGGTTCGATCAAGACGCATACGGGGCTCCTTCGAAATGATTGACATGGTGATCAGGCGATTCGGTAGTACTCCGACCGCATTGGGTATACGTTGTATGTGAGCCTTCCCGTTCGCCTCAGGTTCCCCAATAGTGCGAATCGCCAATAAAACCTTGTAGTCCGGAACATAACGGGCGCCATCGCCCCAACCATCACCCTGCACCGCAGTGGCTGCAAGGCTTACTGATCACTTGCTGGATTGCCCACCCATGACCACGGCTGCAAGCTGCTGCCGACCAGAAACGCCGAACTTCTTGTAGCAATGCGACGCCAGCGTGGCAACCGTGGCCCGGCTGACTTTCAGAGATGTGCCGATGGCTGCCAAGGACTGGCCCTTCATCAGCCCTTCAAGCACCTGACTTTCGCGATTGGTGAGCCGCGCAGCGGCAACCGCCGCGGGGCTACGGTCAGCGAATGAGTCATTCTTGATGCATTCCGCATGAACGTTAGCCAACGCAGGGAATCCGTCCTCCACCGGGACGATCGCCCATGCAATGTGGTAGTTACAGGGCAATGTAATACGCGCGCTGCGATCTTCTCCTGGGATTTCAAGGCTGCGCCGCCGATTGACGCGCTCCGCCAGGGTGTCCAGGATGGAAAATATCGCCTTCAATTCCTTCAGGTCTTCCGGCGTGTAATGCTCCCAATGCAACCGACGATCGCGGTATGGAGTGACCGGTTTTGGCGCGCTCTGTTCATAGATACTGTTCACATGCGCTGTACTTCGTGCTTCAAATGATCGCCCGATCTGGCCATGGATCGCAGCGTGACGGGGATTTGTAGGGTCCCATCGCAAGGTGATTTTCTGACTCATGACCGAGTAGCGCACTCCCGGTGATGTGCGCGTGGCTGCAACACGGCGAAGTAGACCGGCCGCATTTAGTACATCGATGGACTTCACGACGGCAGGAAGAGTGCGCCCGGTGACCTTCGCCAATTCTGCTGGGGATACTGCAGATCCAAGATGCCGCAGCACTTCCCACAGTGATGAATGCTCCGGATTGGTCACCACTTCAACGATGCCCGGGCGATCAATTGGAAACTCCACTACCGAATCACTACCCGACATTGGCGCGGCAACTTTGCGCTGGCTGTTCGTCTTGCTCTGCTTCGATTTCGATGGGGAGGTCATCCATGCTTTATATCAGCCCTTGTACACATGAGCAATTGCATCATGCATCGCATCATTTACTTGAATGAACTAGAAATATCTAAACAAATGACGACCATTTACTCCGCAATATCAAGGCCAACATCAAGACAGGCGGCGGAGTGGGTCAACGCCCCGATAGAAATTCGGTCAACACCCGTTGCTGCGATAGCGGCAACGCTTTCAAGATGCACGCCACCTGACGCTTCAAGCAGCACACCCGGAGCCGCGGCATCACGCATGCCGACTGCTTCCGCCAGTTGCCCGAGCGTCATGTTGTCCAAGAGCACCATGTCGACCGCGCCCTTGGGGAGACCAAGCATCGCTTGCAACTGCTCGAGCGTGTCACACTCCACCTCAACAAAGCGCAGTGGCGTGCGGGCACGCGCTGCGGCCGCCGCGCTTGCCACGCGCTTGGCCATATCGCTGGGGCTGAGGCCGGCCACGTGATTGTCCTTGATAAGCATGGCATCAAAAAGCCCAATGCGATGGT
>JBIKZY010000186.1:0-4297 GCA_044354475.1 Phycisphaerales bacterium
TACGCAGCGTGGCTGAACGAATCGAACGCCGCTACCCTCATGGCGTTCACAAGCGGTGGCGCTAGTTACACATGTTCGGGACAGCTAGTGGCTACCACGGCCGCTGATGAGACCCCCTATCTCGCCACCGCTAACCACTGCATTAGCACAACCGCTGAAGCGAACAGTTGCGTGTTCTACTTCTTCAATCGATCACCCTGCACGGGCGCAAACTCCCCGGGAACATTAGTCTCTGGTTCAGATTTGTCCGCAACGTACTTTGCAAGCGATTGCACGCTGCTTCTGGTGAGGGGCGCCCTTCCAGCCGGCTGCTACTGGGATGGTTGGTCGAGTACGAACCCAGCGGTGAACTCTGCCTGTACCGGCATTCACCACCCGGATGGAACTGCGCAGGCGATTTCCTTTGGCGTGAAGAACTCGGGGGCATACCCTTGCGGATCACCCTCCGGCAACTGGAACTCGCTTTCGTGGAACCAAGGCGTCACTGCGGTTGGTTCATCAGGCTCTGGCATCTTTACCAACAGCGACCACAAAATGTTCGGCGTGCTCACTTGCGGTGCCAGCACGTGCTCCAACACCGCGGCCGATGACGGTTACGGCCGTTGGGACTTGGCGGTGAATACGGCGAGCAGCAACTTCGCCACCCGGCTTGCTGCAGGCACCGATGACACGCAAGAGCCCAACGACGCCTGCGCCAACGCCAAGGCTGTTGTGCCTGGTACCTACAGCACCCTGGTGGTCAAGCGACTCGACGAAGACTGGTACGCATTGCCTGTGAATGCTGGCGCAACGTTGACCATGAACATGACCTTCACGCATGCGAACGGTGACATCGATGTTCAGTTGTTCACCGCCTGCGGGGGCACTGTTGCCCTTGAGCGCGCTGCCAACACCAACAATGAGTCGTTCACTTTCCTGAATTCCAGCGCTTCCAACACGGTGTACATGCGCGTGTTCCTGGCCACCGACACACGCAACGAGTATTCGTTCACATTCAGCACATCCACCCCCGCTCCCGCGAACGACGCCTGCGCCAGCGCCACCGCGGTTGGGGCAGGAGCATTTCCATTCACCAACACCTTGGCAACCGATGCTGCTCCGGCACTTCCTGCATCGTGCGATGAGGGATCCGGCGTCACCATCACCAAGGACCTCTGGTACCGCTTCACCGCACCGATCACTGGCCGCATGACTGCCAGCACCTGCAACGCGGCGTCGTTTGACACGCGGATTGCCGTCTATGCCGGCGATGCGTGCCCAGGATCAACCACCGCGGTGGCTGCCTGCAGCGACAACGCCGCAACGTGCGCCAGCGGCACCAGCAAGGCGGAGTGGTCGGCAACTGGCGGCAGCATCTGGTACGTGCGCGTTGGTAGCGGAGCAGCCGGAACCTCTGGCACTGCAACACTGACGCTGTCTTCTGCGGTGAGCTGCCCAGCCGACATCACCGGCAACGGGTTTGTTGACGGTGGCGACTTGGCCATCGTCTTGGGTGGCTGGGGCGGAGCGGTCACCAGCGACCTCAATAATGACGGCACGACCAATGGTGCTGATATTGCCGTGATCCTCGGCGCATGGGGCCCCTGCCCCTAACGGTTCAGTTGCACTTCTGATCGATTGACCTCCTGCCGCCCCGACGGGCTCACCCGTCGGGGCGGCTTTCTTAGCAGCGCGCGGCTACCCTGCGTCTCCAATGAATGCAACCAATGTGCTCATGCCGTTGCCTGTGACGCTTGCCGAAGAAGGCACGTCGATGAGTTTGTTTGAGTACGTCCGCGCGGGCGGCGCACTTGGCTACGTGCTCATCGCGCTGTCAGTGCTGGCACTAGCGCTCATTGTTCGCAACTTGCTTTCGCTGCGTCGTGGGCAGCTGGCACCGACGGCGGTAGTCACTGCCATTTCCACTGCGCTCCGTGCTGGCGATGTTGCCGGCGCCACGCGTGCGTGCACCAGCGATTCGTCCCATTCATTCGTTGCGGTCGTGATGGCGAGCGCCATTCGGCGCTGCACCGGAAATCCAATGGGCGCCTTCGAAGCTCGCTCTGCGGTGGAAGAAGCTGGGCAAGTAGCGACTGCGCAACTGCATCGCCTCAACAACGGTCTTGGCGTGTTAGCTGCTGTGGGCCCCATGCTTGGACTCTTGGGGACCGTAATCGGAATGATCGGCGCCTTCAATGCGATTGGCTCATTGCAGGGCGCAGCGCGCTCCACTGAATTGGCAAGGTTCATGTCGCTGGCACTGGTGAATACCGCGCAGGGACTGGTGGTAGCAGTGCCGTGCACGGTGGCGTTTGCACTCTTTCGCCAACGCATTGATCGACTCGTCACTGACGTAGCGGCTGATGATCTTGAACCGATGGCTGAAGAATTGGCGGCTGCACTTTCAGCAGCGCGCGCGCAAGCTCCACGTCCACCCGCAGTAAACCCAGGTGCCGGCACCACGCCAGGCGTACCAGCGCCGCGCAACACGCCAGCACAGGGCAACTAATGGCCGGCGGCGCAGATGGATCCGATGCATCGTTTGATCTCACACCGATGATCGATGTGATCCTGCTGCTCATCATCTTCTTCATGCTGTCATCACAGTTTGCAACCAGCGAGTTGCGACCCGTGGACCTGCCTCACCAAGAGGGCGCCGCGCCACCGAGTGAGTCCGCCACTGCCAAACTGGTCATTGATGTTGATCGTGCGGGCAACTATTCGATACTCGGCGAAGAGCTCTCGCTCGACGCGCTTGCAAGCAGAATCGCCGCCGCTCAAGGAAGCACCGGAACGCGCCACAGCGGAATCGTTGTGCGTGCCGACCGCGCGGCGGGCGCTGCCTCACTCAACCGCCTTGCGGAACGGTTGGCGAAAGCGAAGATCGCCAACTGGTCACTCGCTGTTGCACCGGAGGGCTCGTAATGCGAATGACCTCACGGCGCCGCACTGGACTGTTGGAACTTTCAGAGATGCGGCTTCCGCTGATCGCATTGATTGATGTGATCCTCTTTCTTCTCATGTACTTCCTACTCGCAGGAAGCATGGAGGCCGAAGAGCGCGAGCTTGCCGCGACGCTTGGCAGCGGGCGCGCGACTGCTGGAGACACTGGCGGGTTCACGCCGCAAGTCATCGATGCAGTCATGCAAGGCAGCAGCGTGAGTTACCGACTCGGAACCCGCACCGCTGCAAACCGCGCTGCGCTCACCGATCTGATTCGATCGCTTCCAAGAGAGCCAGGAATTGTGGTTCGCGTAGCAGACGACGTGAGCGTTGAAGCGGCAGCTGCAGCCTTACAGGCCTGCCGCGACGCTGGTTTCACAAAGATTGCCTATCAGCCCGGACGCGGCTCGAGCGACGCAGCCCCGCGCTGAGTGATCGACCTTCCGCTCACTCAAAGCGCAAATGCTTGACGCTCTCGCCCTTGTCGCGCAGATCGCGCAGCGCGTCAAGGCCGATGTCTAGATGCAACTGCACGAATCGATCCGTGACCTCACGATCGCTCTCGCTGGTCTTCACGCCCTCCGGGGTCATGGGGTTGTCAGACACCAGTAGCAGCGCACCCTTAGGAATACCGTTCGCAAAGCCCACCAAGAAGATGGTGGCCGTTTCCATGTCGATGCCCTCCGCTTTCATCAAGAGGAGTTTCTCGCGGAAACGCACGTCATGTTCCCACACACGGCGGTTGGTGGTGTAGACGGTGCCGGTGAAGTAATCACGGTTGTGCTTGATGATGGAAGCACTCACCGCGCGCTGCAGTCGGAAGCTTGGCAATGCGGGTACTTCCGGTGGCATGTATTCGTCGCTGGTTCCTTCGCCACGAATGGCGGCGATCGGCAGAACAAAATCGCCGACCTTGGTCTTCTTCAGGCCGCCGCACTTGCCTAAGAACAGCACCGCCTTCGGAGAGATGGCGGATAGCAGATCCATGGTGGTAGCTGCCATGGCGGAACCCATGCCGAAACTCAGGATGGTGATGTTCTCTGCGGTCGCAGTCAGCATCGGGCGATCACGCCCGCACACCTCTACCCCAAAGCGCTCTGCAAACAACTCCACATAGTTGGCAAAGTTGACAAGCAGCACATACTGACCGAAGTCCTCAAGCTTGCGACCCGTGTAGCGCGGCAGCCAATCTCGCACGATGTCGGACTTATCCTTCATAATGACGAAGCCTACTTATTCTCGCCGTTGTGAAGCAGCCCCATCTGCGCTCGGTAGGGGCGAATGTGCGGATCGTCGCTGGCAACAAACTCGTCAAAGGTTCCATCAAAGGAGACCTTGCCGCCAAACAGCATGACGATGCGCGGTCGAAGCCGAC
>JBIKZY010000187.1:0-4209 GCA_044354475.1 Phycisphaerales bacterium
TCGGTCACTTCATGCAAGGATTCACGCCAGCAATCATGATCCGTGAGCTGCTGCGTCGTACCAGCCCACTCGGACCGCGCGGCTGGCTGCCGGTGCTATGCGTTGCCTGCGCACTGGCGTTCAGCGCGTTCTTTGAAATGATCGAATGGGGAACAAGCGTTGCGCTCGGCCACTCAGCAGATGCGTTTCTTGGGAGCCAAGGCGACCCATGGGATGCCCAATGGGACATGCTTTACTGCCTGATTGGGGCGACCATTTCCATCGTCGCATTCTCCGTGGTCACGAACATTCATGAGCGAGAACTTGCGCGGATTCTTCCCCGCCATCAAGCACAGTGATCTGCGCGTTTACACGTAACGCTTGGTGCAAACTCACTCAGTTGAATGCTGGCCCAAGCGGATCCCAAATCAGCTTGCCGTTATTCCAGTCGCCAGCGGGTGTCGAAGGTACGCGGCTGCCTTGCGCGTTCGTCGTGGCTTCCTCGTTACCGAACCAACTCACGTGGCCGTCGGCAAACACTGAGTGTCCACCGTTTGAGTAACGCGCTGCGTAGCGTTTCCATCCCGCCGAAGCGCGATCGAGCGAAGCGTTGCGATGCGGATCATCAATGGCAAGTTCCCCTTCTTGCGCACGCAACTCAAACATATAAATGGTGCGGTCCGCGAACGCAATGTGCGCGGTTCGAACCATCACTGCTGTTGATGCTTCAGGAACCCCCGCCTGCTGTAACAATGTTTGATTGAGTCGGTAGTTCATCCCGTAGTTGAACCAGAACTGCCGACGCAACCCGCCCTTTCCGGCGTCACCAAAGCTCCACGGCTCACTGCGCGTCACCACCGCACCGGGATCGTTCCAAACGGTCTCGGCTCCATCCCAGTTGTCCACGTTGCGCTGCTCTTGAAATGCGCGCTCGGAGATCGTGGCGTATGAATCGACACCCAACATGCCCGCCAAAGCATTGGGCCAGAAATTCGGATTTGCCAGATTTGTGCCCATATCCGCGGCAACTTTGCTGCCTTCCCACGGGAGCGTGTCATCGTGAATCGAAGCCCACGAGTCCATGGCCATGCCCCACTGCCGAAGATTTGACTGACTCTTGGTTGCCCAACCGGCGCGCCGCATCGATCCGAGCGCGGGAACAAGTAGCCCGATGAGCAGTGCGATGATCGAGACGGTCACCATCAATTCAACGAGGGTAAAGGCGCGGCGACGGGTTGGCATGAGTGTCACAATACCGCACCAGAAATGGGTCTGCAAAAAATCTTGCTTTGTAGTTGCGGAACGTGTTGCAAACGCCAAATGAATCGACCCTTCGCACGTTCGGTGCGAAGGGTCGATATGTGACGGAGAAATATGAAACGCGGTCAGTCGAATGACTTAGCGCTTGCCAGCGGTCTTGGCGAAGGTCTTGGTCGCAGTGGTCTTCTTACCAGTGGTCGACTTCTTGGCAGTGGTCTTCGTGGTTGCCTTGGTGGTGGCCTTCGTCGTTGGCTTGGTAGCGAACTTCGTGGTGGCCTTGGTGGTCGGCTTGGTAGCAGACTTGGTGGTGGTCTTCGTGGTCTTGGTGGTGGCCTTGGTGGTCGGCTTCACAACGGTCTTGACGGTGAGCGTCTTACCGGTGGTCTTCTTGGCACCAGTGGTCTTCTTGGTGGTCTTCGGATGAACGATGTCAGAGATCATCGCCATGACGCCGGTCTTGGTGCCCGACTTGGTGGTCGTGGACTTGCCGGAAAACTTGGATGCGAGGAGGTTCTTGATCATGCCAGTGGTGGAAGTGTTCTTCTTCATCTCCGCAGTGTGACGAAATTCGGCGCAAGCGTCAAGCGGAGGTGGGCTTGGTCACTGATTTCGTGACGGCGTTGGTCACGGACTTGGATGCAAACTTGGAGGCAGACTTGGAGGCGGAGTTGGCGGCGGAATTGGCGGCGGAGTTGGCGGCGGAGTTGGCGGCGGAGTTGGCGACCTCGAGTCGACCTGATGTGGGATGAACCCGCGTGACATGGGCAGGGCCGCGCTCCCTCGAGACCGATCGCCTCCCCCCGATCAGCAATCCCCCCGGTGCCGGCTTGCACTCCCGGAAATTCCGCCTTGATTTGCTTGCCATCGGGCTCCGCGGGTACAGTCTCCATCTGCAGCGCGATCGCTGCGGACCCAGGTCGACGGCGGCGCTCGATCTGGCAATGTGACCCATCGTTGACACTGCCGCCGGATTCTTCGTAAGGACTCTCCTATCTCCAGCTTTCCTCCTCGCCGTCCCCCTTTCAACTCTGGTTCCGGGCCTCGTCCCGGTGGATTTGGTGGGGACCGCCCGCGGCGCGACGGACCAGCGTCCGGGCCACGACTCAACGACCGCATCCGCATCACGCCCGTCCGACTGATCGACGAGGCGGGCGAGATGGTGGGAATCGTTGAAACCGACGAAGCGCGCCGGCGCGCCAATGAACTTGGTCTTGACCTCGTGGAGATCTCGCCTGACGCGCGACCGCCCGTCTGCAAGATCATGGACTACGGCAAGTTCAAGTACGAGGAAGCCAAGAAGCAGAAGGCCGGCAAGTCCAAGGCCAGCGAACTCAAGGAAGTGCGCCTCGGCCGCTCCATGAAGATCGACCGCCACGACGTGGGCATCCGCGTCCAGCAAGCCCGCCGATTCCTCTTGGAAGGCCACAAGGTTCAATTGGTTGCGAGTTACAAGGGTCGCGAGATGGCGCACCGAGAGATCGGTGAGCGCCTCGTGAACGACGTCATCAGCCGCCTGCTTGACCTTGGCAAACTTGAGGCCAATCCGCGCCTCAACGGCAAGCGCATCAACGCGATCATTTCGCCTGATAAACACAAGATTGAGACCTGGAAGCGCAAAGAAAAGGCTGAAGGTCGCAAGGGCGTCATCGAAGCTGTCGAGATCAAGGACGAGCCTGAGGACGAGGGCGACGACGAGTGAGTGGAGACGGAGCGGTTGACCGCAGCGGTGGCTCGAGCGGCACGGGCAGCATTGGCGCTGTCCCTGGTCGTCCACCCGCCGCTAACGGCGAACTCATGTTGCGCACCTTTGCGTTTCCGGCTGATGCAAATCCAGCAGGAGACATCTTTGGCGGGTGGCTCCTTGGACAAATGGATATTGCGGGCGCCAGTCTTGCCCGTCGGCGCGCGCACGGGCGCGTAGCCACGGTGGCGATCGCGCAGATGACCTTCAAGCTTCCGGTCTTTGTCGGGGACGAAGTGAGTTGCTACTGCTCGGTTGTCCGCGTCGGAAACACCAGCGTGACGATCGACGTGGAAGCATGGGCGCGCCGAGCGGATGGCGACGACCTGGCACGCGTGACCGAAGGGGTATTCACGTACGTTGCCTTGGGTGCGGATCGCCGGGCGCGGCAGATTCCGAAGTAACTCGTGGTCTGGGCGGGGGCGTTGTTGCGACGCGCTTGCGTGCTGGGGGGCGTTGTGGCATCACGCTTTCGTTGTGGCCCTGATGCAACACGATTTCCTACTGGCACGCATTCGCCTTACGAGGATGGCCGCTGAGCGCGGCCCTATCCTCTCCGGCGCCTGCGGCCAGGTGAACGAGTTCCAAACTGTGCATGCACGCGTCCTGCGTGTTCGAGCCCCCGCAGTGAGCACGGGATCCTCGGTAAGCGGCGTGTGAAACTGAGAAGTCCGGCAGTTGGACGTACGCCCCGTGGGTGCTAACCGGACGAACAGTTTCGCCCGAGGCTAAGCGGAACCTTGTGGAGCGCAGCCGTCCGCGTCCGAGGGTCCCGCGCGCAACGGAGGGGGCGGTTGGCGCCTCAACTCACTTCACCGCGCGCCTGCGTACTGGCCCGCATTCGCCTTACGAGGACGGCCGCTGAGCGCGGCCCTGTCCTCTTCGGCGCCTGCGGCCAGGTCATGATCTTTGGCAGAACGTGATGTTGACGCTGTTGGTAGGCAGGGGAAACCCTTCGAAAATAGGGACAGGGGTGAACGGCACCTATTTAATCTGATTTGTTGCTTGCATAATCATGCACTGTCATGTATATTCATGCACATGACAGCAACTGCCGTCAGTCCCGTTCAGCGCCGTGCTCGTATTGCTGCCCTCATCAGCAGCAATCAGGTGTGGAGCCAACAGCAACTTGCGTCGCTTCTCAAGCGTCGCGAAGGTATTGATGTCACACAGGCAACCCTGTCGCGTGATCTGACAGAGATGGGGCTTGTGAAAGGTGCCAACGGTTA
>JBIKZY010000188.1:0-4188 GCA_044354475.1 Phycisphaerales bacterium
TTGCATCACTTGGTACAAAGGTCACGCTTGTCGAGCGCGCCGCACGGCCAATTTCATTCATGGACCATGAAACCGTGGATGAACTCATGCATGAGATGCGCACCCACGACATGGTGTTTCGGTGCAATGAGAATGTCACATCGATCAAGCTCATTGAGGAACCGACGCGCCGGGTGCAAGTGGAATTGGAAAGCGGCAAGCGCATTACCGCGGATGCCGCCATCATCTCTGGTGGACGTCAGGGGTGTGTGGAAGGTGTGCATCTGGAGTGCGCCGGTCTGGTGGCTGATGAACGCGGCCGAATCACAGTGGACGAGTACTACCGAACTACCACGCCATCAGTCTTTGCTGCCGGCGACTTGATTGGATTCCCATCGCTTTCCGCTACCAGTGCTGCACAGGGTCGGATTGCTGCGCTGGCCATGTTTGGCGCGCCAGTGAGTCCGATGGGCGACAGTTATCCGGTTGGTATTTACGCAATTCCGGAGTTGAGTAGTGCTGGTGCCACCGAGCAGAAATTGAGCGCCGACAAGGTTCCGTACGAAATTGGTGTTGCCAGATACAGTGAAATTGCGCGCGGGAAAATTGATCAGAACGCTGATGGATTTCTTAAATTGATCTTCCATCGCGAAACGCGCGTGTTGCTGGGCGTGCACATTCTTGGCGCGAATGCAACAGAGTTGGTGCACATTGGGCAAGCGGTGATTCGCCTGAATGGCGGACTCGACTTCTTCCTGTCCAACGTCTTCAACTATCCAACCTACGCCGAGTGCTATCGGGTGGCTGCATTGAATGCGTACAACAATATTCGCGCCAGCGCGGGTGAGTGAACAGCGTCACTTGGGTGGCCGGCCGCGTCCGATCATTCCCTTGCCAAATTTGCGCTCAATAGCGTCGGCGACGCGATCGACGGTGCGGTCGCGTTCTGCATTCGGATCGGCAAAGAGTGACGCGGATGTTTCATCGCCAGCTGCGGTGCATTCCAGCCGGACGCCTATCAAGCGCACGGCAACGAATTCGCGTGCAGCCCATCGCGTGAATAATTCCTTTGCTGCAGCAAGAATCACCAAGGTGCGATCGGTATCAGCATCAAGCGTGGTGCTGCGGGTGATGGTCTCAAAGTCACCGAAGCGAATCTTGATGGTGATCCTGCGAGTAGTGCTTGCGCCGTTGCGGAGGCGGCGCGCCGCACTTTCCACAAGAAATTGCAGGGTTTCTAGTATGGATTCCGGGTCAAGAACGTCTTCCGCAAAAGTGGTTTCATGACCTATTCCCTTGCGATCGTGCTCGGTCTCTACCGAGCGTTTGTCAATGCCGCGCGCGCGCAGTTGCGTTTCTAGGGCATGGCTGCCAAGGCGCGTCAGTACCTCATGCTCAGGCATTCGTTGGAGATCACCGAAGGTGAAGACATTGACGGCATGAAATCGTGGCAGTGACTTTGGTCCGATGCCCCACATGCGTTCGATGCCGATCGGTGCTAGCCAACTGGCTAAGAGGGTGGAGTCCAGTAGGGGCGCTTCGGTGATTCCATCCGGCTTATTCATGTCGGTCGCAAGTTTGGCAACAAACTTGTTTGGACCGACGCCAACACTGACAGTGAGGCCAAGTTCGGCACGCGTTGCGGCGCGGATCGCGCGAGCAATGGTCACGCCATCGCCGTGCAGTAATCGGCTGCCGGTCACATCAAGGAACGCTTCGTCAACACTCAATGCCTCAAGCAGCGGTGAGTACCGCCCCAGAATCTCCATGAAGCGATCGCTTAGTTCGGAGTATCGATCGAAACGAGGGGTGGCAACCACCGCGTGCGGGCACAGCGTCAAGGCGCGCATCATGGGCATGGCGCTGCGGCATCCAAAGTGGCGCGCCTCGTAACTTGCGGTGGCCACCACGCTTCGCCCGGAGCGTCCGCCCACCAGGACTGGCTTGCCACGCATTTCTGGGTGGTCAAGTTGCTCAACCGATGCAAAAAACGCATCAAGATCGGCGTGAAGAATCGTGGTCGGTACGGTCATCGTGCAACACCGTACTTCCATCGGGGTACGCTTGGAATATGCATTCCGCGATTGTCATTGCTGACGCCGTCTCGCCCGTCCTTGAGTCCTTTGGCCGGCTGCACCCAATCATGGTTCACCTGCCGCTGGGGTTGGTGTTTGCGGCCGTGGTGGTGGAGTCAGCGCGCTTCGTTCAGCGGCGGCCGAGCCTCTCCGCTTTCACGCCGATAGCGCTGGGGCTCGCTGCACTTGGCGCGGTAGTAGCCAGTGGCACAGGCTGGTTCTTCTCCGAGAGCGAGGCGGAAACGAGTTCGCTGTTTTGGCACCGTTGGTTAGGTATCACCTGCGCGATTGTTCTCATTGCTGTCGCGTGGATGGCCATCCGTGCGGCTCGTCACACGGCGAATGCGGCGCAGATCACCCCGATCGCGCGCGGAGTCTTGCTGGCAGCCGCGTTGCTGGTCGGCTGGGTCGGACACCTTGGTGGCGACATGGTGTGGGGCGAGAACTATGTGCTGGAGCCCATCTTGAAAGCATGGAACGGCGGCTCGCCGAGTGCTGATGGTTCGAATGGTGATGACGCGACGGGAAGCGGCGCCACTGCGGCGAACACCACCAGTAAGGGCGATTCTGATGCCGACAAACTGGCCTTCTACACTTCGAACGTTCTGCCAATTCTCCAAGATCGCTGCTACGAGTGCCACGGCAACGGGAAGCACAAAGCCGGTCTCTCGATGGATGTGCGATCGTCATTGGTTTCGCGTGATTCGGACGGGATCTGGATTGTGCAGCCTGGCGACCCCGCGCACAGCCTGATGATTGCGCGATGCCTCTTGCCAGCAGAAGATGACGAGGCCATGCCACCAAAGGGCGATCGCTTGAAAGCAACTGAACTGGAAGCTCTTCGAACATGGATTGCCGCCGGAGCAGTGATGCCAGCAACGAGCGGCGCCATCGCAGCAAATGGATCGAGCGGAGTCCGTGGGGCACCGGTGCCTGATTCCACGGCCGATCGCCGTGGTCCGGCCAGCGCCTCGAAGAGCCGTTCCGCTGGCTTGCCGGCGCTCTCCGATGCGCAGGTCGCCGAGGCGGCAGCGCTGCGCGGAAAGGGAATCAACGCAGTTCCGATCTCCGTTGGAGCATCGACATTGTCAGTGAGTATTCCGGGCGGAAAGGGTGTTGGCGATGCAGACATCTCCGCGCTCATTCCAATCGCTGCGCAGATTGAAGAGCTCTCGTTTGCGCGTGCGTCGGTGTCGGACGCGGGCATGATGCAGATGCCGTCCATGCCGTTTGTGCGCTCGGTACGCGTCGACAACACCGCGCTGACGGACGTTGGAATCACTGTCTTGTTGTCGCGCACGCTGGAGGTGGAAACGGTGAACCTAGTGAGTTCCGGTGCCACCGATGGAGTGTTTACGGTGCTCGCCAAGTTGCCGCGCCTGCAGCGCGTGTACGTGTTCGACACACAAGTCACTGCACAAGGCATTGATCGATTCCGCGCCACTCACCCGGGCGTGGACATTGTGGTTGGATCTGCATTGCCGGGCACGACGGGGGCAGAAGGTCCGCCAGTTGGTCCGTAACGGCGATTTGCGTGTAAATGTCGACGAGTAGAAGGTTCGTTCGCAACCGTGGCTGCGTTCGTAGGTAATTTATGAACTTATGGAAAACACGCGACGATCGTTTCTGACGACTGCTGCTGCACTCGGCGCCGCTGGTTTCGCGGCGTCTATTCCGGGCTGTACATTCGGGAGTTCGCAGGCTGGTGGTAGCGCTGCGCCGGGTACTGCGCCCGTCACGCCACCGGTTGCTCCGGCAGCAACCCCGGGCGCCATGGTGGTTGGCTCTGGTTCCGCCCGCTTTGAAGTGCACCACGACTGGCTGGTGCCGCCGCCTGGTGGCGCAGCGTTCGGCGACACGCATGGTGTTGCGCAGGACGCCAAAGGAAACATTTACGTGGCGCACACGGTGCACCCATCAAGCACGCTGAAGGACGCGGTGTACGTGTATTCATCCGACGGCAAATTCATCCGGAGCTTTGGCAAGGAATTCGCGGGCGGCGCGCATGGTCTTGACCTGCATGCCGAGGACGGCGCGGAGTTCCTGTACCACTGCGATACGCGCCGATGCATGGTGGTGAAGACTGACTTGAACGGCAAAGTGCTCTGGGAAGCTGGCTGCCCCATGGAAAGCG
>JBIKZY010000189.1:0-4187 GCA_044354475.1 Phycisphaerales bacterium
AGATTGACAACAAGCTGTACCTCATTACCCGGTTGGAGCACCGAACGCCCGGAAACCTTCGCGCTTTCATCCAAGTCACCATCCGGGATCTGAACAACGGCGCCATTCTGGAGAAGCGCCTCCGCTCAGGTGAGGAAGTTGAGCAGGTCGACCTCGACCGCCGCCAGATGGAATACCTGTACGAGCAAAACGGCAAGTTCGTGTTCATGGACCTGGAGTCGTTTGATCAGGTGGAACTTCCAAAGGAAATCATCGGCGACATGCCGCTGTACGTTCTGCCGAACAGCCAAGTGGTTGTGTTGTGGTGCGATGGTCGGCCAATCTCCATCGAAATGCCGATGTCTGTCACGTTGGTCGTCACCGACACTGCTCCCGGCATCAAGGGCGCAACGGCCACCAACCAACTCAAGGAAGCAACCTGCGAGACCGGGCTCAAGACCCGCGTTCCGCCGTTCATCGTCACTGGCGAGAAGATCATCGTCGGCACCGAGGACGGCGCTTACAAGGAACGCGCGTAACTGATCGCGTCATACTGAGCCTCAAATCAACGCGCCGCGCGGCTCAATGCCGCGCGGCGCGTTGTTTACTTGTGCGCGGGTTACTTATCCGCGGTGTTGATTTGAGCGCGGTGTTGACTTGAGCGCGCTTTACTTTCGCACCGCGAGCGCAGCCGACACCACCGCATCGACCGTGAAACCGAAGTGCTTGATGACCTGCGGTGCGGGACCACTCTCGCCGAAGGTTCGCATGGCGATGACTTGCCCATCGAGCCCGACGTAGTCGCCCCAACCGCTAGCGCTACCCATCTCCACCGCAACGCGGGCACGCACAGCCGGCAGAAGCACGGAGTCGCGATATGCCTGCGTCTGCCGATCAAACACAAGTGTGCACGGCATGCTGACCACACGGGCGCGCACGCCTTGTTCAGCAAGCTTTGCGTGCGCGTCAACACACAGACCAATTTCGCTGCCGGTGGAGATGAGAATCACTTCTGGCACACCACCACCAATTGGGTCAAGCAGAACGTAACCACCCTGCTGTGCACCGGACGCGGGGGCGCAACGTGTGCGGTCCAGCGTTGGCACATTCTGGCGGGTCAGTGTCATCATGGTTGGCGTGCTGCGGGACTCCATCGCCCAACGGAACGCCTCGGCAGCCTCGTTACCATCGCACGGCCGCCACACCGCCAAATTGGGCATGGCGCGCAGGCTCGCCAATTGTTCCACCGGCTGGTGCGTGGGACCGTCCTCGCCGACGCCGATCGAATCATGCGTGAATACCCACAGACACGGAATTTTCATGAATGCACTGAGGCGGATCGCCGTGCGCATGTAATCGGTGAACACCAAGAAGCCCGAGCCGAAGGCGCGCAGACCGCTGAGAGTCATGCCATTAACCATGGCGCCCATGGCGTGCTCACGAATTCCAAAGTGCATGTTGCGACCGTCATAGGTGCCGCCGAACTCCGGCGCGTTGAATGTGCCCGCGCCCTTCAGGAACGTCTTGTTACTAGGAGTGAGATCAGCGCTACCGCCGATCATCCACGGGATACGTTCCATGATGGAGTTGATCACCTTGCCACCCGTCGAGCGCGTGGCGTCGCCCTTGGGATCAGCGGGGAACGGTGCAATACCAGCGTCCCAACCGGCGGGCAAATCGCCGCGCCACATGGTCTGCAATTCCTGGGCGCGCTCCGGATGCGCGGCCTGATACGCGGTCCAGGTGGAATTCCACGCCGCACGCTTGGCAGCGCCGCGAGCTCCCATTGTTTCTGCAATGCGCTCACGCACACCAGCCGGCACCAAGAACTTCGGTTCCAACGGCCAACGATAGAACGCCTTGGTCTTGGCAATTTCCGCCTCGCCCAGTGGCTCGCCGTGGGCCTTCGACTTGTCCTGCACTTCCGGCGAACCCCAGCCAATATGGCTATCAACAATGATCATCGTTGGACGATCAGTAGTGGCTCGCGCAGAAGCGAACGCCTGAGCCAGTGCATCAACATCGTTGGCATCCTTGACATGTTGCACGTTCCAGCCATAGCCATGGAAACGCGCGGTGACGTAGTCAGAGCATGAGAGTTCCGTGCTGCCGTCAATGGTGATGCCATTATTGTCAAAAATCCAGCACAGATTTCCCAAGCGCATGTGACCCGCGGCACTTGCCGCTTCATGCGAAATACCTTCCATCAGGCAGCCGTCACCGCAGATGGCAAAGACGTGGTAATCAAAGAGCTCTTGCGCTGGCGTGTTGTAACGCGCGGCAAGGAACTTACCGGCGATGGCCATGCCGACCGAGTTACCGAGTCCCTGACCGAGCGGACCGGTGGTTGTTTCGATACCGGTCGTCACGCCGAACTCTGGATGTCCGGGGCAGCGCGAACCAACTTGGCGGAACTTTTGAATGTCATCCAGCGTCACCGCAAGGCGACCAGTTGGTGCACCGGCTGCATCCGTATCGATCACACCGGCGAGGTGCAAGAGCGAATAGAGCAACATGCATGCGTGGCCGTTCGAGAGGACGAATCGATCACGATTGGGCCAGTGCGGCGCGGCGGGGTCATAGTTGAGCGAATCCTTCCACAGCGCGTAGCCCACCGGCGCAAGACCCATCGGCGCGCCGGGATGCCCGCTGTTAGCGGCTTGGACGGCATCCATGGACAGCGTGCGAATGGTGGTGATCGCCAATCGATCGATGAGCGGGACGTCAGCGGGGGTACCGGCGATTGGGTCGATGGCAGGAACGGCAGTTGATGCGGGCGCGGCGGTCATTCGCGAAGACTACCGCGGCGGGAATCTGCATCGGGGATGCGGGGGAACGGTCTCTTGCTGGGTTGGGCTGAGGCATCACGGTTGCGTACTGGCCCTGATGCAACACGATTTCGTACTGGCCCGCATTCGCCTTACGAGGACGGCCGCTGAGCGCGGCCCTGTCCTCTCCGCCGAGTGCGGCCAGGGATCGCGTTGGTGGAGATCAACAGACTGCGGATGGTGGAGCGCGCCAATGCACACACGCCCCCAGACGCGGAAGCGCCAGGGGGCGTGGAGTGTGGACACTGGCCGAAGCCAGCGTGGAGTGCAGAGTGATGTCAGGCGCGACGGCGACGGGCGCCGACAATGCCAGCCACGCCGAGGAGCGCAAGTGCGCCTGGGGCGGGAACCATGTTGTACTGGAAATTGCTCACCTCAGCGTCGAAAGCCCCAGTGCCAAAGGACCTCAGTTGCACAAAGTTGACGGCACTCACATCGAAGTTCGCGTTCTGCTCAAACGTGCCGCCACCATAGGCCGAACCGACGTTCAGGGTGACATTCGTGATGCCCGTGCCGATCGTGAAATTCTGCCAACGCAGTCGCCTGTTGGTCGCACTGTCGTCGGCATCCCTCGACGCGACCGTGAGGTCGAGCGCACCACCGGTGGTGGAGGTGATCGTGAACGAGATGGACTGAAGGCCGGTCCAGTTAAGGCCGGTTCCCGGCGTCACCCCCTCCGCGGTGCTGAAGTTCGCCCACTGCACCGAGAGCTGTTGTCCAGCAGACCGACTCATCGCCAGCGTGTAGTTGGTGGCGTCCACCGCAGCAGTACCTACGCCCCCAAATGCGCGCCACTGGAACGGCGAACCGGGCTGCGGGTTGACGCCCATGCCGCCGGCCATGCCTGCGACCGTGAAGTCGTCGATGAAGCCCGCATTCGCCGAACCCGCCACGGCCACGGCCGCAGCAATACCAACCATCGAAGAAATGAAAGTCTTGTTACGCATCTGAAACTCCATGCTGGGCTCTCGCCCGGTTGTGCCCACACTCCCGTGTAGGGCGTTACATAGCCGAAACCGTCGGCGCGGTTGTTACACACGTTTGCCCCACCGGGACAAGCGCTTCTTGAATTGCGTTCATCAGTTGCAGGCTTCACCTGCGTCCGATGACACGCTCCACATACAAGAACGAAATCCCCCCCCCCCACCCATCATGCACTTTTTGAGATTTTCATCGTCAGTGAAAAAGCGCGGTTCTAACCGCGCTAAGCCCGAAAATTGTCCCTGGCCGCCTGCAGCCACAGGAACAGGTTCCACCTGGCATCCAAGTGCCTTGCCGTGTACGAGCCCCCGCAGTGAGCACGGGATCCTCGGTAAGCGGCGTGTGAAACTGAGAAGTCCGGCAGTTGGACGTACGCCCCGTGGGTGCCAACCGGACGAA
>JBIKZY010000190.1:0-4174 GCA_044354475.1 Phycisphaerales bacterium
CATTGATGATGTTCTCAATGTCAGTGGGCACCGACTTGGAACCGCCGAGGTCGAGAGTTCCCTGGTGGGCAGTAAGTTGGTAGTGGAAGCAGCAGTGGTTGGCATGCCGCATGAAATCAAGGGCACCGGCATCACTGCTTTCTGCGTGCTGCATCCTGAACATGCGCACGACGCCAGCGACTCCATGCGTAAGCGACTCATGGAATTTGTTTCGAAGGACATCGGTCCGATCGCACGTCCGGATGTGATTCGATTCACCAATGCGCTGCCAAAGACCCGGAGCGGAAAGATCATGCGTCGCCTGCTCCGCGATGTTGCTGCCGGAAATGAAATCACGCAAGACACTACTACGCTCGAGGATCTCGGCGTCTTGGCAAAGTTGCGTGAGAGTGATGGAGAATGAATAGGCACGACACGGCGATCTGACAAGTAAAAAGGCGCATCAACGCGCTACAAGCCCCTGCTATCGCATGGATTACATAAAAACCTCACCAGAACTTCGACCCCTTCGTAAATCCCGTGCGTAGGAATTGGTGGGCGTGTGCCTTTCGTGACTGTGATTGATTCAGTTCGAGCATCCTTTACAACAAGGAAGACCATGATGAACAGGACATTCTGTGCTGCGGTTGCCTGCGTACTTTCCGCATCGGTCAGCGCTTTCGGCGATGCGACATTCTCATTTACCAACCAATGGAGCGGTGGCGGCCAAGGCGCTTTCCGCATTAGCAACGGCTCCACCCAAGCACTGCAAGGGTGGACGCTGGAATTTGACTGGAACGCGGAGATTGGCAATGTGTGGAACGGCGTCATTCAGAGCCATGTGGGCAATCACTACGTGATTGCGCCTGCGGCATACAACGCTGAACTTCCCGCCGGTGGCGTGATCGATATCGGCTGTGTAGCTAGCTTTGCCACTGCTGGCCTGCTGCCGACGTCACTGGTGTTCAGTGGTGGAGATAGCGGCGGCAGCGGTGGTGGCGGCGGCGGCGGCGGAGGCGGACCGGTCCCAACGGTCAGCATTGCCGATGCCTCCGTGACGCTGGCAACATCCGGCGGCAATGCACCAGCGAATGGATTCTTGTCCACCGTTGGAAACCAAATTGTTGATTCAAATGGAAACCCGGTGCGCATCTCTGGTGTGAACTGGTTCGGATTTGAAACCTCCAACAAGGTGTTTCATGGCTTGTGGACGCGCGGATACAAGTCCATGTTGGACCAGGTAAAGCAACTTGGATTCAACACACTTCGCATTCCGTTCTCCAACGAGACCCTCCGCGCCGGTGCAACCACCAACAGTATCAACTTTGCGCAGAATCCAGACCTGCAGGGCTTGACGCCGTTGCAGTGCATGGACAAAGTCATTGAGTACTGCGGCAGCATTGGCCTGCGCGTCATTCTCGATCGGCACTCCGCCAAGGCCGACAACTACTTGAGCGAAGATGTGTGGTTCGTTGCAGGCGACAGTTACCACACCGAACAGCGCTGGATTGCTGACTGGGTCATGCTGGCGCAGCATTACGCCGGTAATCCAACAGTCATCGGCGCTGATCTGTTCAATGAACCGAAGCGCAGTGCAACCTGGGGAACCAATGCTCCACTCACCGACTGGAACAAGGCCGCGGAACGATGCGGAAATGCCGTGCTTGCTGCAAATCCATCGTGGTTGATTATTGTTGAGGGCGTTGAGCGCTACAACAATCAAACCACGTGGTGGGGCGGCAATCTGAAAGGTGTCGCCTTTGATCCAGTGGTGTTGAGTGCCAGCAACAAACTCGTTTACTCCATGCATGAGTATCCGAAGAGCGTCTATGCGCAGACCTGGTTCAACGACCCAACGTATCCAAACAACATGGACGACGTTTGGAACGTGCACTGGGGCTACATCTTCAAGAATCAGACCGCACCACTTCTGCTTGGTGAATTCGGAAGCAAGTTGGAATCCACCAGCGACGAGCAATGGCTTGACAAGCTGACCGACTACATCGATGGTGACTTGAACCTCGATGGCGTTCGTGATCTGCCTGCTAGCCAACTTGGCATGAGTTGGACATACTGGAGCCTGAATCCCAACAGTGGCGACACTGGCGGCATCCTCAAGGATGACTGGACCACCGTGGATACTGCCAAGATGGCCTATATCCAAGCAAGCCAGGCACCACTGATTGGCTCTGGAGCTGCCGCCTCACAGCGAATTGATTTCCCCATCACTCTTTCGGAGGCTCCAACCAGCGCCGTCAGTGTGACCTGGGGTACCGCCAACGGAACCGCTGTTGCGGGCATCAATTACCTGTCAGCATCCGGTGTTCTCACCATCCCTGCTGGGCAGCTTCAAGGTCAAGTGTCTGTAGTGGTTCCTGCGCAGGCAGCCACTGGCACCAAGCAATTCACGGTGCAACTGTCTGCACCGGTGGGCGCCACACTGTTGGATTCGATTGCCACGGGCATCTTGCGCACGGCGTGTGCATCTGACCTGAATGGCAACGGAATCGTTGACGGCGGAGACTTGGGTCAAATGCTCGGCTCATGGGGTCCATGCTCCGGTTGCAACACTGACCTCGACGGTGACGGTGCCACCACGGGCTCAGACCTGGGACTGCTCCTTGGTGCATGGGGTTCATGCCCCTAATTAAATCGGCGACATACCGCTGTACTGGGAAGGCGATGGCGCGCCCCAGTACAGCGGGCCGGTTTGGGGGCGCGCGTCGAAGTGCGTTGAGCCGTCCCCCGCCCCCTCCGTTGCGCGCGGGACCCTCGGACGCGGACGGCTGCGCTCCACAAGGTTCCGCTTAGCCTCGGGCGAAACTGTTCGTCCGGTTGGCACCCACGGGGCGTACGTCCAACTGCCGGACTTCTCAGTTTCACACGCCGCTTACCGAGGATCCCGTGCTCACTGCGGGAGCTCGCATACAGAAGGCACTTGAACACCACGTTCTGTGAAACACCCCCATCTGGCCGCAGGCGCCGGAGAGGATAGGGCCGCGCTCAGCGGCCATCCTCGTAAGGCGGATGCGGACCAGTACACGGGCGCAATGCCTCAACCCGACTCACGACGAAACCGTGATGCATCAACGCGCAACCTGGCCGCAGGCGCCGGAGAGGATAGGGCCGCGCTCAGCGGCCATCCTCGTAAGGCGAATGCGGGCCAGTAGACAGGCGTGATGCAAAAGCGCAACCAGGTTTACTTGCCAATCCACCACTCGCGCTCCGGCGCCCCATCACACCATCGGGTCATGTCCCGCAGCGCATCCACTTGCA
Source organism: Phycisphaerales bacterium (assembly GCA_044354475.1). Lineage (GTDB taxonomy): Bacteria > Planctomycetota > Phycisphaerae > Phycisphaerales > SM1A02 > UBA966. Next base: position 3,256 of record JBIKZY010000190.1, read on the forward strand.
ACAACTCAACGCCCCCGTCAATCGTCCCAATGACCACCTCGTCACCATGTCGCGCGCTCACCGAGCCAAAGCTCAATGCATCATTCGGGTCGTACTCCGCTGCCCATCGAGCCGTCGCCGTATTCAACCACGGTGCGTCAACACGAAAGCAACCCTCGTTGATGAACCCATCGGTGGTTGCCCCCGTGCGAGCGGATGAAAAGACGATGGTCTGTTGGGGTCGCTTCGCAGCGGAAAGCCGCGTCACACAGTACTTCGCAAATGGATTGGCAACGCTGTTGGCAAGTATCGGCTCGCTTGGAAAGCGCGCATCGTCGCCGCCAACAAAGGCGCTATTCATTCCAAAGCTCGGGTACAGCGACGCAAAGTAGTAGTACTGGTTTCGATCACCCGCCTGCAACTTGGCGAGCGTCGCTGCGTTGGCGCCCACATACAGGCGGCGGAAATCATCATCGAGCCACGGTGCGAGCCGCCACGGAAAGCGCTTCGCAACTTCGATGTCCCCGCCGTAGGCGTCGGCAGGAATGGCATTTCCGTTCTCATCACGCGCCGAGTATCCCGCCTTGTAGCCCGGCAGCACAAACCCGTTCTGATCCGCGGCATAGGAAATCCAGCCCGTCATGACCCCCCGCAACGCGGATACCTCGCTCATCCGCCCTGCCGCCCGACGGGCGCCAAGGGCAACCGGAACGATGATTGCCACCAAGACGCCGATAATGGCTAGTACAACCAGTAGTTCTACGAGTGTGAATCCGGCTAATTGCAGCGTTCGAACCGTCTGGGACGAACTCCTCGTCCCATTCGCGCGTTTCATGGCATATTCATTGGGCGGCTGCATTCAGCATCCATAGTATTCGGTTCCCTGTATTGCCATGAACACCGTGAACACCGTCGCTCGCGCAATTCTCGTTTCCGCCAC
>JBIKZY010000191.1:0-4140 GCA_044354475.1 Phycisphaerales bacterium
CACGATGAATGCTGATGGCGTGGCGCAGTGCCCGCCGTGCGTGCGTGCCGATGCGGAGCGGATCGCCGCGAGCGCACGCGTGGAGACGGATTTCCAAGCGGCTATTGCCGCCGCGCTCGGCACCGGGCTGAGTGATAGCGATGCGGCGCTCTTACGGATGGCGTGCAATGCTGGTAACCCGCAGTCCCGAGCGAACTGGTCATACCTTGATCAAGACATGCTTGGCGCATTGCGCGTGAATCCCGCGCTGGTAGTGATATCCGCGCAACTGTCGCCCGCCGCCCGCCGTGCCGCCGTGGACGTTCTTGCTGCGCGCGAATCCCCAGTGTGCGCCACCATCAAAGCAGAGCACGACACCCGCATGCTTCTTACCGCGTCGCAGCGCGGATCCATGCCTGATTCGTTGGCAAGTATGAGCCAACTGGAACGATTGCGATTCCATACTGCGCGGCAAGTACACATTGATCAGATCACTGCGAATGCATCAGCCGCCGCGCGCGCTGCTCGCGTAACCGCGAACGAAGCGATCAACGCCGTATGCAATGCCTTATCCCCGGAAGATGCCGCGCGTGTGCGCACGGCCGCAGTTCGTCGCGGCTATCCAGATGCACATCGGTCCGACGCAGAGATTGCCATCGTTGCGCTCACGCTCTGTGACGTGCTTCCGCCCGAGGACATCGCTACCCGCGTGGCCATTGCAAATGCGGCCGATGCCTGGCGAGCCGAGGCCACCGTGGTCTGCCAACAGCGGATTGAGCGCCTGAACACCCTGATGAATGGCTCATATGCAGACACGGAGGCACTCCGTACTGCTATTGATGCATCCGGCGTCAACGCACTCACAGCGGTCGACGGTCAGCGGCGAGTTCTTGCAGTAGAACGCCTGCGCGTGGTGGCTCCCGCAGAACTCCGCGCGCGTTGTAAGGCGTGGCGCTCCTTCTGCCTGCTCGCCGGCGTCGAAGCAAAGGATCACGACCTACACTCCGCGCCATGACTCCATTTGCGAGCGAATTTCTCGGCACCGCCGTGTATGTGTTTCTCGGCGTAGCCGTCACTGCAAACCTGCGCCTCGCTCGCGCGCCCGGTGTTGGCGGAAGTTACGGAACTGCAGTTCTTGGATGGGGCGCGGCCCTTGCTGCCGGCTTGCTGGTGGCTGGTCGAAGTGACTCACAACTCAACCCCGCAGTCACCGTAGCGATGTGGTCCATTGGTCGACTCAAGTCCGACATGCTGGCAGGCAACATCACCGCGCAATGCGCTGGCGCGTTTGTTGGTGCAGCAGTCGCCTGGTTGCAGTTCTTGCCGTACTGGTCACGCACCGACGATGCGCAGACCAAACTGGCAGTCTTTGTAAACGTGCCGCGCATTCGTGCGCCGCTCTCCAACCTTCTTTCCGAGGTGCTTGCGTCCACCGTCTTTGTCTATGTCATTCTGCGCCTGATCGCCGGAGCGACCATCGATGCCGGCAGCGCGGATCAAATGGAGGACGGCGTTGCCTTCCAACTGACGGCCACGCCAATTTCAGTTGTTCAACCGATGCTTGCGCTCCTGATCGCCGGCATGACCCTTGCGGTCCTCGCCCTAGGTGCTGCCGGCGCCAGCGATTGCATCATGAATCCTGCCCGCGATTTTGGTTCGCGCGTTGCACACGCGTTCCTGCCCATTCCCGGTAAGGGCGGAAGCGATTGGCGCAGTGCGTGGATTGGCATTGTTGGCCCAGTCCTCGGTGCGCTCCTTGCGGCGGCACTGTGGCGCGCAACGGTTGCATGATCAAGCGTCGGGCGACTACTTAAAGTTTGCCACTCACACGCGCCGTACTGATAGCGCTTCTCTATCATCGGTCGTATGACTGCCACCGCGCTCATCACGCTTCCGCTCGCACTCGCATGGGCGTTACAAGCACCGCCCGCACCGACGCCCGCACCCGCGCCGACACCTGCATCCACGCCGACACCCGCGCCTACTTCCGCGCCCACCGTCGTCTCCGCTCCCGCGCCCGCGAGCCAGTCAACCCTCACGCCGGAACAAGAGCAAGCGAAACGCATGGCGGAGATGCCATGGTTTGCGCGGCTTGGTATGCGTTCACTCGGTATCGAAGGAAAGCTCCCCGTCGTTGATCGCGTCGTGCTGGTTGCCAATGAAGGCGCCTACCTTGCAGAAATTGCGCGTTGGACTCCCAAGGCGCGCTGGCCGGTTCTCATTGAGGATGACGAATTCGCTCCGCGCTTCATCCGCGCCTTCAAGCCAGCACAGGTGATCCGTCGCCCCGCATCAGCAATACCCGCCGATGATGCCGCGCTGCGTGCCGCCGTCGATGCCGCGATCGCGCGCGCATGGGGCGGTGACCCCGCCAGCGGCTCCGTGGCCGCACTGCGTGCCATCGGCCTGGTTCCCGCTGGAATCGTTGGCGCATCAGTCAAGGATCCAGCATGGACCGCCGCAGTGGCGCTTGCAGCCGGACGCGGCCAACCACTCGTATGGATTGAAGAGCCCGCCGGAAGTAGCAGTAACGACATCCTTGGTGCAACAGACTTTGCAGCGCTTGATACCGCAGTGCGCAATTCCTTTGCATCAAGCGGCCTGACGTGGAACACACTTGGCGATGACTTAGAGACGTTCACTCTGTGTCGTCACGCCGCGTTGCGCGTTGATCTTCCGTCGCCCGCCGGCGGTCGAAACCCGCAACTTCCCAAGGAAACCGGACCGCTTTCACTCACCGATGCACTCTGCCGCAACGACGATGGATCGCGCTGGGGATTTGCAGCACAGATCTTTGGCACCAGCACTCGTTCCGCATACATGGCCATGTGCTCGCTGTTTCTGCATCGCACCGAAACATGGATGTTCGATGGATACGCCAACCGCACCGGTGGCATGTACGCCGCGTATTCATTTGCACAGGCAACACCTGTCCTGGCGCAAGAAGGCTTCACCATGAAATCATGGGAGGGCAGCAACGGAACACTTACTTCGTGGCGATCACTCTTGCCCAAGGGCATCGGTCCGGATGTTCTCTTCATGAACTCCAGCGGCAATGCTGATTTCTTTGAGGTGGAGACCTCATCAAACGCGCCATCCACCGATATCCCGGTTCTACGAAAGCCGCTGGCGCTTTCCATGATTCACAGTTTCTCGCTGCAAGCCCCCGATGCTGCCTACACCGTTGGTGGTCGATGGCTCAATCACGGGGTGTACGCCTATGTCGGCTCGGTGCACGAACCGTATCTGACCGCGTTTGTTCCACCGGCCACCATCATTCAGCGCCTTGCCGCGCTGACGCCGTTCTTGGTGGCGGGTCGACAGTGGCCCGGTGATCCGATCGCGCAGGTGTGGCGCGTCGCCACCATTGGCGATCCGTTGATGACCATGCCTGCCCCCAAGACACTTGCCATGCTGCCCGGCCGCGATCATGCGCCTGCACTGGTGGCGGGCGAAATGGATCTCCGTGATTCAGCACGCGCTGCACTTGAGAAGCTGAAGGACGCCGACCCCGCGGTGACCCGTGAATCATGTGCGCGCGCCATGCGTGACCTGGTTCTTGCCGGCGATGACACGGTCGCCGCGCAGTTGTGGAAACTTGCCAAAGCGAAGGGCGCGGCAGATGCAGTGGCGCGCATTGCTCTTGGTCCAATCTTCCGCGCGGGCACACGTGCAGAGTTCATGGAAGCATGGTCGATCGCTCGAGATCCAACCGACGAACAGCGTGACATGTTGTGGCACCTGTGGGCGCTTGATATCTCAACGCTGCGCGATCCAGTCACCCTCACCGCACTGAAGAGTGCCATGCGCGCGCCGCGCTTAGATATGGACGCACAGGCATTGTTGCCAGCAGTGCGCGCCGTCGATGGCCGCATTGCCGCCGATACGTGGGTGAACGAATTGATTTCCAAGACCACCGATGTTGAAGCACGGCGCAAACTTGCGCAACTTCTAGCGCCAAACTAGCGCGCGGTAGCACCCTTGGCGGCTGCCCCCGCACCTGCGCCCGTTCCCGCACCCGCACCCGCACCTGTTCCTGCACCCGCACCCACCCCGTCACCCGCCGCCTCCCGGATGCGCTCGGCAACCTTGGTCGGGTCGTGTTCAAACGCCACTGGTGCGCCCGGCGCATTTGGTTGCCTTACTCCAAGAAACCGCTCG
>JBIKZY010000192.1:0-4127 GCA_044354475.1 Phycisphaerales bacterium
TCCGCTTAGCCTCGGGCGAATCTGTTCGTCCGGTTGGCACCCACGGGGCGTACGTCCAACTGCCGGACTTCTCAGTTTCACACGCCGCTTACCGAGGATCCCGTGCTCACTGCGGGGGCTCGAACACTGAAGTCACGTGGACACCAGGGACTGGAACCCGTTCACCTGGCCGCAGGCGCCGGAGAGGACAGGGCCGCGCTCAGCGGCCGTCCTCGTAAGGCGGATGCGGGCCAGTAGACAGGCGTGATGCCACAACCCGACTCACGACGAAACCGTGATGCATCAACGCGCAACCTGGCCGCAGGCGCCGGAGAGGATAGGGCCGCGCTCAGCGGCCATCCTCGTAAGGCGGATGCGGGCCAGTATGCAATCGTGTTGCATCAACGCCCCAGCACAAACCCGCAATGCCTCACCGCCGACCCATTCCCCAACTCAGGGTTTGACAATCTCAGTGACTTTCGTCCCATCCGCCTTACGGAACGTCACTTCGAACTGCCCACCGCGGGCCAGTGGTAGCACGGCCTTGCCGTCCGCGCCCGCCGTTCCGCGTGCGACCAATTCACCCGCCCACATGACTTCGATGTTTGCCGCGCCACCACCAGGCACCGTCACCGGATGTTCCACCGCGTCCGTATAGAAGCGCGTGATGTTCACGGCCGGTACGTATTCGATTTCAAACGCCCACACCAGCGGATACTTCGTATTGGTTGGCCGCCACACGGCTGCATAGACCGCGTGCACCCAATCATCCGGGTCGGTTTCGGTCAGGCAACGTTCTTGCACCCAGTCAACGCCGCGCGGATCACTGCCCGAATCGCCGACGTTGTACCAACGGTTCCACCACACTTCTACCCAGTTGTGGTTTCCCTGCACCTTCTTCCACGCCGGGCAACCCACCATGCGTGCCGGAATTCCGCACGCGCGGCACGCATCGATTACCAAGATGCTCAACCCGGTGCAACTGGCGTAGTTGAGCTCCATACTCTCATACGGCGATTGATCAGGCTTCTTGCGCTTGGTTGCATGAAAGTGCACGTTGAGCGCGTCAGGAAGATGATCGTTGATCCACTTGGTGGCATCGATCGGATCCTTGAACTTCCACGCCTCCTTGGTGAAGCGATCGAAGAAGTCTTGGCGCCAATCATCACGACGCTCGTTGACATTTGCGTACGGAAGTACGTATTGGCGGAAGATGGACTCCGGCATGTCCTTGCCCCATGGAGCCTCCAGCCGCGCGCGCTCCGCGAGGCGCACGTTCTTCAAAAGGAACTCTGCGGTAAGCGCTTTGAGATCGATCTCCGGCATGGTGGCGATCAGCCATTCCATGTCGGCGCGGTACGCGGGCTCAATGGACTCGATCGCTTGCTTCAGTGCAGCAGCGTTGTCGCCCGCGCGTTCGAGCGAACGCGCAAGGTCAGGTTGCGACTCAGCGGGTGTGCTTGATGTTTGCGCTGGCGGAACGGGAGATGCGCTCGGTACCGGAGCGGATGCCGGTGGCGCGTTCGAGGCTGCGGTCGGCTGCGTCTGCAGCACAAGTACCAGCATGGCAATGATCATGCCCGGATCCTAAGAGATCCAGAATTGACCAGGTTGAAGTAAGGACGCGTAAGCGACAGACAGTGGTCAACGCCAGCCGTTTATGCGGCCACACAAAATGGGGACAGTGGTGAACGGCACCTATTTAATGGGTATCCAACGCCTATTTACCAGCTGCGTTTGCCGCGGCGGCCTTGCTTGTATTTGGAGCGATCACGGCCCTTTCGGCCTCGTTCGCCTTGGCCCGGGGCAAATCCTCCACCATCGCGTGGGGCAGATCCAGGCTTCTGCTGACGGATGTTGGTGAGATCGCGCGGACTCAAGTTGTCGAGGTCCTTGCGCGGCGAAAGCTTGGTGACGGTGAGGTCCATCTTCCGTGCCGCTAGGTCAATCATGGCAATCGTGACTTGCACGCGGTCGCCAAGACCGATGGACATTCCACTGCGCGGCGCAACCAAGCGGCCAGTCAGTTCATTCAGAATCCAGTGGTCGGCACGCGTCATGCCTGCAGGCAATTCACTGACACGCGCGGCACCCTCGGCCAGCACTTCTTCAAGGCTCAAGAACACCAACGAAGTACCGCTGAGCCCGGTGACCAACGCATCGAACGTATCTGCCATGCGATGCTCTTTGAGATAGCTCAACACCAGGAAGGTGCGCAGGTCGCGCTCGGCTTCCTCAGCGTTACGCTCCGTCTCGCTGCAGTGCATGCCGATGCGTACCAGCGTGCTTTCATCAATCACTCGATCATCCGCTTCAAGTCGATGCGCTAAATCGCGACGCTTCTTGCCGCCGGTCTTGGTGCCGTTCTCAGTTGCATCCAAGTACGCAGCAAGCGCGCGATGCACGGTGAGATCGGGGTAGCGGCGAATCGGACTTGTGAAGTGTGCGTAGTGTTCGCTGGCGAGCGCATAGTGGCCAACCAGCGCCGGCGAGTAGGTGGCCTTGGACAGCGTGCGCAGCACTGCAAAGTGGATGGCACGCGCGGCCTCGCCCTCAGCAGTTGCTTGCAACAACGCCTGCAAGTCACGCCGTGTTGGTTCTTCCGGCAGGCGGAACTTGGCAATACGCGCAAACGTCCGCAGTGTTTCCATGTCGCCAAATGTTGGCTCTGGATGGATGCGGCGCAGGAGCGGCAGGCCCAAGTCACTGAAGGTGCGTGCCAACGCTTCGTTGGCTTCCACCATGAACATCTCGATCAGTGTGTGGGTGAAACTGGTGTCTTCACGCTCGACACCCTTGACGTGTCCGGCGTCATCAAACAGCAGATCAACATCAGGCAGATTCAGCGCAATCATGCCATCGGAACGGCGGCGCTCGCGCAGCAAATTTGCCAGGCGATTGGCGAGGTGCAGCGCGTCAATGACTTCCATATCGCATTCGGTTTCAGTCTTCGCGTGCGCGCGCGCCTTGACAAGGTCGCCGTCGATCACGGCCTGTGCCTCAATGTAAGTGAGGCGCTTGCGGCTGCAGATCACCGTGCTGGAGAGCCGATGCGAAACCGGCTTGCCGTGCGAATCGAAAGTAATGAACACACTCTTGCAGAATCGATTCACCCCTTCTTGCAAACTGCAGATTCCGTTCGACAGACTTTCTGGAAGCATGGGGATGACCAAGCGCGGCAAGTACACACTGTTGCCGCGTTCGCGCGCTCCCTCGTCAAGTGTGCTGCCTGGTTTCACCCAGTGCGCCACGTCAGCGATGTGCACGCCAAGTTCCCAATCACCGCGCACGGCATCGTGCTGAAGACTGATGGCGTCGTCAAAGTCGCGCGCATCCGGCGGGTCGATGGTGAACACCAACTTCTTCGTGAGATCTTCGCGGTCTTCCCACGGACCAGTGGATTCAAGGTCAAACCGACGTGTTGCTTCGCGCGCCTCGTCAACCGCTTCTTCCAGGAACTCGGTCTTCAGTTGGAATACATCGATCACCGCGCGCGTTTCCACGTCCGGTCGTCCCGCTTCACCAAGCACTTCGGTGATCACGCCTTCTGCGTAATCAAGGTCAGTGGGGTAGCGGATGATTTCAAAGACCACCTTGTCGCCAGCCTTCGCACCCTTGGCACCCGCGTCGCGAACCACCACCGGATCGCGCAGTGATCGGCCATCGGGAACAACCAGCCATTCGCGCCCAGACTTCGTCAGCGTTCCTGCGAAGCGCTGCTGGCCGCGTTCGAGCACTTCAATGATTCGTCCGGTTGGTCCTTCTTGTGCACCGGTTCCGCCGCGGGTCATTGGATGACCACCGCCCTTGCGCAACACCTTGGCGCGCACGCGATCGCCGTTCAACGCGTCCTTGGTTTGGCCAACAGGAACGAAGAGATCGCCTTCGCGGGTGGGATGATCCGGCACCACAAATCCGAAGCCGCGCGGATTGAGCTTGAGCTTTCCTTCGACCTCTTCCTTGTAGCGCGGCAGCCGCAGCTTTCCATCAGGCCCCACTTCCAAGCGGCCTTCGGCAGTCAGCCGTTCAACAGCACCTGCAAACGCCTCGGCGTCGTCAGTGCTGACACGCATCTGCTTCCTCGCCTCGTCGATGTCGACGGGGCGATAGTTGTCATAGGCCAGATGGTCTTCAATGCGCTGGATGAA
>JBIKZY010000193.1:0-4036 GCA_044354475.1 Phycisphaerales bacterium
CGGTGCGCGTGGTTGACGCCGCCGGCACGACGCTCATGCAGCATGCGGTTCAGGCTGGTGACATTTGGCGCGCGTGTCGCGTGACCGACGCCGCCGTCCGCGACTGGGTGAAACTTGCCGTCACTCGTGCGCGTGCCACTGGAACGCCTGCGGTGTTCTGGCTTGATTCCAAGCGTGCGCACGACGCACAACTCTTGACCAAAGTCAACGCCTACTTGGCCGATCATGACACCAAGGGACTTGACATCCGCGTGCTCGAGCCCGCTGCGGCCTGCCTCTTCAGCCTGGAGCGCATGAAGAAGAGTCTTGACACCATTTCAGTCACCGGCAATGTGTTGCGCGACTACCTGACGGATCTCTTTCCGATTCTTGAAGTGGGCACCAGCGCCAAGATGCTTTCTATTGTGCCGCTCATGAACGGCGGCGGACTCTTTGAGACCGGCGCCGGTGGCTCAGCCCCCAAGCATGTGCAGCAGTTTGTTGCGGAGAACAGTCTGCGTTGGGATTCGCTCGGTGAATTCATGGCGCTTGCTGCCAGCTTTGAGCACATGGCGCAGCGCACCGGGAACGCACGCGCAGCGGTCCTTGCAGAAACGCTTGATGCCGCTACCGGCGAGTACCTGCGCAACAACAAGGGACCAGCCCGCAAGGTTGGTGATCTTGACAATCGTGGCAGCCACTTCTACTTGGCGCTGTACTGGGCGCAGGCGGTTGCTCGGCAGACCAAGGACGCAGCCCTCGCTGCGCACTTTGCACCGATTGCTGCGGAACTCACGGCTAATGAGCAGAAGATCGTGGCGGAACTGAACGCGGTGCAGGGCAAGGCGATTGACATTGGCGGCTACTACCACCCAGACGCCAAGCGCGTGACTGCTGCACTGCGACCAAGCGCCACACTGAACGCCATCATCGATCAACGAGCCGCGGTGGCGGTGTGAGTTGGCAACCAGGGCAGTATGGGCCAGATGGCAGCCTGTCCGTTCGAACTCTGAGCCACTCCCCCCGGAACAGCGACGCCGTGCCGCGTTCAGTTACGCTTTGTCAGCCTGCGTCCTGACTCATTCACCACTGGAACGCCTCATGATACCGACACTCTTTGTGGTCAGCCTCGCTCTCGCCTTCATCATCACCCTGTACTTCCTGACCAACCCGCTCAAGCACACGCGCAAGTTCATGTGGCGGCGCTTTGTGAACTGGTTCCCCCTGGGGATGACCTATTCATTTCTGTACATGGGGCGTTACAACCTGGCGGTGGCGGCGGTTGCCCTTGGTGCGCTGATGACCAAAGCAGAGTTCGGCTTCATTGCCAGTGCCGGTGCCACCACGTATGCGATCGGTCTGCTTTTCATTGGACCACTCGTTGACAAGATGGGTGGCAAGCGTGGCATGTTGATTGGGGCGCTGGGTTCCGCGATGATGAACGCATGCATGGCGGGTGCGCTTTACCTCTTTATGTACGACAAGCTGCAAGTGAAACTCGGCGTGGCATTGGCGGTTCTTTACAGTCTCAACATGCTCTTCCAAAGCTTTGGTGCAGTCAGCACCATCAAGGTCAAGAGCTATTGGTTCCACGTCCGTGAGCGCGGCACCTTTGGCGCTATCTTCGGCACGCTGATCTCACTGGGCGTGTACTTCGCATTCGACTGGGGGCGCGCCATTGCTGATGCGGTAAAGCTAGAGCAGCCTGCCGTACCAACCACCACGCGCACGATCTTGAATTCACTCTTCATCTTGGATGGCCGGACGGTTCCGGCGCTGTGGTTGATCTTCTTGATCCCAGCAATGATCATGGTCGTGTGGGCACTGATTGACGTGGTGCTCCTGAGAGACCGGCCCGACCAAGCAGGCTTCGATCCGCTCGATACGCATGACGCCTCTGATGATGACACCAAGGACAAAAAGTACGGCTACTTCCAGTTGATCTGGAAGATCCTCAGTAACCCCATCATCCTGATGATTGGCGTTGTTGAACTCACCTCTGGTGTGCTCCGCGACGGCATCCTGAACTGGTACCTGCTGTTCGCCAAGGAAACGCCGCTGGGCGTGCCGGTGGTCACGCAGAACTGGGGTTTCTGGGGCTGCGTCACTGGCATCGCGGGCGGATTTACCGCGGGTTGGCTCAGCGACCGCCTGTTCCAATCACGCCGTGCGCCATCGGCGGCGCTGATGCAGTGCATCATGTTTGCCACCACCGGCACCATGATCCTCACCTTGGTGTGGCAACCGATCAACGCAACGGCAGAATCGGTTGGCGCAGTATCGGGCTCGTTCACGGATCTGTTCTTGACGGCACGTCCGTGGATCATCGGCGCATGCGCCATCGGCACCATGATGGGCGTGATCGGCGTGCACAGCATCATGTCCGGCACGGCCACCGCCGACTTCGGCGGCAAGAAGGCAGCAGCCACGGCCACCGGAATTGCGGACGCTTTCAGCAAACTCGGCAGCGCCATTCAAGCGTTTGCCGTGGGAATTCTTGCCACCAAGAGTTGGGCCTACTGGCCGATGTTCCTGTTCCCATTCACCATCGTTGGACTGATCTTCGCGATCCGCATGTGGACATTGCTTCCGGCGGCAACGCGCAAGTACTTAGCCGAGGTGGAAAGTAAAGCGGTAGCGAACAAGGTCAAGGGCATCTGACAGGCAACATTGTTTGCGCTCGTGGGACGAGTACTTCGCTACGCACATGGATTCAGCGATGCGGTACGAGGTTGTCCGTGCACGGATCGCCGCGCTCAAAGTCAGTGAGATTCCGGATGGTGGTCTCAGCGATGCCGCGGAGTGCCTCACGCGTGAGGAATGCTTGGTGTCCGGTGACGATGACATTCGGAAACGCGAGAAGCTTTTTGAATGTCTCATCGGTGAGCGCTTGATCTGAAAGGTCTCGAAAGAAGAGGGCTGCTTCGCCTTCATAGACATCAAGCCCAAGCGCTCCGAGCTTTCCCGAGTCCAGTGCTGCGATGGCCGCCTGCGTATCAAGTACCGCGCCGCGGCTCGTGTTTACCAGCATTGCCCCGGGCTTCATCCGTTTAAGCGCTGCGCCATCTATGAGGTGCCGCGTGCCGGAGTCGAGCGGGCAGTGCAGGGTGACAATGTCGGCAGCGGCGAGCAGTTCAGCAAGTTCCACATACCGCACTCCCATTTCCATACATGCGGAACAAGGAACCGGATCGGTAGCGAGGACTTTGCAGCCGAATCCTTGACCAAGAATCCGCGTCGCCACAACGCCGATCCGTCCCGTACCGACCACGCCCACGGTCTTTCCAAACAAATCAAACCCCACCAGTCCGTCCAGCGTGAAGTCCTGTCGGTGAACGCGCGCATTGGCCAGATGCGTCTTTCTGTTGAGCGTCATGATCAGTGAGATCGCGTGTTCGGCCACCGCGTGGGGCGAGTACGCCGGAACTCGGAGCACCGTCAGCCCGAGTTTCTTTGCGGCGACGAGATCCACATTGTCGTACCCGGTTGATCGGAGTGCCACCAGTCGCGCGCCACTTTCATAGACAGCTTCAAGCACGGGTGCGTCCAAACGATCATTGACAAATGTGCAGACCGCGCCCGCTCCACACGCACGTACGGCGGTGCGCGCGTTCAGTCCTTCGGTGACGAAGTCCAACACATGCATTCCGCCGGCATTCGCTGCTTCGAGCGAGGCGCGGTCGTAGTCATGGGTGCCGAACACAGTGACCTTCATCCGGGGTTGCTTCCGGGTACCTCGATCGGCGGCTGTGCGACGACGGCGATTTGCCGTGCCACCGTCGGCAGCGAGTCCGGGTTCAGTGACATTGAATCAATCCCGATGTTCGCCAACCACTCCGCAAAGTCTGGATAGTTACTCGGCGCCTCGCCGCAGATCCCCACTTTGCGACCGTTGGAATGCGCCACACGCACCACCTGTTCGATCAGCATCTTCACGCCCGGGTCGCGCTCATCGAAGAGCGGAGCGAGCACATCCGAATCGCGGTCGATGCCAAGCGTCAGTTGCGTAAGGTCATTGGATCCAATGGAGAAACCGTCGAATAGTGTGCAGAACTCC
>JBIKZY010000194.1:0-4029 GCA_044354475.1 Phycisphaerales bacterium
CTTGAGTGTGACGATGCCACGGGGATCCTTCCCAGCGCACACGGCGAAGGTCGATTGGTCGCTGACGAAGCGCTCCTTGATGCGCTGGAGGCCAATGGGCAAGTTGCCGTCCGCTACCACTCAGCAGATCACTTCAATGGCAGCATGCGCCGCATCGCGGGCATTTGCGACGCCAGTGGGTTGGTGTTTGGATTGATGCCGCATCCCGAGCGCTTCACGCGTTGGACGCAACACCCGCGCTGGACGCGGTTGTCTGCGCATCAACGCGCGGCCGAACCACTTGGACTGCGGATGTTCCGCAACGCCGTCGAGCGCGTGCTCGTGAATGCCTGATGTATTGCAAGCGCATCGCGCAGAGGAGACTTCTATGACACAGACAAGTACCGCCACTCTCCGCTGCGGCGTTGTGGGCGTTGGCAAGATGGGAAATCACCACGCACGCTTATGGACGCAAGTAGAAGGCTGCGATCTGGTTGGAGTGGTTGACTCCAGCGCCGATCGTTGCCAACAGGTGGTGGAAAAGTACGGCGGCAAAGGCTATTCCGAAGTCGATGCACTCATTGCCGCGGGCGTCGATGTGGTAACGATTGCCACCCCAACGATTCATCACCGCGCGGCCGCCGAAAAACTGCTTGCCGCTGGCGTGCATTGCCTGATTGAAAAGCCCCTTGCACCCACACCGGTAGAAGCGCGAGCGATCGCCGACGCTGCCGCACGGAGCGGTGCACTGTTGCAGGTTGGTCACGTAGTTCGCTATGACCCAGTGATGGTGGCGGTGCGCAAGCTGGGCCTTGCACCACGCTTTGTTGAAGTCGACCGTGTCAGCCCCATGACATTCAGAAGTGTGGATGTCGGGGTGGTCTTGGACATGATGATCCATGACCTTGATGTCTTACTGATGCTCTTTGGTGCGGAGCCAGTCGAAGTCCGCGCTAGCGCCGTAAGTGTCCTTGGCGAAGCGGAAGACGTCTGCAATGCCCGACTGGAGTTCCCGCGCATGGCGGACGGCTACACGCCAGTCGCCAACGTGACGGCTAGCCGAATTGCCATGAAAACCGAACGGAAAATTCGCATCATGAGCGATGACACCTATGTCAGCGCCGACTTTGTCGATCGCAAGGGCACAGTGGCGCGCAAGGGCCCCAACGCCGACAAGATTTCCGAAGTGCGCGAGCTCTTGAAGAAGGGCGCTGATCTGAGTCACTTGAATTTCTTGGACCTTCTGCAGGTCGAGCCACTTGATGTTCATGCCGGCGAGCCACTGCGTTTGCAGGCGGAGGACTTCATCGACGCCATCCGTGCGGGACGTCGGCCGCTCGTTGATGCCGAGGATGGATTCGCTGCAGTGCGTACCGCTGATCGGATTGTGGCCGCGGCTCGCGCAGCGGGCTCGCGCATGGTGTGAAGACGTGATGCAATCACCCGTGAAATCAACGCCAACATCATCAAGCCAACAGATTCGCTGGATTGACACAGCGCCTGCTCAGGTTGATGTGGCGATTGTGGGCGGCGGGTTTAGCGGTCTGGTGGCATTGGTACATCTGTGCCGCGCGCGTTCATCCGGCACGTTTGCCGTCATTGAATGTCATCCGCTGCAATTTCCAGGTACTGCTTACGGTGGCTGTGACTCGGGTCACCTGTTGAATGTGCCGGCTGGTCGCATGGGACCAATCACTGAAGATCCAACCAGCTTTCATCGGTGGCTTGAAAAACAGACGCCAGGGAAATTTCGTGCCGATGCATTTGTCCCCCGCGCTTTGTTCGGTGCGTACCTGACGGAATTTGTAGTGGACGAAGTGGCGCGCTCGGGTGCGCATGTTTCATTTGTGCGCGCAGCGGTGATTGATATGCACGACGCGCAGTCGCATGTGAATCTGACGCTGGACTGCGCTTGTGGTGCTGCCGATGTACCGGCTCGCCCGCAGCCGATGGTCGCTCAGTGCGTCGTCATTGCCCCTGGCTTGCCGGCGTCGCGTGCGCCGTGGGCGGCCCATGCGCAGGACGTACCAGCAGCGGCACTCATTCCTGATCCATGGAAGGCCGGGGCACTCCTTGGCATTCCCCCGAATGTTGAGATCATGTTGCTTGGTAGCGGACTGACCGCCGTCGATATCACGGAGGGCTTACGGCGCCTCGGGCACCGTGGCATCATCCGGATGGTCTCGCGAAACGGTCGATTGCCACTGCCGCACGCCGATCATGGTGAGCCACCGATGCTCGCAACCAGGGAGCAGTTCGCTGGAAGTCCCGCCAAGGTGCTGTCAGCACTTCGCAGTGCTGCCCGGCAGCGCATCGCCGCTGGACTCGGCTGGCAGGGCGCCATCGACGCCATTCGCCCGCACATTCCAGCCATTTGGAAGTCATGGTCGACCGCCGAGCGGCGCCAGTTCATCCGCCGAGCGCGCGCGTTGTGGGAAATTCACCGTCACCGCGTGCCATGTCAAGTGCTTGCTGACATCACTGCTCAGTGCGCGGCTGGCACACTGCTCATTGAGCGCGGCGAATTGGTAGCCATGCACCCAGCAACCAGCGGGACCGTTGCCGCGTCGGTTCGAGGTGCCGATGGTGCAACGCATGTGCACACGGTGGCGCGCGTTATCAATTGCACCGGCCCATCAATGAATCTGCGCGATACGCACCACTCACTCCTAGCCAGCGTGCAACGCACCGGTCTGGCCTGTACTGATGATCTTGGTCTCGGACTTCGCTCCGATGACGAGTCTCGAATGATCAGCGCCAACGGTGTTGCAAATCCGCGCATTGTCATTGCCGGCGCACTCCGTCGCGGTGACTTGTGGGAATCAACGGCGGTCCCGGATTTACGCGTCCATGCCGCACGCGCCGCAGCAACACTGCTGGCTCTGCTTGCGGATCAACACATCAAGGTGAACAACTAGGTGCTTGTTGGCAGTCATCTCAGTATCGCTGGCGGAATGCATCTGGCTATCCTCGATGCGGTTCGACTTGGTCTCGATTGCGTGCAAGTGTTCACCAAGAATCAGCGGCAATGGAAGTGGAAGCCGCTCACTGATGAGGAAACAACCAACTTTCGTTCCGCAGTCCAGGATGCCGGTTGGCATATTCACCCGGAGCGGCACTTGGTCAGTCACAACAGTTACTTGGTGAACCTCGCGTCCCCTGATGCAGACATGCGTGCCAAAAGCCGGGCGCTGCAATTGCAAGAGACCGAACGCTGCGAGCAACTGGGCATTCCATCCTGCGTCATGCACCCGGGCGCGCACCTTGGCACGGCTGGAAATGCAGCGGACGAAGAAGCGGGTATTCGCAGGCTGGTGGTTGAACTTGATGCCATTCACCAATCCACCAAGGGCTATCACACCGTCACTTGCATTGAGAACACCGTCGGCAGTGGCACAAACCTCGGCGGACCGCTGGAGCATCTTGCTCGCATTCGTGGGGCGGTCAAGCACCCGGAACGCGTAGCGTTCTGTTTCGACACGTGTCACGCCACTGCGTATGGCCATGACACTTCGACGGCAGCGAAAGCAAAAGCATTCTGGCAGTCATTTGAATCCGTCGTCGGACGCGCTCATGTGCGAGTCATTCATGTCAACGATTCCAAGGGCGCCATCGGTTCACATCTTGACCGCCATGAATATCTTGGCGGCGGTACCTGTGGCAAGCCGTGCTTTGCGGCGATTGCGCACATGTCGGCATTTCGTCACGTTCCCATGATTATGGAAACGCCGAAGGAAGGCAAACTTCGCGGACGGGATCCCGACCGCGCAAACGCCGCGTGGCTACGCGCCTTGTCACTAGCGCTGCTTGCGTCGGTGACGCTGACACTGATGAGTGGTTGTCGGCCATGGGCAAAGTCGGATACGGAACTCACCGCGGCACGCGTTGGCGCAGTTGCTCCAACGGCCGAAGAGTCGGACCGCCTTCGGCGCGCGCAGGGTGTTGCAGACCGCGGGGATTATCAAGAAGCCCTTGTGGAATTCCGCTCGTTACTCGCTGAAAATCCGCGTTTGGTGGACGTGCAGGTTGCCGTCGGTTCGATCACCTTGG
>JBIKZY010000055.1:0-14929 GCA_044354475.1 Phycisphaerales bacterium
GACGGTTGCCCTCATTAAAGATGGAAATCGCAAGGGCGTAATGGTCTTCTGCCGCACACGTCGGCGCGCCGGATGGGTGGCATCGGCACTGCGTCGTCACGCAATCAAAACGGTTCTGATCCATGGTGACCGCAGCCAGCGACAACGAACCGAAGCGCTTGCTGCATTCACCACTGGTCATGCAGATGTAGTGGTGGCGACCGATGTTGCATCACGCGGACTGCATGTGCCGGCTGCTCGCTGCGTCATCAACTATGACGTTCCATTGCTGCCCGAGGAATACGTGCACCGCGTTGGCCGAGCTGGTCACGGTGGCGGCAGCGCAGAGGCATTCACATTGCGTTGCCCGGCTGACGTTGAGCGATGGCTCCATGTGGAACGAACGCAGCGCGTGAAGTTGATGCCGAAGAAGCCACCCACATACGCCGCCTACATGCGCATGCGCGACGGGGCTGTCCCAGATCGCGAAGTGGAGATGACCACTGGTGGACCGCGCAGCGCCGGAAGCCGCACCGCGGGACCACGTGTTGTTGGGCCACGAACGCCGAGTGCTCGACCTGCGAGTGCGCGTGCTGCGAGCGCTCGACCGACTGGCGCTCGACCAACCGGCGCGGGTGGAGCGAGTGCGCGACCCGCTCCCGCTCGTGCCGCAAGTGTTCGGCCGACGGGTGCGCGCAGTGGCGGACCGCGCGTTGCTGGGCGAACTGACCGACCAGCGCGCCGTGTTGACCGCCCATTGACTGTTGGTGGCAGTACTGATCCCAACGCGCCGGTGATACCGGGACGGTCGCTGGCTGCCATGATCCGAAATGCACCCGCAGCGTTGAAGCGCAAAGAGAAGCGCATACACAAGGGTGACAAGCCGAAGGATCAAGCTCACAAGCGTGGCAAACAACGCAAGGCGCCGATCGCCAAGGGACAGAAGCCCGGTGGTGGCGTGAAGAAAGTGACATGAGCCGGCGAATGCATCGGCGCCGTTTACTGCTCGCTTTGCTGCTTGGCGCAGTGAGCGCGGTGGCTACGGTTCCGTATGCGCAGATGACCATGTCCGCTATTCAGCAGTCCACTGATGTTCTCTTGCTTCGTGGAACAACGGCGTGGAGTGGATCCGAACGGCGGTCCGCATGTATTCGGTGGATCAACGTTGAAACTGTTGGACCGCTCGTGAACGCCTCCGAACCGAGCGGGGTTGTTCCCGGATGGGCAGAGCCTGCACCGCCAATCGATGGTGGACATATACGCGCAGCAGCCGTTGGAATTGGCTGGCCGTTGCCGGTCATTACTGCTACCTGGCGCGCCGATCGAGGCGATGAGGGTTTCCCGCCGCCGGCTGAACGAGATACCAGTGGTGAAAGCCCGAAAGAAGCGGTCCGGCGTGTGTTGGGTGATGACCCGCATGCCTCGCGTGCGGTGATGCTGCCGCAAGCGCTCTTTGACGCCGCAGTCCTCGCCCTACCGTGGTGGTTGATACTTGAAGTAACCGCGTGGTTGAAGGCGCGGCGTGTCAGTCAACCGGGATCAGTGGCATGATCACGCGAATGATGATCGCGAGACCAACAAAGAGCGACAACATGCCAACAACAATCTGAGCGGACATCCGGGCGACCGATGGCCAGTAGCCATGCAGATCTTTCTGCCGAACTGCACGCCACGCCATGCTGACAAACACCGACAGCGGAAACACCAATGCCCACCAGTAAGTCGAAACACTAGGGGCGGGTTGCAGAAATGGGATCCACGCAAGCATGAGTGACATTCTACGGTTGCGTGGCACTGTTGTACGGGTCGCCGCTGCTGCTTTGCGTGGGTTGCCGAGTCAGCGCGCCGGATAGCAACACGGCACACGTAACTGCACACACAGCAAGGACGGCTGGCGCGGCCACCACCACGCAGGCCTGGGTACGCGAGTGCGTTGTGAGCACAAAGCGCATGCCAACACCCATGAGTGCCGGTGAAGCGGCCAACATGGCCCAAATCCACGATGGGAAGCCACTCTCGTCGTAGCCGGCACCGATGAACATGCACGCTGCGAGCGCGCACGCCCATGCGGTGGCACCCCCGCGACCAAGCCGCACAGATGGAGCAATTGCGGCGGCCACTGCCAGTGCCGCGCTACCGCCGCTGAGGGCGCCAAGAACGATGCCAAGCTTCGCAAACCCACTGAGTACACAGAGGACGCTTGCGCACGCCGCAATGATCCATAGTGCGACGAACGGCGCCACTCTGAATTGTGTGGCTGGCTTCGCTGCGCCGAACGAGGCGAGAACTGCAATGGTTGCAGCAAAGATCTGATACCCCACTCCACCAAGACCAGGAGGTTTGAGAATGAACATCGCACATGCAGCGGTGACAACCGTCGCCAGCAATTGCCCTTTGGGGCTTGAAACACTGCTGGTGACTACTGAAATCCCTGCGCCGATCGCCAGCGCAACTGCAAGCCATTCATACGAGGTTGTGCAGGGCCACTCGAAGCCACCTTGCAGCAGAATGTGTGCCGCTATGGCGGGTGCAACGATCAACAAGGGCATCCATCGGAGTGGTGTGAGCCACGACGCCACGTGATCTGGAAACCGTGCGTGGCGCCCAGCAACCCCGCCCTTGCGAGAGATCATGTGCAACAACAAGGCTGCTACAAACACAGCGAATGCCGGTGCAATGACCGCACGAAGGACGATGTCAAGTTCCATGAAGCTGGCTATGAATCACTTCTTGGCCAAAACACCCTCAAGACCGACAATGATCTTCACGTCATTACCGATGGCGCCCTTGTCGACACCGTACTTGATGCCAAAGTCGCTGCGCTTGATCAGTAGTTGCGCCTCAAATCCCGCCTTGGGCCCGCGCCCCATGTCAGCCATCCCGCAATACTCCACGCGTGCAACGACCGACTTTGTCACACCGTGCAGCGTCAGGTCGCCGGTGACATCGTAGGTGGTGTCGTCAACCTTCAATGCATTGGTGCTCTTGAAGGTCATTGATGGAAAGTCCTTCGCGGAGAAGAAGTCGGGGCTGCGAAGGTGCTTGTTGAGATCATCATTCGCGGTGTCAACCGACTCCACCTTGATAGTGATGTCAAACTTCATTCCCTCAGCTTTGCCTGGGGCAAAGGTGAAGTTGCCTTCAATGTCATTGAATCGACCCCAGAACTGCCCGGCTCCAAAGTGTTGCACGCGAAAGAGTGCCATAGAGTGAACGTCATCCACTGTGAATACCTGTGGACCAGTGGTCGCCGTGGCTGGTGGTGTGGCGGCCTTGGGTGTCGCTGGTTCCTGCTGTTGAGCAAAGCCCAACATGAGCGCGCTGCTGACTGCGCTGAGAGACACAATGGCGAGCCAAGGACGACGATGATTGGTGGTGGTCTTCATGGGGATGGACAGCCTAATGGATCCAACGCGATGGATCGCTGTGGCACCAAAAGGTTATAGGACTTTACTAGTCGGGTAGACGATTCTTGTCAAATCCGATGCGTTGCATGAGTCCATCGAATTCATCAAGTGAGAAGAATTGGATTCGCAACTCTCCGGCGCCCTTCTTGCGCCCGACTCGAATGTCTACTCGGGTACCAAGGTGTTGTTCCAGTTGCCGCCGAAGATCCGCGAGATGAGCACTCTTGGGACCGCGACCCTTTGCCTTGGCTGGTGATGTTCCACGTGGAACCCCTGCTGTGTCCCGAATTGCTCCCTCAAGTTCACGAACAGACCACCCATGGACAGCTGCTTGCTCTGCAAAGTTTCGCCGGACCCCTACTTCGGTTACCCCTAAGAGAACCTTGGCGTGACCCAACGAGATGGCGCCCGAACGAACATGTGAGGCGGACCCGCCGTCGAGGTCATTGAGGCGCAAGAGATTCGAGACCGTCGCGCGGTCAAGTCCAACGCGCCCGGCCAGGTCATGATGAGTTAATCCAAAGTCATCCGCAAGCCGCCGAAGTGCCGCAGCGCGGTCCATCGGGTTGAGGTCTTCCCGTTGCAGGTTCTCAATCAGTGACAACTCGGCTGCCTGCCGATCATCAACCAACTGCACAATCGCTGGGATTTCAGTCCGCCCAAGTTGGTCCATGGCGCGCCAGCGGCGCTCGCCAGCGATCAATTCAAACCGGTCAGTTGCGCCAGGAAGTGGACGAACGACGACTGGCTGCATCAATCCAGACTGCTCGATACTGCGAGCAAGTGTGTCGAGCGCCACCGGATCCATACCGCCGCGGGGCTGGTACTTGCCTGGCTGGATAGCCCGAACCGCGATGAAAGTGACCATTCCATCGGCCAACTGCGAGGAGGAGGCGTCTGCAAGCATCACTGTTTGAGATGGTTTGGGCTCTACTGTTCCGTTGGCACTGCGGAGCGTGGGGTGGCTTGTTTCAGTTGCCTTGGCATTCGCCACTGGTTCAGAAGACTCAAGGTTCGACGTCTCACTGGTCACTGAACTTGTATTAGACGCAGGTCGCTGGATTGAAACAGGAATCAAACTTCCTAACCCTCGACCGAGCTTGGACTGTGTCATCTTGGTGCGATCATCCGGGGTCTTAGCCATGGGGATTCCTTGTGTAATGTTCCACGTGGAACATGTTGTTGCCGAAACTACGACGGGGAGACGCCGAAATCGTATCGGCGAATTGACAACTTTGTACACAACGGTTCATCCAACACAGAACACCACTGCCAACATTGATGAGTAACTATTGATTGCGAGCGGGGTTAGTCGGGTGATTGGGGGTTGGTGCCGAAAGTATGAATTCACTGATCGTGCGGGTATTACACGCGATCATGAATCGATCACGTGGGGTACCTACGCGATGTTGTGCGAAAGGCACCTTGTTTGCCCGCAACTAAATGTGCTGAAAAGGTATTGATTATCCAAGATCACGCGGGCATCTTCGACGATCGTGCGTTTTAACCCCAATCCAGGTCAGACACAGAGACACCGGGGCGATCACGCCCGAGCGTTCTGATCCTCCTCGATCGCCCTGTATCTATTCGACCAACGATTCTTAGGCGAGCGGAACAGTGTCTTGGCAAGCAGGGCGTACTACTTTGGTCGGCATTGCCGTGGTGATACGGGTTTCCATACCAATCCGAGCTGCGTCATCGCCGTGGTTCAAGACCACCAAGCCAGGAACGTGCCCGCTTCCGGCGAGCCAATCACACATTTGGTCTGCATCGGCATGTCCACTGAGACCCTGAAGCCGGGAAATGCGCGCCCGGACATCAATTTCCGTGCCATTGATTCGCACCCGCTTCGCCACTCCACTAGCCAGCGATTCCGCCATCGAGCCTGGCAACACGTAGCCCGTAAAGACCACAAAGCCGCGATCGTGGCACAGTGCATTCTCAAGGTGATGCAACACTGGACCAGCATCGCAGAATCCACTGCCAGCAAGAACAATGCCTGCGCCTTCGCGCCCGGCAATCTTCAATGAGTGCTTTCGTGACCATAGGCAATGCAGCGAATCAAATTCAAACGGT
Organism: Phycisphaerales bacterium; assembly: GCA_044354475.1. Taxonomy (GTDB): domain Bacteria; phylum Planctomycetota; class Phycisphaerae; order Phycisphaerales; family SM1A02; genus UBA966. The sequence continues at coordinate 5,463 of JBIKZY010000055.1, forward strand.
GAATGCCCACGACCGATCATCGCGCGTGCGGTCGCTGAGAGCAATGATGGATGCTGAACACACAACTCAGCAGCGCGAATAGCCATTGGACTGTCGAGGTAAACCGGAATTTCGTCAAGCAGCCCTTCACGCGATAACTGCGCAAGGTGATGAACAAGTACTTGCGCGCGCCCAACACTAAAGGTTGGCATGATCGCGGTGCGTCGACCGTGTCGACAATGTTCGATGACTTCGCGTAGTGATGCGTCAGTGTCTGGCGCGTGGGTACCGATGGGACGGCTGCCGGTTGTTGACTCCATCACCACCACGTCGGCCTCGGGTGCGTGACCACGCGCAGCGAGGTAAGTCTCGCCAGAAGGGCCAATATCCCCTGAAAAAACCACTCGAATGTGCGACGCGCCGTGAGCAATTTCCAGCTCAACTGATGCACTGCCAATGATATGACTTGCATCGTGGAGACGCATGCGAATACCAGAGGCGATCTCCCGCCACACTCGATAAGGCACGCCAACCAAATTTCGACTGACGCGCTCCGCGTCACCACGCGCATACAAGACCGGCGGATCTTCATGCCGATCATCGACGTGAAGCGACGGATCTGGCGGCGGATCAAGAACCACTGCATCTGGACCGGTACCTTCGCGGAATTCTTCAACACGCATCTTCTGCAAGTTGGCAGAACTCCGAAGCACCATTGGTAGCAGGGTGGCGGTTGGTTCAGTGCAGAACACTGGCCCCTCAAATCCAAGTCGAGGAAGCATGCCAAGCCGGCCGCAGTGATCGATGTGCGCGTGCGTACACACCACTGCGTTCAATCGGCGGAAGTCGAGCGCGGGCGGAACTTTGTTGCGCTGCTCCTGGGACATCGCCCCTTGAAACAGTCCAAAGTCAATGAGTACACGAGCATGCTCGGTCTCTACTAAGGTGCAACTTCCGGTGACCTCGCCTGCAGCCCCAAAGAACGTCAATGATGGTGATTTAGACACGGGCTTGCAGCATAGGGAAGGACACGCCTATCGTGCTGACATGACAACCCACGCACCCCACTATGTCACTCTTGGTCGCAGCGGCTTGCGCGTTCACCCAATCTGCCTGGGGGCCATGACATTTGGAACGGAATGGGGGTTTGGAACCGACGTGGCACACAGTGACGCCATGCTCAGCCGTTACCTTGAATTGGGCGGAAACTTCATCGACACCGCCAACATTTACACCAAGGGACACAGCGAAAAGGTGATCGGTGACTACTTTCGCACTGGTGCGGGGGGTGGTACCCGTGATCGCGTGGTGATTGCCACTAAGTTTGGTGGAAACATGTGGCCAGGGGACCCAAACGGTGGTGGCAGTAGCTGCAAGTCCATGATGAACGCGGTGGAGCACTCGTTGCGGCGGCTGGGGACTGATTACATCGACCTCTTGTGGTGCCACTTCTGGGATCGCCTCACACCGGTTGAAGAGCTCATGCGTGGTATGGAGCAACTGGTCCGGCAGGGCAAGGTGCGCCATATTGGCCTGAGCGACCACCCCGCGTGGGTATGTGCGCTTGCCCAATCGTTTGCGCGCCACAGCGGATCAACGCCCCTGGTTGCGCTGCAAATTGAATACAGCTTGCTGCAACGAACCGTGGAGGCGGAACTCATCCCCATGGCAATCCATGAAGGCATGGGCGTCACGCCGTGGAGCCCATTGCGCGGTGGTGTTCTAAGTGGAAAGTTCAGTCGAAACCATCTACCAACTGATGATGGATCGACCCGTGTGAAGTCAGACTCAAAGTTCCTCCACGAGCGAACATGGGTCCTGTTGGACGCTTTGCACGCTATGGCTGACAAGAAGAAATGCTCGGTGGCTCAGTTGGCTCTGCGTTGGACGATGAACCGACCTGGTGTCGCAAGCACCATCATTGGTGCACGGACGCTTGCTCAACTTGAGGACAATATGGGATCGATGGCTGTGGCTATGACTGCAGACGAGAGCGTGGCGTTGGATGCGCTCACCAAGCCAGAACTGCCGTTTCCCTGCGACTTTCTAGAGTTTGTACGTTCTGCAATTCACAATGGCACCACCATCAACGGTGTGCACGGCGACGGTTGGCCACTGTCGCCACAGAACGCAAGTGAACGTTGGTGAGCGCCCTTGATCAGTCCCAGCGGAACACACCCTTGCGCCACGCGTAGATGTACGCAATGACGCTGGTGCCGATGAAGAACAGAATACGCGCCAAGAACAGTCCCGCCATTGGGCTCTGTGGTTCAAGTTGCGTATAAGCAACCGCCCATGGGTACAGGAAGATCACCTCGACGTCGAAGAGCAAGAACGTCATTGCCACCACAAAGAAGCGCACATTGAAGCGCTTGCGCGTTGAACCAATGGCTTCCATGCCAGACTCATAAGTAGCGCCCTTCGAAGCACCCTGACGGCGCGGCCCAAGAATGAGACTTGCTCCCACATTCACAATGGCGAACCCGATACTCATCGCAAGAGCGACGGCAATGGGGATGTAATTCGTCAGGGATGTGTCGGCAAGAATCTGCATGCGGAGGCGAATGGTAGCAAGCCGAGCCGCCTGTTAACTGCCGGCAAATCGTGGTCGCAAGGCACGGGAGACCACCAACAATCCAAGGCAAAGTACTCCCAGAGTCGGGCTACCAAGGAGGAAACAGGTCGCGGCGTCAATGGCTGGAATCGCCCCAATCCACATAGCCACCGCCATTGGTACTGATCGTGGTGAATCACGTCTGGACGCGGTGCGGATACCTACAACCACCAAATACGTGGCAAGGAGTGCCGCCCCCACGGCCGCCGAACTCAACAGGGTGCCTCTAGGGTCAATGTCCAGGGCGCCCCACATACCCAGTGGTGCGCACGCTGCGATTGGCAATGACCAGGCAGCAGCGCGTGCGATCAGGCCGAATCCGGTCATTTCATTCCGCGCAGCAATACTTACTGCTGCAATAAATGCGAACGCCGCGCCCGCGGTCCAAGCAAGTACTGAACCGTCGGCGTTGTTACTGATTGCATATGCGGCAATCACTGGAACCAATCCGCGGCACAACGCCATCAACACAAAGCTCGCCGCTGAAAGCGTGTGCAGCATGTCATACGCAAGAATGCACGCACCAAGCAGAATTGCCCATGGCAACGTTGTGGGTGACGCCACGGCAAGCATGCTGACGCCGATCAACAACATAAATCCACCGACGAAACGTGCAATGAACAGCGAAACACGACCCGAGGGGATTGGGCGCTCTGGCCTTTCGGCGGCATCGACCCGTGCATCACAGACATCGTTGAGAATCATGCCTGCGAGGTATGACATAAGGACGCCCACCACAACAAGTACCAGCAGTCCAAGCGGTATCGCAATGCCAAACGGAAGTGCGTACCACCCAACCGCGGCACCCGCGAATACTTGCGAAACAACTGTCGGCGCGTTGGAGATGCGCAGCATGGACAACCATGCGTGCGCTGGCCCAGAATTGCTCACGCGTCTTCCCCATGGCAAACACCACCCGTGCCCCCCATTTGCTCAGCACACCAAGTAATTTCGCGAGCAATTCCATCAATCAGTTCTGGTTCCTCACGGATCGCGCTTGGTAACACGTCCCATGCGTAGGTCTCGATTTCCAAGACCGGGCGCTCATTGGATGGCCACGAATCGATCTCGGTCAGGCACTCAAGAATGGCGCCCTGTGTGGTCCAAAGGCAGCCCAGTTGTGTTGCAAATATTGGTACGTGAAAGTGCGTGCGCCACTCACTGGTAAGGTCTTTATGACCTGCAGATAGCGCAGGTGGAAGATCTTCAAAGAACTGAACGACACCACCGGGAGCACGAACACATGTTTGATGCAGATAGCGTGGCTCTGAAAATTCCGCCAGTGCCACCAGCGACTCTGCGCTCCCATTGGCCACTACCGCGCTGGACACTTGAACTTTGTTGACACTGATTCCAGCGGTGCGATACGCGCGAAGCACCGCGCGCTGATCTTCAAACATCACCGCAGCGTGACAAACATCGTGGCACACACCGATATAGCGACGCGGATCTGGCTCACCACGCCGTGTTTGCAGTGCGTGTTCGAAAAAACCAACCACGTCGGCCGCGCGATCAAGCATGCATCCGGGTTCTGGCTCAAGGTCCACGGTCACTCGAATGCCGGTTCGGTCTTCAAGGCGTGCCAGGTGGCGAACGGTTTGTTCCAACAGCGCACTTGCTATCCCAATACTCGCTCCACAACCCTCTTGACTGAACAGGGCCCGCCAGCCGAGCGGCAATGTTGAAATCGAAGCAGTGCGCGTCCCAGGCATCAGCAAATCCGGAAGTAGATCAGCCAGTCGTTGTGTGTGAAGCGCACGACGTGTGTTTGCCCAGTGCGGCTCGTACACCCGTAATTTCACCTCGGAACCGTGAAAATCGTGATATGGAAATCCGTTTAGCGTGACGATCGATAGTCCCACGGCCGCCAATCGATCTCGCAGTTCCGCGCCGCCCCCTATTGATTCAGAGAGTTGTTCCGCAGATCGTGCAGAGAGCCACAATCCCAGTGGCAGCATGCCATTGGGCGAAACGCGATCGCGAACCGGAACAAATACTCGCTGCACATGCTCGCACGTCTCTCTGATAGTGCGACCCGCTACGACGTTGGTGCAATATGCGGGGAGCACTGGAAATCAGGGCCGGCTACTCGATGAACTCGAGGATTTTGACGACTCTGACGAACCGGAGGATGCGCCGGATGAGGACTTTGCACCCGCCGATCCTGACGCTCCTACACCGCCCGAGGGTTGATTGTTGGCAGCATTTGACACCACCTCTGTGCGTGTCACGGTGGTCTTGCGACGTCCATCGCGAACCTCAACAGTGGTCTCCACTGTGACAATACTGTTACTTGATACACCGTTCTTGGTCACCGAATGTGTTTCGGTAGACGTGGAGGTGGTGGTCGATGACCCGGTCTCATCAGTTGGTTCCTCGGTTACTTCTACGGTCTTTTTAGGGGCAACTGCTGATGTAGCTACTGGTGCCGCATTGGTGGTCGCGGGCGGGTTTGCTGGTGCATCTGCCTTCTTCGCCTTGGTGATCGCTGCATCAAGTTCTGCGGTGGGCGACCCAATAAATGCAATATTGCCATCTTTCCCAACCACAAACGATGTTGGAATCGTGTTGCGCTTTGCAGCGGTCATCCACGTCTTCGCCATGGTGCCATCGCCATCAAATGCAATTGCAAATCCAACGGCGTCTCCTTTAGCCTTGACAAAGTCGTCAACGCGCTTGGTGCCATCCGCCGCGTCCTTGCCTCGCTCAAATCCAGCGACGCCGATGAACTGCACGTCTGGGTTTTGTTTCTGTAGTTCAGTCAGGTGTGGCATGCTGGCCACACATGGTCCACACCAGGTAGCCCAGAATTCAATCACGTGAACTTTCCCAAGCTCAAGCGTCTTCGCCTCTGGACCACGAACGAAGGAATCCACGGTGAAGGCGGGGGCTGGACTGCCCGGCACAAGCACATCACCGATTGCGAAGAAGGCCGCCGTGGAGACGATGGTTGAAATAAGCATGAAATCAGCCTACTCCCTGCGCGCCGCGTCGACGAGGCGGCGAATGACCCCAAGTCCCATGGTTTTGTCCTCTGTTCGCTCAGGATGCCATTGCACCCCCACATAAAACGGTTTGGCCGCGTCGCGAATGGCCTCAATGACCCCGTCGTCAGATACACCGATCACCGCAAGATGCGCGGCATTACCGAGCGCCTGGTGGTGTGAACTGGCAACCAAACCGTCTCCGAGCGCGCTGGTCACCATGTGCTGGTAATCGTTTCGGTGCCGATCGCTATCCGGTAATTGGTCGCCAAGGTGCTGAATCAACTCGGCGCCATGATGAACGCCCATCAACTGCATGCCAAGGCAAATGCCAAGCACGGGCATTTCTGGTGTTGCATCAAGTTGCTTGAGTAGGGCAAGGTCCGCAATTTGGCGCGCAGCATCCATCACCTTTGCTTGTGGGTGAAGTGGAATGCCGAGTGGGCGGGTATCAACATCGTCTCCACCAATGATGATGACACCGTCCACCACAGCAATCAGTTCGGCCCGGAGGTTGGCTTCAGCGGGCAGGATGATGGGGAGCCCGCCGGCGGCTATGACGGCATCGATATAGGTAGCGCGCACCTGATGGCGCGCCCGCCCGTGCTCGTCACGGGCAATGTCCGCGGTAATGCCGATACGTGGTCTGATGGAATGAGCCATGTGTAAACGATATTGCATCTACGGGCGAAACCGGGCATCATTCACCAATGCGCCCAACTAATTCAGCCAGTATGACCATGGTGGTAGCCACCCTCTCTGCCTCCGTCGCGCTCGCCGACGTATCCCTTCCGGCCGCTTTCACTGACCATATGGTCCTGCAGCGCGACCGGCGCACGCACGTCTTTGGCAGTGCGCAGCCGGGCGAACAGATCACCGTGGAGTTGATTGATTCCAAGGGCGCGGTGCTTCGTAGTGGTAAAGCGACCGCTGGTCAGGGTGGGCGGTTCGTTGTGGAATTGGCGCCGATGGCTGGAAGTGATGATCCACTCACGCTTGATGTGAAAGGTGCCAACACCATCAGTGTCAAGGATGTTGTGGTTGGTGACATCTGGGTGGCGGGTGGGCAGAGCAATATGGAATGGACCCTGGGTGATACCGGCGAGCAGACCGCCGCTGGTGTTGCTATTGCCAATGAGCCATCGATTCGCTTCCTTCGAGTGCCGCACGTCACAGCAAATCGCGCTGCTTTCACAGTGGCCGCTGCATGGAGAACCCTGACGCCCGCCAGCGCTCCAGACATGGGGGCTGTGGACTTCTGGTTTGCGCAACAATTGCGTAAGACAAACGGTGTGCCGATTGGAATTCTGGAAATCAACTGGGGTGGAACGCGCGCAGAGCCGTGGACCGATTTGGCAACGCTTGGTGCTGACCCCCTCTACACCGCTCGGGTCACTGAACTACGACGCGCGGTCGATACGTGGAACTCACTTTCCGCCGCCGACCGCGAAGCTGCATATCAGGCTGATCGAAAGCTCTTTCAGGAGGCTGGTACTGCGTGGTGGAGCGCGATCAACGCCACCGACCCAGGAGCAAAAGGGAAGTGGTATTCCAAGGAAACGCCCGAAGAAGCGAGTGCGTGGAAAACCGTCGTGCTGCCGATCCGTTGGAACGCCGATCCAGTGCGCAAGAATGTTGATGGAATCGAGTGGTATCGCCGAACGATCGAAATTCCTGCGGAATGGGACGGGAAAGAGTGTGTAGTGGAACTTGGTGCCATTGATGATGCTGACGTTCTCTTTGTAAACGGACAGCCAATCGCCAACACCATTTCTGACATCGGAACCGCACGTAAGTACCGCGTCCCAGCGGCACTGATGAAGGCTGGGCCATGCACTATCGCTATTGAACTCCTTGACATGCAGGGTGAGGGTGGCTTTAGTAGCCCCCCGGACGCCATGCGGATTTCCTGCGCTGCCGCCAACAACGCTTCTCTTCCACTATCAGGCGAGTGGTTGGCCCGTATGGGTCGATCGGCTTCCGGATTGCCTCAGCCTCCGGCACGCCCGTCGCAAGAAACTGCTCCTGGCACTGGATACGGTGACCCCGCTTCAATGTTCAATGCCATGATTGCTCCATTTGCTGGAGTCGAAATCAAGGGGGCCATTTGGTATCAAGGTGAGTCCAACGCTGGATCAATCGCTGATGCCGAGGCGTACCGATCCTTGTTGCCACTCACTATTCGAAGTTGGCGTGCGGCGTTCCAACAGCCCGACATGCCGTTCGGGATTGTTAGTTTGGCATCCCACCATGCTCATCAAGAAAACGAGGCGATTGCCGGCGTATGGCCACTGCTGCGTGATGCACAACTTGCCACCGAACGTTCATCGCCCAATGCTGGTGTGATCACCACGATTGATGTTGGTAACGCTGATGACATCCACCCACGTGACAAGCGCACGGTTGGTGAGCGGCTCGCGCAATGGGCCATGGCGACCTCGTATGGACAGCCAGATACCGCGTGGCGTGGACCGCGAACCAAGAGTGTTCGTCGTGACACCGATGGCATCATCATTGACTTTGACGTGGAGCGTGGACGCCTAGTAACACGTGATGGAAAGGCGCCGGCTAGCTTCGCAATTGCTGGTGCTGATGGAAAGTTTGTGAAGGCGGATGCGGAATTGCGCCCACCCAACGCGATCAAGATTCGGAGTTCTGCCGTGCCATTGCCCGTAGAGGTTCGCTACGCGTGGCAAGACAATCCCGCTGATGCGAATGTAGTCGATGAGATATCCAAGTTGCCCGCGCACCCATTCCGTGTTCGTGTTGAAGCGGATCCAATACAGACGCAGCCTGCAAATTCGCCATGAATAGCCCGCCAATTCCACTTAGTCGTTCCATTCTTGGAATGTTCGCTGGTTATGTCTTGTCGGTGGTGTTGCTCTTGTTACTGGTTGCTCTGTGTTACATCGAGCTTGGATCAGAAGGCGTGTTTGTTGCCAACTCATACCGCGACACTTCGCTCTTTGAGATTCTCAAACTGGCGTGTGGATGTGTCGCCGCTATTGCGGCGGGTTGGCTCGCAGTTCGGATCGGGGGAATGCGCGCCGCCGTGATGTTGGCGGTGCTCATGGCTGTCACCGGCCTTGTGAATGGCTCGATCGCATGGAACAAACAAGAGTCGCGTCAAGAGCCCTTGCTTGAACGAGCGCCTGGCCCTGTCAACTTCACGCTGGCTGGTGAGAACACGCAAAATAGCGCGATGTATATATTTTCCCTGCCCTTTGTTGGACTCGCCGGATCACTCGCCGGCGGAGCCTTGTGTGCCGCCATTCAGCGCAAACGTTAACTGTTTGTTGGCCGCACCTGCAGCACCGCGGTCCACTTTCCAGGCTTCATCCAACCGCGCGCGGCGATGAATGCCGCCAGTGTCCCGAGCGATGCCACTGCATATCCGATGGCGTACGAGTGGGCTACTGTGGTCTGCATGGATTCAAGGTGTGGGCTCGCTGCTGCTTCTGTATGAGCGCTTGCATCGCCAGAGCGCATCATCATTCGTAGTTCAGCGACCTGTTCGCGCGGAGCGGTACCGTCAGCAGCACCGAACCATCCGATTGCCAGTGAGACCGTCGCTGCAACCACCGCCACACCGACACTTCCACCAATCTGCCGAAACGTCTGCACTAGCCCAGAGACTTGACCGCGTTCTGAGTGGGGCACGCGACCAAGTGCGTCAGTATTGGTCGGGCTCATGGTGAAGGCAATGCCAATGCCAAGCACAAACATCCCCGCGGCCATGACTGGGTAACTCTGAGTCCAAGCACCCACCGCCTGTATCACCATGCCAACCGTTGCTGCCGCGGTCCCCCATGAAGCGGGCGCACGAACACCAGACCGGTCGTACCAACGTCCCGCTACATGGACAATCAGAATGACCGGTGCTAACAATG
>JBIKZY010000195.1:0-3991 GCA_044354475.1 Phycisphaerales bacterium
CAGCAATGCGCGCAACTCACAGGTTGGCAACCTTCCAACCGTCGCGGTAGGTGCGCTTCAACATCGCGCTTGCCACCGGACTATTGCGGAACGTGCACGTGGCTTCGTCGTACTCAAGCTTCTTGCCCGGATCGAGCGAACTCATCGCACCAATCGAGAGGCTCTCGCACATGCGTCCAGCCTTCTCAAACCGAGACACGCACGCATCCTTCTTACCAGCGATGCATGCATCCACCCAGTCATGCCAATGATTGGAACTGCCAAGATCTTCGGGCTTCATCTCCACCACCTTGCCATCAACAAAGATCCGCGCCCATGCGTACTCGATCGGGAACCACATGATTCCCTTCTCGCCCACCAGGATCACGCCGCCGTCGCCCTTGACAACCTCTTGGCCCTGCGTACCACCCTCCCAGCCATCTGGAAGACCAAGCGCCTTGAAGTCTGGGAACTGTCCGCCATCAAACCACTTCAGCGTGAGGCCAGACTTGGAAGTCTTCGATGTTGGTCCGTAGGTGACCACCACTGATTCACTCTCTGGGAATTGATCGGTGGATGGCTTGACCGGATTGCAGTACACGGTGAGCGGGCGCCCAAGTTCCAATTCATAGAACGGAACATCAAGCATGTGGCAACCCATGTCACCAAACGCGCCGGTGCCCCAGTCAATGGTGCCGCGCCAATCAAACGGCGTGTAGCCATTCTTAAACGGACGATTCTGCGAAACGCCCAAGAAGAGATCCCATGAGAGCCAGTCCGGAGTTGGGTCGCTACCGGTTGGACGCGGATTGCCTTGCGGCCACCAACCTGCTGGACGATTCGTCCATGCATAGACCTCTTTCACTGGACCGATCGCGCCATCACGCAGCAACTTCTGACCGTAGCGACGCCACTTGGTAGCGATGCGCTGCGTGCCCATCTGCGTCACCAGTGACTTCTTGGAAGCAGCAACCTCTCCCAAGCGGCGATTCTCATACGCGCCCTGCGCGAGTGGCTTCTGGCAATACACATGCTTGCCACGGTTGAGTGCTTCCATGGCGATCGGTGCATGCATGTGGTCGGCCGTGCTCACCACCACTGCATCAAACTTGTCAGCCATCTTGGCGTACATCTCGCGCCAGTCTGCAAAGGCAGCAACGCCTGCGAACAGTGGCGCGATTGCCTTGCCATCGTCACCCTTACCACCAAGTCGCAACAGGTCGAGCGGTCGGCGATCGATATCACAGAGCGCAACGATCTCCACCGACTTGTGACTCGCAACTTCTGAGAGGTCACTGCCGCCCATGCCGCCGCAACCAACCTTGGCGATGCGGAACTTCTCATTCTTCCACGGCTCGCTGCGGTGCAAGTGAGTCACCGTACTGAACGCAAACGGCGTAGCGAGCGAGGCAAACACAAATGAGCGGCGGGTGATCTGCATTCATGCATTGAACAAGAAATCCGCCCGCCCGCGAAGCGGACGGGCGGAATATTTTTATCTCAGGTTGTTCGCCGAATTCAACCGGATCCAACCTCATAAATTTGCACAAAGCAGTCGCTACAAGCAGATTCTGGCTTAGTTCGGCGACTGACCGGCTGGCGCACCGCCATTACCGCGACCGCCACCGCCGCCATTCCCACCACCTCCGCCGCCACCGCGGAACGCTTCCGACATAGCTGCGCGCTCCTTCTCATCGATGGTTCCGTCGTTGTTCTTATCAAACTGCTTCATGCGGTCCTGGGCCTGCTGCGGCAAGTCGGACAACTTGATCGGACCGTTGCCGCCCATCATCCCCCCCATGCCGCCACGACCGTTGTTCTCACGGCCCTTGGGCAGCGATTCAAACTGTTCCGGGGTAAGCAACTTCTCCAGGCGTTCCATGTAGGTGTCGTTGGTTTCCGTGCGCTTATCAAACAGCTCACCCGACTCGCCTCGACCATTTCCTGGACCACCGCGCGGGCGGAACATCTGCGACATCGGAACATCGCCAGACATGAATCCAACAATGCGGGTCATCTCCTCGGTCTGACTCACTGGCTCTTCCTTGCGGAGTGCCTGTGCGATGCGGTCATTGAGCGGACTCACCTCGCTGGTGTACTGCGTGCCCAGTGCCGTGATTGACTCCATCACTGTGGCCTCAACACCTTCAAGCTTCATCGCTGCTTCAAAGGCACGCTGCACACGGTTCTGCGCATAGACGCGGTCGAACGCCAAAGCGAGGGCCGCAGTACGCACGCGGGATGCATCTTCCGGTGAAAGTTCTGCGCAGATCGCCTCGCGGTAGCGATCGTTCACTTCGCGCACCTTCTCGCGCAGATCCAATGATCGTGTTGCAAATCGCTTGGCTGCGTCAGCGTCGCCAGTCTGAATTGATTGCAGGTATTTGCCTTCATTACTCGCAAGGAAATCATTGCGAGCCTTGAGCGCTGCATCAAGTTGCAGCTCATATTCGTCCATGATTGACTGGAGCTTGGCGAAGGTCTCTTTGGAGAGACCAGACTCGTCAAGCACAATAAACAGGTTGACGCTTTCGCCGCTGATTGTGCCGCGTGGCAGGGTCTTCTCGCGCACCAAGAAGCGATCAAACGCTGGCCACTTCTTCATCTGCGGATCAGTGAGCGATGCCTGCATGCCATCAATGAAACCGCTACGAAGACGCTGCTTCGCCTCTTGCCACTTGTTGAAGTCCGTGACCATGGTGCCGAGGGATGCGCGCATCTGATCGAACGCGCCGCTCGACTTCATTTCCTTTTGCACCTGCTCGCCGAGTTTTTCCATCTGCGTGCGGAAGAATTGCTGACGCTCCTCGGGAGTGAGTTCGCCGCCCTTCTCTTGCGCCATCTGTTCCATTTGTTGGCGGGCGTCATCCATCGCGCCGCGCCACTTATCTTGCATCTCTGGCCCCATCATCGGCGCCATCATTTGCTTGCCGATCTCTTGCATCTGATTCATGATCTCTTCGCGCGCTGGCTCAAATGCATCCTCATAGTCACGCATCAGTTGTTCAACAACGGCAAGTTGTGCATCTTCAAGGGAGAGCTGTTGCTTGAAGAGCGGAATGTCACGGCGCACAAAGTCGGGCTCAAACGAATCACGGATCTGGTTCTGAATGCCCATCCGACCCATGCCGCGGAACATGCCGCCGCCACCCTGACCACGTCCGCCGCCTTGGCCACCACCACCACCACCACCCTGAGCCGGCGGCGCTGCGCCCTGCTGCGCAAACGCCGACACGGACAGCAGTGACTCAGCCGCAACAACGGCCGCGACGATGAGCGACGCTGATCGTCGAATGGAAACGGTGGGAATAAAGCGGTTCATGTTGATTGGATTCATCGTTGTAGTTCCTGATTATCGGACTTTGAGTAGCGGGGTGAAAGTTCCCAAAGCAAGGTGGCGAGGCTGAACGCATTCAACACGGCCCTATTGTTGTGTAAATGTCACGAATTCGCAGATACTACCGATCCTTAGGCGATAGTTAGAACATAAGTAATGATGTGGGAATACCTCCCGCACCCAAAGAAGTTGACCAGCACACCATGAATGACTCCCGCCGCAATTCCTCGAAAGTTCTCCCGCTCATCGCTGTTGCCCTGAGCGCTGCCACCATGGGCACGCTCGCCTCCGCCGACAACGGCGCGTTGTCGCAATCCAGGGGTATCGCCGCGGCCGTCAACCCCCGCGCCCAGGTAGTGGTGCCGCCGATCTTTGCATGGGACGTGGGCTCAAAGTTCACGGTCGATTCAGCCCTCACTGAAGCCCCCAACCCCGGAAGTCGTTTCGGATTTGCAGTGGCGATGTCAAACAATTACGCCGTCATCGGCGCACCGGACATCCGACTCGTTGACAATCGATTCCCTACGCTCAATCTCGGCACCAACGGTGCCGGCGCGGCGTTCGTCTTCAAGCGCACCAGTGGCACTGACAACTGGACCTTTGTGCAGCGACTGATTGCCCCGTCACGCGTCCTTGCGCAAACTGGTTGCAGCGTTGCCATCGACTCGGTGACCA
>JBIKZY010000196.1:0-3966 GCA_044354475.1 Phycisphaerales bacterium
TGGCTTCGGTGCCAACGTCAAAGTGCTTGCACAGCAAGTCCACCATCTCATGATGGGTCATCCCCTCTTTGACGATGCGCAAGTACAAGTGCTCGCCCTCGCCACACGGGTCGTAGAGCTGCAGTTCCTCAACAAGAAAGTCACCGGTGCGCTCCTTGATGCGCGCGCCAGCAATGTCGGCAAGTTGCACCAGGCGCTGCGCCGAAAGCGGTGATGGCAGGTCTAGCGTCGGTGCGCAGAGGCGTTGATCGGCGTCCGTCACGCCAAAGCCCCATGCGCCCGCAGACCCGCCAACACCTGCGCAGCAGTGTCCCCAGTGTGATCAATGTGCACAGCATTCCATCCACACGCACGCGCGGCACTTATGTTCTCCACCAGGTCATCAAAGAACACGATCTCCTGTGGCGCAACTCCAGTGGCTGCCTCAAAGGCGCGGTAGATGCGCTGGTCCGGCTTCACAAGACCCATGACATGACTGGCATGGCGCACCTGAATGCGACGGAACGCCTCGCTGGAATCCAGGTGTTCCCAGTGATGTGCGTTGGTGTTGGAAAGGCACGCGGTGCGCATGCCCGCGTGATGGATGCGGTCAATCACGCTTGTGATCCCTGGATAATCGCCCAATATCCAAGCGGTGTGAACGGAACGCACCTCGTCAGCCGTGTGGTCGGCCAGCAATTGGGCAAGCCCGGCAAAGTAATCCTCTGACTCAACTTCACCGCACTGATGCGCGCGCAAAAGTTCCAACTTACGCGGCGAGTCAAGGCGCGCCTCTGCTTGCGGAATGTGAGTGATGCCTGCAGCGTTGCACGCTTCCTGCCAGGTTCGACAAATACGCACGACCACGCCGCCTAGATCAAACACTGCAAGGTTCGGCATGCTCACGAATCGCCCTCGTCTTCCGACTGTTCGTCATCATCTGCTTCGACCGATGGCGCGGGTTCAATGAGTGCTTCTGCAGCGGCTTCGTGCAATACCGCTTCGTCCACCAACATCGGCACGCCATCAGCCACGCCAAGCGCAATGGCATCGGAAGGACGCGAGTCCACCTCAATGATCTCGCCGTCCCGCTCAATCATCAGCTTGGCGAAGAATGTGCCATGATCAAGGTCATGAATATGAATCGCCTTGAGCGTTCCCCCGAGCGCACGAATCGTTTCCGCAAGCAAGTCATGCGTCTGCGGTCGCGGAATCTGCACGCCCTTGATGCGACGATCAATAGCGAATGCCTCCGGTAATCCAATCACAATCGGAAACTTGCGGGTACCACCGGTCTCTGTGAGTTCAATCACCTGCATATCCGCCATCTCGCGGATCAGAATGCGAGAAAGATGCATGGGAACCATCATGGTGCGATGATTCTAGGCAAGCTCCGGGTGCTTCCGGAGTGTGTCTGTGGCGCGTCTCCCGCAACGCCACTTTCGGACGAAACACATTGCTGGTGCCGCCGACAGGGTCAGGATGGCCACTTACCCGCGCTCAGCAGCGCGGAACAACTGCAGCAACTGCAAGGGATCAGCGGCGGCGTACACCTGTTCACGGAACGCCGGATTGGTCATCAGCCGTGAAATCCGACCGAGCGCCTGAATGTGGTCGCTGGTGCGCTCTGGTGGCGAAACCAACAGCACCACCAACCGTACTGGCTTACGGTCAATGGAGTCATAGTCAATGGGGGTTGCGAGGCGGCCCACCGCCAAGCACAAGCCGTGCGCAGCGGACGTCTTGCCGTGCGGGATAGCCAGGCCTTCACCAATACCGGTGGAGCGCTGTTGCTCCCGCTCCCAGACCGCCTTCTTCACTGCGTTGGCATCGGAAATGCGACCAGTCAGCGACAGCGCATCAACCAACGCATCGATGGCTTCTCGCTTGGTGTGAGCGACCAGTGGAACGACCACGCATTGCGGGTCAAGAATCTCGGTAACGGTCATCGGCGCTGGCATGCAGGACTCCGCGGTAGATCCGAACTGGCGAATCGGAAAATCATACCAATGCTCGGCGCACATATTGCACGCCGGCGCGTTGTCTCGGTTCGATATCGGTTCAGGCTGGCGAAATCAGTGCGCCAAAGCCACCGTCCGCATACGCCGAATCCGGCTCCCCGGGCATGCCACGAGGCTCACGAACCTCGGTTCGGGCAACGCGGCGGCCAATCCGACCTGCCGCCCACTGCGCCTGAGCAAGGTTTTCCGGCGGCTCGAGGCTGCAAGTGCTGTACAGCACCGAACCGTTGGGCGTTAGGAACGGGCGATGCTCTTCCACGATGTCGCGCTGGACCGCCGTGATGGAATCGAGCCGCGCCCGATTGAATCGGTACTTTGCTTCCGGCCGGCGCGACAAGACGCCTGTGTTTGAACACGGAACATCAAGCACCAAGAGGTCAACCTGGCCGACAATCCGGCGCAAGCCCTCGGGCGTCGTCACCTTCACTTGTGGATGATCAACAAACGCCAGCGCCAACGCACGCAAGCGCGCACCATCCACATCGGTGGCAACAATCTCCGCAGTTGGATGCAACGCGGCCAGTTGACGCGTCTTGGTTCCACGCCCAGCACACGCATCAAGAATCAGTTTGGGCCGCAGACTGTCGGCAAGCCGCATCGGTTGCGCACTGGCGGAGTCCTGAACACGCGCTTCCGGATAGGCGGTAAGCAGCGCGATGAGCGACGAATGATCACCGTTCCATACGAATGAACCGGGATCGCTGTGCGGCGTGAGATTGGATGTGAACGGCGCATCCGGCAGCACTGCTTGCTCCGGAACACCCGAGATCACCGTGGGCGCTGGGCGCAACGAATGCACCGCGCGACTGAAAGCAAGATCCTGTCCCGCTGAATTGATCCAGTGCAGCAAGAGATCCTCGCCAACGCTGGCAGCTTCAGCCACGCGCAACACGCGATCATCAGAGAACACTGGGCGCTTCAGGCGCATGGCACGACCATCAGCAAGTGGCACCAGGTCGCGTCGATCGCGCCACACACGCGGAGCGGCGTCGGCGCCTTCCACGAAATCACCACGTAAGTCAATCATCTTGCGCAGTACTGCATTGACGAAACCTGCCGCGCCGCGATGACCCTTGCCCTTGGACCACTCCACCGTGTCATCAACCACGGCGTGATCGGCCACGTTGCCAAACAAGAACAGTTGCGCACCCGCCGCAAGCAATGCCGCTTGCACGCGCGAATCCACATTTTCCCAGCGTCGATCAATGCACGCCCGGGCAATGGCGGTCAGCGTCATCCACCGATGCGCCACGGTGTGTTCAATGGCGCGTGCCAACGAAACATCACGAGCATCAAGAGCGATGCCGTCGGCCGTGGGCGCAACGCCCATGTCAACAAACTCAAGGTCAGGAAAGCGACCCGCCTGCCGCGCGAGACGGTCAAGGGCCGCGACGCGGGCAGGCGATGGTGCTGACATTCGTGGGGTATTCGTGACGGATGTGCTTTCGGCGGGAACGGTCACTCAGAGGCTCCAGTCATGCCATGGCCAGATGGCGCTTGGCCTTGGAACTGGTCTTGGCATTGGACTTGGAGCTGGCCTTGGAACTGGTCTTGGAACTGGTCTTGGCAGTGGACTTGGAGTTCGCCTTGGAACCGGCCGTGCCGGCAGACTTCTTGGTTGGCTTCGGCTCAACCACTGCGTGCGGAGCGTTCATCACACCCGCCTTCTCAGCGGCCTTGCGAAGCGAAGCGGCCTTGTCGGTCTTCTCCCAACTGAAGGTGCCTTCACCGCACTCGCCCGGGCGGCGACCGAAGTGGCCGTGCGTAGCGGTGGCGTGATAAATCGGCTTACGCAAACCGAGCGACTTGATGATGCCCTTCGGGGTGAGCTCAAACTGGCGCTGCACTTCTTCGGCGAGCCATTCGTCTGAAACCGTGCCCGTGCCTTGCGTATCCACCAACACACTGGTTGGCTTGGCCACGCCGATGGCGTAACTCAGCTGCACTTCGCAAACATCAGCGAGAC
>JBIKZY010000197.1:0-3914 GCA_044354475.1 Phycisphaerales bacterium
CTGCCGGGTCAATTGCTGGCGCGCCGCGTTCGTGGAGCGAAGCACTCGCGCGTGTTGGCGCGGGTCCGCTGCCAGAAGTCGATCTCAACGATCCCCGCGGCTTGTTCGGCGTGGATCCAAACCGTTGCCTGTGGGACGGCAAAGGTTGGACGGAACGTCCGGCCGCGCCGGTCGTCATACCCGCGCCGGTCACGGTGCCTGCTGCGAAGCCCCGCGGTTGATGATCATGTCACGGAGCTTTGCCCGCTGTGGTTCATCAAGGATCTTGGCGAGCTCACCGAAGATGTGTTGCCGTTCGCGCATGGAGTACGCGCTTGGCTCGCGCTTACCCTGAATCTCCTGCACTCCGATCTCCATGAACAGGTTGCGCACCTTCTCCGTCTGTTCCGGGGTGAGGTCAAGGCGATTGGTGACGTCTTCAAACTGCGCCTTGCGGGATTCCGCGCGTTGCGTGATCGTGCGCTTCACCATGCCACCGATCGACTCGAGGCGCATGCGGAATTCCAGGCGTTCGTCGGCCTGTCGATCGAGTTCGCCGGTGCCATCTGGGAAGATCTCCCGGCGCAGTTCCGCTTTGCGCGCGGCATGCCACTCGGTCACCATGCGGCGCGCCTCGGTCTGCTGTTCGGCGGTGAGGATCGCGCTGCACTCGTCGATGAGCGTGCCCCGCGCGGCGAACGGCTGCATGTCCGCAAAGAGTTTGCGGATGCGCCCAAATGCCGCTGCCCGATCGGCGGGTTCCATCGAGCGCATCGCTTGGAGGTCGGACCCAGCCGCGAGCACCTGCTCATAGTGCGCGGTGACGAAATCGGAGAAGGCCTTGCTGCGGGCTGCGTCGCGTGCCAGGACTGCCCAGAGGGACTCATCATCGAGTTTCAGCCGAAAAACGGCAGCCGTCTCCGGTTCCGCATCGAGCGGTTCGAGCATGCCATCAAAGCCGCGGTCGATGATGGTGAGTTTGGCTTCCGCCGGCGATACCGCGACCGACGGTCCGGCCAATACTCCCCCCGGCGCGGGTGCCGCCACAGGCGCCACGGGCGCTCCGGAAACCCCGGTTGGCGGGGCGGTGGCAGCGGCCGGAGGGGCTACGGCAATGCCGGCACAGATAGCGATGAATGCAAGGCTAGACATGGAGAGGCGAACGGCCCGTGAGGGTGGGATATTGCGTGGCGCGGCGGAATTTCAACCCGCATCGCCAATGCCTAGTCCAACTCAGACCTTCGCAAGCGCCTGTTCAAGGTCCTTCAGCAAGTCATCCGTATGTTCAATTCCGACGCTCAGTCGGACCAGGGAATCGCTGATTCCAAGTTGTACGCGCTGCTCAGGGGGCACGCTCGCGTGGGTCATGATGGCGGGGTGTTCAATGAGACTCTCCACTCCGCCAAGACTTTCGGCGAGGGCAAAGATGTGCACATTCTCCAAGAATCGACGGCTTTCGGCAATGCCACCCTTGAGGAAGATGGTGATCATTCCACCGCCTGCGGGCGCGCCGTCCAAGCGCATCTGTCGCGCCGCGAGCGCGTGCTGCGGATGGCTCGCGAGACCGGGATAGACAACGCGTTCAACTTTCGGGTGCGCCTCAAGCCACGCAGCGATACGTGCCGCACTGGTGCAGTGCTGGCGCATGCGCACCGCGAGCGTCTTGATTCCGCGCAGCGTGAGGTACGCATCGAACGGCCCCATGACGCTGCCGATGGCATTCTGCATAAATCGCAACTTCTCGGCAAGCGCCTTATCACCGACAACCAGCGCGCCGCCAACCGTGTCACTGTGGCCTCCAAGATACTTAGTGGTGGAATGCATCACCATATCCATGCCCAGTTCAAGTGGTCGCTGCAGCAGCGGAGTTGCAAACGTGTTATCGCAAACCGTGATTGCGCCGCAGGCCTTGCCAATCTTCGCCACGGCTGCCAAGTCCACCAGTTTCAAAGTAGGGTTCGTTGGTGTTTCAACCCAAATCATCTTGGGCTTATTGGCTTTCACTGCTGCTTCAAGTTTGGCAATGTCAGTCATGTCCACAAACTCAACCTTCAAGCCCTGACTTCGCTTACGCACCTTGTTTAACAGGCGATTTGTGCCGCCGTAGACATCATCCATGCACACGATGGCGTCACCGCAGTCAAGCAATTCCAGCGCAGTACTGATGGCGGCCAGGCCACTTGCAAAGCAGAAGCCGCCGTTGGTGCGGTCTTCCTCTTCAGTGAGCTTGGAACCCTCAATATTGGCAATCAGTCGCTCGGCTGCAAAGCGCGTGGCGTTATGGCTGCGACTGTATTCGTACCCCTTGTGAACACCGGGGCTTTCCTGAATGAAGGTGCTGCTGGTGAAGATCGGGGGCATCACTGCGCCAGTTCCGGGCTCGGGTGACTGGCCGCCATGAATGACGCGTGAATCAAGGTGAAGGTTGCCGTGTGCCATGGTGTTTCTGTTTCCAGAGTAGCTAGTTGTTCAGAGAAGTTGCTTGCGCAAGTAATTGATCAGATCGATCTTGGTAATGATTCCGTAGAACGCTGAGTCGTCAGCAACGATCGCCACGCGGTCGGCGCGGAAGATCGGAATGAGATCGCTGACCTTGGAGGATGGACGCAACGTTTCCAGGCGGCGCGTCATGTATTCGGAAACTGGCTTGGTGCCGGCGCCCTTCGGGTCTTCAAGCAGCGCCATCAACACATCACTCTCATCAATGATTCCTGCAACGCGTCCGCCATCGTCAATCACCACCATCTGGCTGACGTTGTAGAGACGCATGCGCTTGATGGCCTGTTGCATGGGAATGGCAGGGGTGAGCGTGTAGTCCTCGCGGTCAATGTGGCGGCGCGCGATCATGTCGCGCAGATCGCCGGTCTTGGGACGATCGATGAAGCCGTTGTCGGTCATCCAGAAGTCATTGAACATCTTGCTCAGGTACTTGGCGCCCGAGTCGCAGATGAAAGTGACTACATTCTTAGGCTCTTTTTGCTCGCGGCAGTACCGCAGCGCCGCGCACAGCAGGGTGCCAACGCTTGATCCTGCCAAGATGCCTTCCTTGCGCAACAGTTCGCGCGCAGTGTGGAACGCATCGCCGTCCGAGACAGCAAACGCCTTGGTGACGAGTTTCAAATCACAGATCGACGGCACGAAGTCTTCGCCGATGCCTTCCACCAGCCAGCTGCCCGGCTCCACGTGCTTGCCTTCATTCACAAGCGGGGTCAGAATTGAACCAACCGGGTCCGCCAGGATCATCTGTATGTTGGGGTTCTTGCTGCGCAGGTAATGACCAACACCGCTGAGTGTTCCGCCCGAACCGACACCCACGACCACCGCATCGACCTTGCCATCCAGTTGCTCCCAGATCTCGGGACCGGTGGAGTTCAGATGTGCGGCAGCATTGGCATCGTTAGAAAATTGATTGATATAGAAGGCGCCTGGCCGCGATGCTGCTAACCGCGCCGCAACGTCTTGGTAGTACTCGGGGTGGCCCTTGGCGACATCGCTTCGCGTCATCACCACTTCCGCACCCATGGCGCGTAGGTGGCTGATCTTCTCGTCGCTCATCTTGTCCGGTACCACCACGCTGAGCGTGTAACCCTTCTGGGCGGCAACCAGTGCGAGCGCCAGTCCGGTGTTGCCGGCGGTCGCTTCCACAATGTGTCCGCCGGGCTTTAGGCGCCCGTCCTTCTCGGCCGCCTCAATCATGGCCACCGCGATCCGGTCCTTGATTGAATTGCCCGGATTCAGTGACTCCATCTTCACGAAGAGGCGACATGGGCCAGTATCAAGGTGCTTGAGTTCGAGCATCGGCGTGTTGCCGATCATCTCGAGGACGTTGCCGAAGACGGGAGCGCGCTGCTGCATGAGCGCAGTCTACGGGCGCGCTGATCCCTCCCGGCGCGGTAGAACACGCCCATGCGATGGGAGCCGCCAGCTGATCCGCG
>JBIKZY010000059.1:0-13430 GCA_044354475.1 Phycisphaerales bacterium
CGCCGAGCTCGATGGAACTGTTGGCGCAACGCCAACGCTGTACAGCGTTGAGATGGGACCCAACAGTCATTTACATCCACTTGCTGAGGTCTTGCAAGCAAACGACCTAACACGCTGTCGTTGGCGTTTCCTCAATCACAGTTGCGCACCGAACTGCTGGATCGACGGTCGCACATTGCGTGCCCTGCGCCGCATCGAAGCGGACGAACAACTGACGTTCGATTACAACACCACCGAGTGGTCGATGGATGCACCCTTTGCATGCGCGTGCGGCGCGTGTAGCGGCGCCGCCATCCGTGGCTACGCGCACCTGACCAGTGCGGAACGCGCGCAACGCGAGCCGCATGTCGCCGCCCACCTTCGGGCGCGTGCGGTGCATGGAAACGCTTGACGCCATCTTTCAGTCTGCACTCGCTGCTCACGGCGATCGCATAGCCATTGATATTCCGCCGCGCGGTGAGCGCGCGCGGATTCGACTGACCTATCGTGATCTTGATGAACGTGCGTCAGTCATTGCAGGCGCGATCGATGCCATGCCGGGCCCGCCCGATGATGCTTCGCAATCCATTGTGGTCATCATGTTGCCGCGCGATTCGCCGGACGTGTATGCCGCACAATTGGCTGCATCGCGGCTGAATTGCGCGTTTTGCTGCGTGGATGCGGCCTTTCCTGATTGGCATATCCGCTCAGTCATTGCCGATGCCCAGCCACGCGCCGTGCTCTGTCACGCGAACGGGGCTGCTCGGCTGCGCGACCTTGCGGGCGGGTATCCGATGCTGGACGTGAACGCTGCAATCGAAGCGGGATTGGCGACAATGTCCCACGCGACGGCGGCGCGCGCCTCTGCTGATCAATCATCGCCAATCGCTACTTTGCGCGCGCGCCACACCGCGCTCGCCTACCTCATTTACACCAGCGGCACCACCGGCGCTCCCAAGGGCGTCATGATTGAGCACGCCAGTATTGCAAGTCTGGTGCGCTCTGACATGGCACGATTTGGTCTTGGCCCTGGCGATCGCGTGGCGCAATGCTCAAGTAATGCATACGACTCAAGTGTCGAAGAGACGTGGATGGCATTCGCGGTTGGCGCAACGCTCGTGCCAGTGGATGACGAGCGCGTTCGATCCGGACCAGACCTTGTCCCGTGGATGCGCGCGGAGCGGATCAACGTGTTCTGCCCACCACCAACGCTGTTGCGAGCCATGGGTGTTGAACATCCACCAAGCGAGCTGCCCGACCTGCGGCTTCTGTACGTCGGCGGCGAAGCACTGCCGCAGGACCTCTCTGACTTGTGGAGTCAGCATGTGTGGCTTGAGAATGGCTACGGGCCAACTGAATGCACAGTGACAGTGGTGCGCGGTCGCATGCAACCAGGGGTGCCGGTGCACATCGGTACGGCGGTCGAAGGAAACGAGGCGTTTGTCCTGAACGACGCGGGCGCGGTGGTCGACCCCGGAACCGAAGGCGAACTGTGGATGCGCGGCGTTGGTTTAGCGCGTGGATATCGCAATCTCCATGAAACGACGGCAGAACGCTTCGTTGAGCATGCCACCCTTGGTCGTATCTACCGAACCGGCGATCGAGTGCGTGCACGGGCGAACGGCGACCTTGAGTATCTCGGCCGTGCCGACGGGCAAGTGAAACTGCGCGGCTACCGCGTGGAACTGCCAGCGATTGAGGCATGCCTCATGGAACACCCCAGTGTTACTCATGCGGCATGCGCAGTGGTTGGCGATGGTGCGCATGCGAAACTTGGCGCGTGTGTTGTGCTGAATACTCGCTCAGTGACTGACAGCGAAGCGCTTACCAGCACGCTCAGTGCGTGGGTGCGCGAACGCTTGCCTATCTACATGGTTCCAGCACGGGTGCGTGCGGTGGATGCAATACCAACACTCGTCAGCGGGAAGATCAATCGACGTGCGATGGCTGCGGCACTTGCCGACGAATTTGAATCCGTTGATCCAAGCATGGTGGAACATTGGGAATCGGTGTGCGCCGATCACACGCGCCCGATTGAAGAGCGCGTCTGTGCCGCATTTGCAGCATCGCTTGGAATGAGCAACGCGCCGGCGCCAGACGCGAACTTCTTCACTGATCTCGGTGGCGATTCTCTGCGTGCCGTGGATTGCCTGCTCCGCCTACGCCGCGGTTGCGCAGTCAGCAGTGGCGTAAGGGACATCTACGCAGAGCCAACAGCGGCTGGATTGGCACGCGTCATTCATCGGCAGGGATTCGATCAACCGCGCATGACGGATGGCAACGCGAACCAGCGTGGAGCGAAGGCCACCGCCGACATATCGAGCAACGCCAGCCCGGAGAACCAATACGGCACTGCATTGCTCGGATCCATTGGTCAAGTGCTCATCGTTGCACTTGGCTTCGTTCCGCCCGCGTGTGCCGCGTACCTACTGCTGTTCCATGCACTCCCTACGCTCGTGACTGCTGTCGGCGTCGCGCATGCTGTGTGGCTGACGCCGCTGGCACTCATGTTGCTTGCGGCGCTATGGCTGCCCGTCAGCGTGTTCATGACGCTGGCAACAAAGCGCATCCTCATCAATCGTTACCACGTGGGGCGTGTTCGGGCATGGAGCCCGCAGTTTGTACGCGAGTGGATTGTTGAACAAGTTTCCAGCACTATTCCGTGGGGACTGATTGAAGGCACCGAACTGGTGAGCTGGACGTACCGAGTGTTGGGTGCGCGCATTGGCCGAAGGGTGCACATCCATCGCGGTGTGAATATGCGGCGCGGCGGATGGGACTTAGTAGAGATTGGCGATGGCGCAACGCTTGCGCAAGATGCAGTGGTGCTCACCAGCCACTTGCATCAAGGCGAAATTGTGCATGACCGCGTGCGTGTTGGCGCCGGCGCACATGTCGGTATTCGTGCCACCCTGCATCCGGGCTGTTCGCTCGGAGTGCGCGCTTCGATCGAGCCACTCAGCGTGCTGCTTGCTGGAACGCACATTCCCCCGGGCGAGCGGTGGTCCGGTGTTCCGGCTACGCCCACTAGTTCACAGGCGGAGGTCACGCCACGCCTGCATGCGGGTTGGAATCCATGGACCTACACCGCGGTATTCCTTGTGGTTCGTGCCGCACTTGCCATGGTCGGACTTGTGCCACCGATTCTGTTGGCGCTACTCCTGATCACCCTCGATAACCAAGCTGTCAGCGATTGGGTTGCCCATCCAGCGATCACCTGGCATGCGGTAGCGCTGGCCTCCGTATGGAGCGCCGCCAGCATCGTGTTGTGGCTCCTCTATGCCGCGCTGGCGATGCGCTTCACCCCGGGAATTCGGCCAGGATTCCACCCGCGCTACAGCTGGACGTATTTCTGGATTTGGAATCGAACCGGCACCGTAGAAGCGGCAGGCCGATGGATCAGTGGCACGCTGTTTTGGCCAATGTGGCTCCGCGCTGCAGGTATGCATGTTGGGCGCGGCAGCGAAGTGAGCACGATTATCGATGTGCTGCCGGAGTCCGTTTCCATCGGCAGTGATTCCTTCTTTGCTGACGGCGTGTATCTGTGCTGCCCGTTTGTCCACGACGGCATGGTGCATGTTGGACACACCACGCTTGGAGATGGAACATTCCTTGGTAATCACTGCGTCATTCCGGCACAGAAGCGTTACCCCGATGGAATGTTCATTGGCGTCAGCACCATCGCTCCGCATGATGCGGGGAAGGATCAAGGTTGGTTTGGCGTGCCGCCGATGTTGCTACACCGCAGAGAAGTAGTGGACGTTGACCGTCGACTCACTCATGATCCAGGCTTCTGGCAACAGGTTTCGCGCTGGAGTTGGGAGTCGGCGCGATGCCTTGTCGCTGCGCCGGCGCTCATTTCAGGCATCGCTTGGATTGCCGCCGTGGAGACCGCGCATGAGGCATCAAGTGTGTGGTGGTGCGCCTTGGTGTGGGCTCCACTTGCAAGTGCGGCCACGTGGTTAGCCGTCATCATCTTTGGCATTTCCGCTAAGTGGCTACTGCTTGGGCGCGTGCAACCCGGTCAACATGGTCTGTGGAGTTCCTGGTGCAGTCGATGGGATTATCTTTATGTGCTGTGGTGGTTCAGCGCGCGCGCCGCGCTCCTTCGGGTGGAAGGAACGCCAATTCTCAACATCGCGCTGCGTGCAACCGGCATGCACATCGGTCGTAATGTTCTCATCGGTCCGGGCGCAACGCAGATTGTGGATCCAGACATGCTGCACTTTGCTGACGGCGCCACGGTGGCCTGCCACTTTCAGGCGCACAGCTTTGAAGACCGAATTCTCAAGATTGACCGCGTGCATATTGGCGCCAGCGCCAATGCCGGAGAAAATGCGGTGGTCTTCTACGGCGCCACCATTGAGCCCGGGGGGACGCTGGAGTCGGGGAGCGTTCTCATGAAGCGCGGCGTGGTGCCAGCCGGCACGGTGGCCATTGGCGCGCCGGTGGGCTGACTAAAGGGCTCGGCGGGCGAATTTCAGCCCAAATCAGGCAGTCAAAAAAGCCTGAATTTATGTAGTTTGTAAAAACACTTTCCCGGAATCTGCCCGGGAAATCATGCGTGGCTATAATCGCGGACCCCTTCTTTGATTGAATTTGAAAGGATGCTTCGCGTGACTCGCTCGCCAATTCCACTTCCACAAGTTCGCGGATTTCTCCAGACGCAGAGAACTGATTACTGGTGGGTGACCCCCATCCTGGTCCTGCTCGGTCTCGGCAGTTTCGTTATCTATTCCACTTGGGCTGCATTTCAAGGATGCAACTATTTCATCGGTGGCATTGATCAGCCGGGCGTACAGCGGCTGCTATCGCCGTTCTATTCACCGGTGATCTGGGATCCACCAGGCATCAATTCTGGCCATGCGTGGCTGGGACAGCTTCCCGGATGGTGGCCTTCGTTCATGCCATTCTCGCCAGCCCTGCTGATCCTGCCTTTCCCGGCTGGATTCCGCTTCACGTGCTACTACTACCGGGGCGCCTATTACAAGGCGTTCTGGGGCGATCCAGTGAGTTGCGCAGTGGGCGAGCCGGCATTCCGCGGCGGTAACTATCGCGGCGAGCAAAAGTTCCCGCTCATCATGCAGAACATTCACCGCTACTTCTTGTATGCCGCGGTGTTGTTCATCGGCCTGCTTGCGTGGGACGGCATCGCCAGCTTGCAGCACTACAACGCTGACGGCACCCGCTCATTCGGACTGAGTGTTGGGTCATTGATTCTGATTATCAACCCAATCTTCTTGAGCCTGTACACCTTCGGTTGCCATTGCATGCGCCACTTTGTCGGCGGCAATCATGACTGCCTATCGTGCAGTATGGATGGTGGCAATGCCTACCGTAAGGTCACTTGGCTCAATCAGCGGCACATGTTGTTCGCCTGGATCAGCTTGTTTGGAGTGGCATTCACCGATATCTACGTGCGCTTGTGCGCAAACGGAACCTGGACCGACTTGAGGATCTTATGAGTTTCACTGATCAATACATCGTGCATGAACATGACGTGCTTGTCATCGGCGCAGGCGGCGCCGGTCTGCGCGCAGCGATCGAGGCATCTGCTGCGGGCGTCAAGGTTGGCGTGATTTGCAAGTCCCTGCTTGGTAAAGCCCACACCGTGATGGCCGAGGGCGGCATGGCTGCAGCCATGGGCAACGTGGATGATCGCGACAATTGGGAAGTCCACTTCGCAGACACCATGCGCGGCGGCCAGTACCTGAACAACCCGATCATGGTTGAACACCATGCCAAGGAAGCGCCCGCGCGTGTACTAGAACTTGAATCCTGGGGCGCCGTCTTTGACCGCACCAAGGAAGGCAAGATCCTGCAGCGCAACTTCGGTGGACACCGCTATCCGCGCCTGGCGCACGTTGGTGACCGAACCGGCCTGGAACTGATTCGCACGCTGCAAGATCACGGCATTCACCAGGGCATGGAAGTGTTCATGGAAATGACCGTGGTTTCGCTGCTCACCACTGGCGGGCGCATCTCCGGCGTACTTGGCTATGACCGCGAACGCGGTCGTATGCATGTGTGGAAGGCAAAGGCAGTCATCTTGGCAACTGGCGGCATCGGTAAGTCATTCCGAATCACCAGTAACAGCTGGGAAGGAACTGGCGACGGCCACGCGCTTGCCTATGAAGCAGGCGCCGAACTCATGGATATGGAGTTTGTGCAGTTCCACCCCACCGGAATGGTCTGGCCGCCAAGCGTGCGCGGCATTCTGGTCACCGAGGGCGTGCGCGGCGAAGGTGGCGTGTTGCGCAACAGCGAAGGCAAGCGCTTCATGTTCGATGACGTGCCGGATGCGTACCGCAATCAGGTTGCCAAGGATGAGGAAGAAGGCTGGAAGTATGTGTGCGGCGACAAGAACGCCAATCGTCCGCCAGAGCTTCTGACCCGCGACCACGTTGCGCGCTGCATCAACCGAGAAATCAAGGCGGGCCGCGGATCACCACACGGCGGCGTCTACTTGGACATCGGCTGGATCAAGGAAAAGATGCCGAACGCATCGGCGCACATTCAGCGCAAACTGCCCAGCATGTACCACCAGTTCAAGCAACTTGCTGGTGTAGATATCACTACCGAAGCGATGGAAGTTGGACCAACCACCCACTATGTGATGGGTGGCGTGGCTGTTGACGGTCATACGCAAATGTCATGCGTTCCAGGCTTGTTTGCTGCTGGCGAAGTGACTGCCGGTCTGCATGGCGCGAACCGCCTCGGCGGCAATTCACTCTCTGACCTGATCGTGTTCGGCAAGCTGGCTGGCGAACACGCTGCCAAGTTTGTGAAGGAACACGGCGCAGTCGAAGTGGATCAAGCACAGATTGAGGCACACACGCGCGCCATCATGGCGCCGTTTGATCGCCCTCATGGCGAGAATCCCTACGGCATCCAGCAGGATCTGCAGAACACCATGCAGGACTTGGTTGGCATTGTCCGTGTCCAAGGCGAAATGGAATTGGCGCTTGCCAAGATCGAGGAGTACAAGGCGCGCCTGAAGAATGTGGGCGTCATTGGACACCGCGAGTACAACCCAGGCTGGCACACAGCGATTGACTTGCCGTGCATGCTCACGGTTTCCGAGTCCATCACTCGCAGCGCACTGGACCGCAAGGAAAGCCGCGGCGCGCAGTTCCGTGATGACTACCCCGAGAAGAGCGCCGAGTGCTCAACATTCAATCTGGTTGCCAAGAAGGCGCCGGATGGTTCCATGCAAGTAACGCGCCGTCCGATCCTTCAGATGCGCGATGATCTGAAGGCTGTCATCGAGAAGATGAAGTAAGGATCAACCATGTCTACCGAAACAGCAATACTCACCGAAGCCATCACCACGCCGAAGCCGCCCGCCGATCACGCTCGTACGGTGCACTTTCGCATCTGGCGCGGCGACAAGGAATCGGGTGCCTTTGTTGAGTACACCGTGAATGTCACCGAGGGCATGGTGCTCCTTGACTGCGTACATCGCATTCAGGCCGAGCAGGCGTCCGACCTGGCGTGCCGCTGGAACTGCAAGGCCGGCAAGTGCGGCTCGTGCTCTGCGGAAATCAACGGCAAACCAAGCCTGATGTGCATGACTCGCATGGACACGCTGCCACCGGACAAGGTGGTCACTGTGGAACCGATGCGTTCGTTCCCACTCATTCGTGACCTGGTCACAGACGTCAGTTGGAACTTCCGCGTCAAGAAGACCATCAAGCCGTTCAAGCCCCGCAAGCCTGACAATGCTGATGGCTCCTGGACCATGTACCAGCAAGACATCGACCGCGTGCAAGAGTTCCGCAAATGCATTGAATGCTTCTTGTGCCAGGATGTCTGCCACGTCATCCGCGACCACCACAAGGAAGACGAGTTCATCGGGCCGCGCTTCTTGATGTACACCGCGGCGCTGGAGATGCACCCACTCGATACGGAAGACCGCGTCGGCGACCTCAAGAATCGCGACGGTATTGGCTACTGCAATATCACCAAGTGCTGCACCAAGGTCTGCCCGGAACACATTGGCATCACCGACAACGCCATCATTCCGATGAAGGAACGCGTGGTGGATGAGTTCTACGATCCGATCACGCGTCTGTTCCGAATCTTCAAGGGCAAGAAGTAAGCCGCGTTACGGAAAGTAACGACCGCCGAGACGCGCTGTTTCGATGTAAATGGACGGCATATTCACGCCCCGAGCGCGAAGTTTGCTTTCCCGGATTGCTACATCAAAGTGTTCCGAAATTGCCATGATGGGTGGCACCGATCCATTGCTCGGATCAACCCAATCGATAGCCATCGCCATGGCGCGCTCGCCAAAGTCCCGGGGCGAGGGGGCGAAGCCGAGTCCACCGCCGTTAGCAACGTAAGCAACATGCAGACCAATGGGAAGTGGCACTGCGTTTGCCTCAATCCACTCCGCAATCCCTGTGTCATCAGTGACAATTGCATTGCTCGTTGGCATCTCTAATCCTGCGTAACTCAACACCAACAGGATGTCCGTATCTGTACGCCGCGCCTCTACAAAGTTCTTCAGTTGCTCAAAGTTCGGCACTAGCTCCGCCGCCACAAGCCGGTGGGGTCCCCAGTCACCTCCGCGTACCTGCGCCATTTCCGCCCGTCCCGTCGCACTGTCCATCCCGACCGCCGAAATGCGTCGCGGGTTGCCATTCTTTACTTCAGGTAACGCTTCTCGAACGGCAGCAAGCGGAAGAATCTCAGCAATCCCGGCCACATTCAATTGTCCGTCATATCTATACCGAGCGGGCGGCTCATCAATTGACACGAACACCACCCGCGGTCGCTGAAGCCCCGTGAAGCTGCTAGCAATCTGCGCGTTCGCTTCATCATCCACCGCTATCAATACGTCAGGATCAAAGCGTGCAACGGCACGCCGTGCAGATGCAACCGCCACTGATTCAGACTCTTGCTGCAATTCATCGCCCATGTAGTGCCACTCCACTGACACTGGCAGTCGATTGCGCAAGAGTTCACTACGAATACCGGCGTCCACTTCACTCGCCCACGGTGCATTGGAGCCCATGCTCTGCAGCACCATGATGCGCGGCTTGGATGCATTGAACATGGTGAGCAGCCCAAGCGACACCGCTAGGAAAGCGCCAGGAAGAATGATTCGCCAGTGTTTGGTCATTGCAATTCCAACCATTTCCAATATGGAATAGAGAGGAAAGCTACTGCCACCCGCGCTGCATTCATGCACTGGTTATAGCGCGTGAATTGGACACGATCGATCGCCTTCGTTTGCCCCTTTGATGCCGCTTGCATCCATACTGAACTCTGATAGGGGAAGAACCAGATATCACTGAACAACGCCGCTAGGAAGATGCAGATCCAGGGATTGATGTGGTTCGCTTCTGCTACTGGAATCAGAATGACCGCCGAAATGAGCGCGCTTGCGGCGATCGGGAGTCCAATTCGCAGCGCAACCGTAATGACCAGCGCAGCAAGTACAAAGAGTTCGATGCTGCCATCAATGAATCCAAGATGACCAGACACTGCCTTTGCAATCAATGCATCTACCTTTAGATAACTCATGATGCGCACCAGGCCATCAATACCTAAGAGAAAGAACACCATTGGCCAATCAAGTTGCTTTCGAAAGTCCATCTTTCCTAGGCTGCCGCACACTAAGAGTGTCACCAGCACGCAGCCAGCAATCCACGAAGGTTGCACATGATGCAGTGAGACCGTGGCCGTTCCTGCCAAGAACGCAACGAACGATCCAAGCGCCAGCCATTCAGCAAATCCAAGCGGTCCCAGCAACTGAAGTTGCTCGCGAATGCGTTCCTTTGGAAGGGGATTCGGATTCTCTGCAGGCAGCAGCCAGCGCATGAAGAGAAAGTGAAACCCAACAAGTCCCACCATTGCAACGCCAGCCGCAACAAGCCAGAACAATCCACTGAATTCGTGTTGTGCCTGCACAGAAAGTAAGTTGAGGGTGGCAATGCTTGACGGCTTACTGGTTGCCATCATGGGCGAAAAGAGAAGTGCGCCGGAAAGCGTGGCTGCCATCAGCGCCGTCAGTGCCGTGCTGCGAGGCGGCAAGCGAAGGCCATCAGCCATGTCACGGTACAGGGGCAGCAGAATTGCAAGACGACTGTTTCCTGACGGAACAATCGGCGAGAGCGCCATGCCACCAAGCAGTATGGATGTCTGCTGCCAGAATGGGCGATCAGGAAGTCTGGCCAACACCCACAACATCACTCGGTAACTCAGACCAGATGACGCAATGGTTGATGCCAATGCAAATACGCCGATCATGGTCATCAAACTCGGCGAAGCAAACCCACCAAGCGCTACCGATGGAGGTGCCAGCCCAACAAAGAGCGTGGCCACAATGGCAATGATGGGCGGAATGAATTCATCAACAATGGCAAAGAGCCACATGACCACCACCATCCCCAAGATGGCTGCAAACAGCGCGCTCTGCGAGGTGAATCCCCCGGACACGCATCCAAAGTAAATCCCCGCAGGCAGCACGATCGCTGCTATCCAACCGCCAATCTCGCGCCCGGTGAGCGGACTCCACTTGGTTCCAGCGGCGCCCTCCCCGACCCCGCCACCGACCGCTTCGCCGCCCAGCGTGGAAGCAAGCGACAGCAACGCCTCTGCTGCCAGCGTTGGATGCAACTGCCCAACGTCCGCAAGCGTGGCGCGCGGCAGTCGCCACGCGATGACTTCACTGGTGGCAGTGACCGTACATACATAGTGAGCCAAGCCTGTAGCAGCCTCCTCACCACAGTGGAGCGCACGCAGCGGCGCCTGGCGTCCCATAGGCGTAGTGAGTACCGCGGTGCCACTTTCAATCAGATAGAGGTATTCCGCAGCCTGCCCCGCTGCACAGAGGACCGCACCGGACGCGCATTCCACGCGCTCCATGGCTCCAACCAGCCGCGCCAATGCCAGCCGACCAAAGCCCGCGACGAGCGGATCGCGCGTCAGCACATCCATCGAAACTGAAGAAATCGAGTGTGTCACCGGTGGTCGCCGAAATATTTTTCACTGCGGTAACGCAGCCACAGGCGCAATACCTGCGGCACTTTCTTGCGCTCTTCGGGGGTGAGCGTTTCGTACAGCTCCATCGCCTTCTGCCGCTCACCACGACACGCGCTGCTTTGATGCGCATCCCACAACACCCGCGCCGCACGAATGCGGCGACTGACTTCTTTCACAAGTGCCGCGCCAGTCAACGGCGCGGCACTGGTCTTTTTCTTTGCGGGGCTCAGGGCAGCTTCTTCCAGTGGTCAACGAAAGCACCCTTACGCGTCGCGACGATGTTGCCGTCCGAACCGAACACCATTTCCGGCTCACCGTGCAGTGGCATCTTGACAGTCGCGTTGCCATCCTTCATCGCAACGGTCGCTTTCACATGCGATGGCTTGATGTCGTAGACCATGGGGCTGCCAGCAATGTTCTCTGCGTAGAAGATGTTGTCTTCGGAATATTCGCTCTCATTGAATGTGTATTTGGCAATCAAGGAGATCGATGATCCCTTGCCTGCATCAGCCCAATACACATTGAAGTTCCGTCGATCCTTCGTATAGGTCAACATTCCAACAACTTCTGGATCGCGCACCTTCTTGCCATCAGGCAGTTCGCGGTAGTCCAAGACATAGTTGCCTTCGATGGACATGGCGGGCTTCATCGCAAATCCAACGGACAACCCAGTAACGACGAGGCATGCAAACAACGCAATCGGCTTGGCGAGATTCATTTGAATCTTTCT
Source organism: Phycisphaerales bacterium (assembly GCA_044354475.1). Classification (GTDB taxonomy): domain Bacteria; phylum Planctomycetota; class Phycisphaerae; order Phycisphaerales; family SM1A02; genus UBA966. The sequence continues at coordinate 11,702 of JBIKZY010000059.1, forward strand.
GTTGAGAGGCGAGGTTTCACGCATCACGTAACTAGGCCAAGGCTAACACACAGCGATAGACTCGGGCCGTGAACGCACGCCAGACCATCGCGGTAGTCGCCCTGTTGCTCAGTGGATGCCGTTCAAGCGGCACTGCCACCAACGCGCCGGCCATCCAAACCCCATCAATCCACACGCCATCAATCATTGTCCTGGGCATCGCCCAAGACGGCGGTGCTCCGCAAGCCGGCCGGTTCGATGACCCACGCTGGGACAACCCCGCGGGCGCGCGCATGGTGGCATGCCTCGGCATCATCGACCCGCGCACCGGCAAGCGTTGGATGATCGACGCGACACCTGATTTCCGACGCCAACTCACTGACCTCGCGCGCGCATCCGCTGGTCCGGCGCGTCCTGCACTCGACGGCATCTTTCTCACCCACGCGCACATCGGTCATTACACCGGGCTCATGTTTCTTGGTCACGAATCAATGGGCACCCTGAACGTGCCGGTGTGGGTCATGCCGCGCATGGATGCGTTCCTCCGCACCAACGGACCGTGGGATCAACTGGTGCGCTACGGGAATATCGAACTGCGACCGTTGGCCGCTGGCACCAAAGTGGAGCTTGGCGACGGCCTCTCCGTGACACCCCTCATCGTGCCGCACCGGCAGGAGTACTCCGAAGTAGTCGGCTTCCGCATCAGTGGTCCAACGCGCAGCGTCCTGTACATCCCGGATATCGATTCATGGGACGAGTGGGATGCCGCCGGTACGCGCATCGAAGACATCCTGCAGACGGTGGACGCTGCGTACCTCGACGGAACATTCTTCGCCAACGGCGAAATCCCGGGGCGAGATATGACTGGTTTCCCGCATCCGTTCATCACCAAGAGCATGGAGCGATTTGCAAAGCTCCCGCCCAAGGAACGAGCCAAGGTGCACTTCATCCACCTGAACCACACGAATCCGGCGCTCATTCCAGGCTCGGGCGCACAACGCCAAGTGGAAGCAGCGGGTATGCACCTCGCAGAGCAAGGCGAGCGATTCCCGTTGTAACTGCACGCCCCGCCACTGCCACGCAGCATTTCGTATCCTGCGCCACGCCATGGACGGCAACCACACCAGCTTCGACCTTCTGTACAACCCGCGCCTCAACAAGGGCACCGCCTTCAGCGAAGAGGAACGCAAACGCCTCGGCCTGATCGGCTTGATCCCCGACGGCGTGGAAGATTCCGAAACGCAACTGCAGCGCCAGCGCATTCAGCTGGCACAGAAGCCCACCGCCCTTGATAAATACGTCTATCTCTCAGAGCTGCAAGATCGCAACGAGCGGCTCTACTACCAGTTGCTCACCAGCGACCCTGCTGAATTCATGCCGCTGGTCTACACCCCCACCGTGGGCGAGGCGTGCCAGAAGTTCGGGCACATCATGCGCCGCCCCAAGGGTCTGTATGTCAGCCTGAAACGTAAGGGCCACATCAAAGACGTGCTGCGCAACTGGCCCGTTGAAGACGTGCGCTTCATCGTTGTCACTGACGGCGAGCGCATTCTTGGTCTTGGCGATCTTGGCGTCTGCGGCATGGGCATTCCGATCGGCAAGCTTGCGCTCTACACCGCATGCGCGGGCGTTCCGCCGGAGCACACGCTGCCGGTGATGCTTGATGTTGGCACCAACAACGAAGCGTTCCTTGAAGATCCGCTCTACCCCGGTCTGCGCATGAAGCGGATCGAGGGCGCGGCGTACGACG
>JBIKZY010000056.1:0-14416 GCA_044354475.1 Phycisphaerales bacterium
GCAACCAATGCCAAAACCCATGTCGCCGCACTCATGCACGCGGCGATCAGCGCCGTTCGGCTACTTCCCACCGGCATCTCCAGCGGGCTTCTTCGCTTCCACGCCGCGTTCTTCGAATTTCTTGCGTAGATCACCGAAGTACCGCTTGTGCACATCGCGCAAGTGCGCGGGCACTGGGTCTTCCTCGGAACCACGCTCGTAGCCAGTGGCGATGGTGCCAGCTACTTCCTGCAATCCAACGCGGCTCTCACCCACGGGTGACTGACCAGCGACCAGTTGCCGCGCGATCACATCGCCATCCTGCTTCTGGCCCTTCTCCTTCTGGAGCTTGGTGCCGAATCCAGTTTCACGGAACGCGCGGTTGCCGCCACTCGCCTCCGCACGATTTCCGGATGACCCCTGCTTTTTACCACCAACGTTGCCACTCTTGGCACTCTCGGCACTGGCACTCAGCGCGCTGTCCGCTTCCGCTTCACTCATGCCGCTTGATTGTTGTCCACCCTGACTTTGACTGTTGCAACTATCGGCCGCCATCGCCATCTGGCGATCGGACTCTGCTTGGTCAAGCATCTGTCCCATGTCGCCGCCATCCTGGCCAGACTTCTCACCTTGCCCGCTTTGCGCTTGCGATTCACTGCCCTGCTCGCCCTTCTCACCCTTCTCGCCGCTCTGACCCTTCTGCCCCTGTTGACCCTTCTCGCCCTTCTGCCCTTGCTGCCCAGGATTCTTGCACTGCGATGCCATCTGATCCATCTGCTGACTCATCTGCCCAAGTTGCGACTGCGCATCTTTGACGGACTGCGCCATCTTCTGCAGCGCTTCCTTCTGCGAATCGTTCAAGTCCTTTGACTGCGCGATCGCCTGCTGCAGTGCCTGTGCATTGTTGGCAAGCGCCGGGTCCATGCCGGCACTGCGCAGCGCCTCCGCCATCTTGGCGGGATCCTTGGAAAGCGTTTCCAATTGCTTGGCGGTGTTCTCCAATGCCTTGGCCAACTTCTCGCGATCCTCCTTGGAGAGTTCGCTGCCCGCAGCCGCCTTCTTCAATTCTTCGACCGCCTTCTTGGCCGCTTCAAAGTCACCCTGTTTGAGCGCTTCGGCAAGATCACGCGCAGCGTTCTGATCCTTGGGCAAATCCAGCTTTGCAAGGGAGTCACGCAGTTCGCGCGACGCCTTCGATTCCTTACTGTCAGCGACTTCCGCTAAGCGCTGCTGCAATTCCGCCATGCGCTTCAAACTCTCGCGCGCGGCGTCATCCGGGCTACGAATCGGCCCATTGGCGGCTTCATCAAGCGTGCGACGCGCGGCCTCCAATTCCGCGTCAAGCTTGGCAGCGAGTTCGGGTGTTTGTTCAACGGTCTTGAGTAACTCCTCAAGGCGCTTCTCTTCCGGACTTTTGGGGCGCTCCGTTGCCAGCGCCGCGTCTGCATCCTTCAATACCGCGGGTTCATTGATGCGCTGTGGAATGAACCACCACGCCGCCACCGCTGCAACCAGTAATGTTGGCGCGACCCACCAACGATTACCAAGCCGCACCGGGAATGCCTCGCGTGCCTTCCCGAGTAAATCCGGGTCACCTGCATAGGCCACGGCATCAGCAATCGCGGCACGCGCGAACGCGTCACTGGACAATGTTTCATCCGCGGAGAGTGCCAATGCAGTGGAGAGTCGCTCGCCCGAGCCGATACGGGCATCAAGTTCTAAGGCCACCTGTTCCATGGTTTGCTGACGCGCGCGCACCTGCAGCCAACCGATCAGCGCGGCCAATCCACACGCGAAGGCGATCGATCCGACCAACCACATCGCGCTGCGACTTGGAACACCAATCGCTGCGGTCGCGCCAATCACCCGGCGCTCAATGATGATGAGGAGCACCACTCCCACCACGATGGACAGCACAAACCAGGAGGCAATCATCCACTCCTGAAGTAGCAATCGAAGGCGGGCGAGCGCCACGAGTGATCGAATTCGGTCCATGCAAGGCTCCTATGTACAAAGTGTATTCGCGTTACCCGGCACATTGCTGCAGATTGTTCGGCAATTGCCCCTACAGGCGCTCCGGGCGTACCCGTTATAATCGACCTCCTATGCGCCTGAAGCGGTCCGCCCTCATCGTCTCGACCCTTGCCCTTGCAACCCTGACCATGGCGACCGGTGCGATTGCCTCTCCGGAACCAGCGGGAGCATGGCTCACCAGTCCCGCGACGCAGGACCCAACCAGTGAGTCAATCAGTGATCTCCGTCAAGAGATCGATCGACTGCGCTTGGAATTAGCGAAGAAGCAAGCTGACCTTGAAGCGGCACTGGAACGGATCAAAGCGCTGGAGGCAGGCACCGCCGCTGATCCGGCGCCAGCAAAGGAACCCACGCCCGCACCTGCCCCCGCGCCGGCACCAGCAACAGCCACTTCGCCTGCCAAGTCAACTGCACTGACAACTCCATCGAAACCGCTGGTCAATCTCATGCCTCCGGCACCGATGCCGGCGCCGATTCCTGCGGACCCCACCATTGGGCCAGGCGGATTGATGGCTTCGATGCAAGCGGATTACTTGACGGCCTACCCCACCGTGCCTGATGCGAGCGATGCCAAGCAACTTGCCCTCCACCTGCGCGGACTGCCGAGTTGGTGCACGAAAGCCAATCGCGAGAACACGAAGCAATACATCTGGGTTGGCCGCGTCGCTCAAGGAACGATTCAAACCAACGGCAAGAACGTTTCGTTCATGGCCACGTTTGTGAATAGCAATCGCTACTTCACGGTGCCGATCACTGTCGATCAGAGCGTGATTGCACGCGTCCGAACCCGTAATGGCATTGATCCTGGCGATCTGGCCTTCAGCGGTATTGTGACACCGCGCGTGCGAGTCAACAACAGCCGGCCCGCGCCGAGTGCGTTCGAAACGCCTTACATGCTGGCTCCGTACATTGAATTCTTCTTCTCATTCAATGTGAAGAGCATCGTTCCTGCTGCTGGTCCGTCTCGCTGATGGCATGCGCCAGCCACGGCGCGCTGATTCATGAATCCCGATGACCACGTGTGCCTCTGCTTTCGAGTCAGCCAGCGCAAACTGGTGAACTTCATGGAGCGGGAACGCCCGCGGGTAGCCAGCCAGCTGTCCGAATGCCTTGGAGCAGGTACCGGATGTCAGTGGTGTGTTCCGTTTCTCCGCAAGTTGCATGCGCAATGGGAGCGCGGCGAGGTGCCGCAACTCACCGTGGCACCTGCCGAATACGCCGCGCGACGATCCCAGTACCGAAGCTCCGGCATTCGGTCGGATCCTGCTTCGGGCGAAATCGACGCTTCTGCCCAGGTTGACGTTGCAGTTGAGACTGAGTCGCAATATCATTCCGGTAGAGAATCCATGCCTGGACGCACCGACCAATCCCAGCCCATTCGCGTCCCGCTGACCCAGCTTCGGCGCGGCCAACGGGCGATTGTTGACTGCTCGGAACTGACCGACCTCCCGGAGGGCGATCGCTGCCTGCTCCATGCCATGGGAATGCACCACGAATGTGAGGTGCGAGTCTGCCGACCAGGGACGCCGTGCATTGTGCAAATCGATAGCACGCGCTTGGGAATCTCCGGAGATGTTGCTCGGAAGATCTTCGTGACGCCGATTACCGACTCCCCGGGTTCGTCCGGCGCCCCGGAAACGCGCGCGTGACTTCCAACACCACCGCACCCGGCGCCGATGGCCGCGACGGAATCCCGCGCATTGCGGTCCTTGGCAATCCGAATACCGGCAAGACCACGCTCTTCAACCGACTGTGCGGCATGCGTGCTCGCACTGCCAACTTTCCGGGGTCCACCGTTGAGGGACGCATCGGCACACATCGCGCGCCGGATGGTCGGGCCGAGTTGCAACTGGTTGACCTTCCGGGCACCTACTCGCTGACCATCGATATGCCCGAAGCGCGCGTGTGTCGCGACTGCCTGAGCGGGTCGCTTGATGGCATTGAACCGAACGCCATGTTGGTGGTGGTAGATGCCACCAACCTTCGACGCAACTTGCAGTTTGCAGCACAAGTACTGCTGCACCGACATCCAGCGGTGGTGGCGCTCAATATGTGGGATGTGGCACGCACGCGCACCTCGCGGGTTGATCCGGCGGAACTCGCGCGTCGACTTGGATGCCCGGTCGTTCCCGTTTCTGGCCGAAGTGGCGAAGGGCTCGCAGTGCTTGACGTTGCACTTGACACCATTACCACCCTGCCATTTGAAAGCGACGCGCTGATTGCGCGCTTACAGAAGTTACCGCCCGCGGAAGCAACTCCCGCCGCACTCGCCGCGTGGTCCACCAACGTCGTGCGAGCTGCAACCACCGAAACTGCAGCCATTGATGATGATCGCGGCGCGCTCATTGACCGCATCGATGCAGCACTCACCCATCCGCTGCTCGGAATTGGGGTATTTCTTGCCATCATGGCGGCGCTCTTTGCGGCGATCTTCTTGGTGGCATCGGTACCGATGGACCTGATTGACTTTCTGTTTGGGCGTGTGGCAGACGGCGTTCGCGCTGCGCTGCCAAACGGCATCATTGCCGATCTCTTGGCCGATGGCGTGCTGCGCGGTATCGGCGGAGTGTTGGTGTTCCTGCCGCAAATCTGCCTGCTGTTCTTCTTGGTGTCGTTGCTTGAAGATTCCGGATACCTGGCGCGCGCAGCGTTTGCGGTGGATCGGGTCATGCGCCGATTTGGCTTAAGTGGGTTGTCGTTCGTGCCGCTTCTCTCTAGCCATGCGTGCGCGCTCCCGGGAATCATGAGTACCCGGTTGATCCGCGGTGATCGTGAACGCTTAGCCACCATTCTGGTTGCGCCGTTCATGAGTTGCAGCGCGCGCTTGCCGGTGTACGTATTACTGATTGGGATTCTTTCCATTGGCAAGCCTGCGTGGTTTGCAGGGGTAGCCTTCGCGGGCTGCTATGCACTGGGCGCAGCCGCCGGACTCTTCAGCGCGCTGATTGCGCGGCGCACCATTCTGCGCGGGCCCGCGCGCGCTTTGGTGCTGGAATTGCCGCCCTATCGACGCCCAAGCATTCGAAATGCTGCGCTGGTTACCTGGGACCGCGCCAACGTTTTTATCCGCAATGCCGGCACCACCATCTTGGCGATCTCCATTGTCATGTGGTGGCTGAGCGCATTCCCCCGCGTGAACGGCGATGCGCACCAGCAACAGGCGGAAAGCTTCGCTGGACAGATTGGCGATGCGCTGCAGCCCATCTTTGCTCCGCTGGGATTCGATAGCCAACTGACCGTCGGAGTGATGACCAGTTTCATGGCGCGAGAAGTATTTGTCAGCACCATGGGCGTGCTGGCCGGCGCAGGAAGTGGCGCGGATGTCAGCGACCAAGGCGTGATCGAACAGGTCGCCACCATGGCTCGTACCGATGGCACACCAGTCTTTGATACAGCAACATCGGCTGCCGCCTTGGTGTTCTTTGTGTTGGCCATGCAGTGCCTGCCGACGCTTGCCGTCACCCGGCGCGAAACAGGATCTTGGAAGTGGCCGGCGTTGCAATTGGGCTGGATGACCATCGTTGCGTACGGGGCAGCGTTTATCGCATACACAGTGGTCCACATGGCCACAGGAGTCCACTAAATGCCTTGGAATGACTGGCAATTTCTGGTTGCAACTGGGGGAGCAGTGCTCGCCCTTGCGTTCGTCATCAAGCCACTGTTGGCGAGTCGCAAAAACGCTGCGTGCGGCGGCTGCGGACCAACGCCGACGAACCGAGCCAAGCGGACCGCGCTCACCATTGGTAATACTGAGCAGGACCAGACGCGCTGATACTGAACGTGCACGTGCGGTGCTGCTACCGGTGATGGCGTAGTAGCAACTGCGCCCGCTGATTGCGTAGCAGCAATTACTTCTTCAACAGAGCCCGCACCATCAGCAGATCTGCTGGCGTGGTCACCTTGATATTGCGCGGATCGCCATCAACAACAATGACTTCGGCGCCCAGGCGCTCGACCAGCATGGCGTCGTCGGTGGCTCCATCAAGCCCCGGCTGCGCATAGGCGCGACGCAACAGTTCCGCGCGGAATACCTGCGGCGTCTGCACCGCCACCAGTCGTTCGCGCGGAACGGTGCCCACGACTTTGCGACCACGAACCTTGGTGAAGTCAGAGATTTCGCCAAGAATCATGTCAGAAATCGCGTCTGCTTCCTCAGCATCCACTGCGTCTTCAGAGACCTTCTTCAGGGTGGAAGTGACTGGATCCCCAGGAATCACCGCATCATGGACGCGCGCTGCATCAAAGACGCGGGCAATCAACTCTTCACTTGCCATCGGCCGCGCCCCGTCATGAACAGCCACGTGCGTGCAGTCCGCTGGCACTTCGGCCAGTGCATTTCGAACGGTTTCCCAACGTTCGACGGTGCCGCCTGCCACCACCTTGGCGCCGTGGAAACCCAATTGATTGCCATAACGATCGCGGAACGCGTCCACTTCGTCAGGCGGTGCTGCAACAATGATCACTGCAACATCTTCGCGCCGAGTAAAGAGTTCAACAGTGCGCAGGATCATCGGACGCCCGCCCACATCTTGCGCAAGCTTGTCGACGCCGCCAAATCGGCTACTGCGCCCCGCTGCTGGAATGATCACGGCCACGCGGAAGGCGTTCATTTGCTACTCCATTGCGCGGGTGCAGGAAATTGTGGGCGCTGCAGTGCCATCAGTGTCATCGCCGTACCAAAGTTGCGGGTGCGTGGAAAGACGCGGTCGTCCCACGTTCCATCTTGGTCACGCACCGCAAACAGCAACTGTTCGAATTGCCGGCGATATTCCGGACGTTCTGCGGCGGGGAGCAATTCAACCGCGTCGCAAGCGTTGTAGAAACCGAAGAAGAAGTAGTACGGCGCAACGCCGTAAGCACCAACATGGGTTCCGGATTTCTTACGGCGGATTTCCAATTGCCGCCAGTTGGCAAGAAACGCATCCACCGCGCGGCGCACACTAGCAACGTCTGATCGACCCGCACGCATGAGCACGCTTTCGCTGCACACCATGCGTCCGATCGCTCCAGGAATGGAACGAGCGGGCTCACGGGTCTGCCGTTGTGCGCTGTATGCAAAGTTTCCGTCTTCAGTACGACAGCGCTGTAACGCATCAAGGGCGCGCGTGACTACTGCCCCGTCCACTGGCAATCCCTGTGCCTGTGCTTCGAACAGCACTTGCAAACATGGAGGTGTCATAAAAGGCGACGCGGGCGAAGGTGTCTCAATACCGGGCTGCCGCGCGTAGTTCCAACCACCGACTTCTGGAATCTCCGTCTTCTGTATGGCATCCAAATACCAGCGCAGTGCTGCGTCCGTTTCCATCTCCATGCCGGCGGGGATCACTTTGGCGGCACGCAGCACTAAGAGAAATCGGGCGCCGTAGCAGTAGCCCCATCCACGCACGTCATAGCCAGCCTCGTACACCGGGTTCATGAGCGGTTCGCGGATCCCGGCGCAGATGAACGTGCACGCATTGCGAACCGCTTCTTGACGTGCGGCATCCGATGAATATCCGGGCGTACGCACCAAGCATTCGCCGACGATTCCAGTTCCGCCGATGCGGTAACCAACCGGAATCTCGCCGCCGACGCGGTACACGCCTTCGTATGGCCACTGTGCCTTTGGGGTGCCTTCCTGCGCTGAAAGGAGGAAGGCAATTCCTTTCTGAACCGCTGACTCAATCGCGGCGGCATCTGGTGGAACTGGTGGTCCAAGTGGCGCAGCGGCGGCCGCATCACGCGCGGTGACGGGCTCCGAATCGCCAGCGAGCGCGCGTGCATGCAACACGCAGAGTGCGGCAACGCTGGCCACGATGGATATACGGCTCAATGCATTGTTCTTCATGTTGCCTCCTCCGGCGTTTCGTCTACCTGCACCGCTGCGGCTCCCGCGTGCGGTGAATACAAGTGCACGTGCATGTCGCCAAATGATCGAACTTCTGGACCGTTGAAACCAGCGATCGTGCGCTCATCGCCTTCTAAGACATACGGCAAACGCAACACCATCCAACCGCGGTCACCCATCGCGCCACGCAGGCGCGCACACTGGTCCAAGATGCGGCGTCTGCCGCTGGTCTGTTCCGCGATCGGATACGGCGGATCGACAAAGATGATGTCGACTACTTCCTTCAGTTCCGCCAGGAGCGCGGGCGCAAGCGCGTCCGCTTGCAGCGCTCGTGATCGTGCGCCGAGACCAAGCATGTCAATATTCTTGCGCATGCAGTCATAGACGCCACGGTCGCGTTCGACAAAGATTGCAAACCGAGCGCCGCGGCTCAAAGCCTCAAGACCCATGGTGCCGACGCCCGCAAAGAGGTCAAGAACCACGGCATCCTCAAACCAACCACGCAGGATGTTAAAGATGCTCTCCTTGACCCGCCCGGTCATCGGACGCGTCACTTCCTCGCCGCTGGGCGTGTGGAGAATCCGCGAACGATGCTCGCCGCCCATGATTGTTACGCGTGAATGCACGGGTTGAGGATACGTCCTGCTACATTTCCACGCGCGTGCCACAGCCATTCGACCAACTTCCATCGAGCGTTCTTGCCCTCTCGCGGGCGGTACGGATTGGCGGTGGCAACGTGCCCGCGCTGCTGGTGCATCCATACTTTGATCGCAACACCGGCAAAGTGCTGCGCCCTGCGCCGGTACTGGTTTGGATGCACGGGCGAACCGTCACCAAAGAACTTGACCCTGGTCGTTACCTCCGACTTGCGCGCGCGGGCATCGCCACCTGTGCTGTTGATCTTCCTGGGCACGGCGAACGCCTGGATGCGCTGCGACAAGCGCCAGAGGAAACGCTCGGGGTGGTTGCACAAATGGTTGGCGAGCTTGACGCAGTCGTTGCCGACCTGGACGCTTCCGGCGAACACTTGGGCTGTAAACGCGCCTTGGGCGGTATGAGCGCGGGCGGCATGGCGGCCCTGGTTCGCTTGACGCGCCCGCACACCTTTGATGCCGCAGTCGTGGAATGCACTACCGGAAGCTGGCGCTGGCAGCAACATCGCGCGATGTTTGATGCAGCCCGAGTGGCGGCCATGAATCCCATTGATCACCTGAAAATTTGGCGGGAAATCCCGCTCTTGGCCCTGCATAATTCTGAGGATGAGTGGATCCCTGTGGACGGCCAACGTGAGTTCATTGAGGCAGTGCGGGCACGTGCCACGCACCCAGAAGTGGTGCAGTTTCATGTGTACGGGCCAACTGGGGCGCCATTTGAGCATGCCGGATTCGGGCGGATGGCTTCGGACGCCAAGGAGCGAGTCACCGGATTCCTGACCGACGCCCTCTCCGATACTGAATGACGCCTCGAACAGAATTTGAGCGATTCGACGTGGGATGCTGCCCGAAATGCCGTATCTTCTTGAGATCCATGCTTACGCCGATGATTACTTCCAAGACCATGCCGACTGTCAGGCGCGCGCTCCGCACACCCACCCCGCGTGCGTTCACGATCGTTGAACTCTTGGTGGTAGTGGGCATCATTGCGCTTCTCATGGGGATCTTGGTCACTGGCGTTCGCGGAGCCATTGGAAGCGCGCGCAAGACGCGTGAGCTCAACGGTCTGCGCGGCGTGTACGCAGCGTGGTACCAGTACGCCAATACCTATGAAGAACAGTTGCTGCCCGGGTTTCTTGACGAAGCCACACAGGCGAACTGGAAGGTCAACTACACCAATTCATCCTCGACCACAGTCGCTCGCTCACTGTCGCAGACCTATCCGTGGCGCCTCGCGCGATTCATGGATGATCCATACGGAACGCTGGTGAGTTACATCGAGTCTGACAATGCAGATGCCAACAGCGATGTAAGTGGAGAGTGGGATGGCGCACCCACTCACCCAAGTTGGATGTCCGCCGCATTCGGAGCGCCGGGTAGCACCCTCGCCCTGCAGCCCGCCTTCGCATACAACGCGTACTACATGGGTGGCTGGTACCAGTCCTCCAACGGCGTTTCGTCACCCGCATTCGCTGACGCAGCATGGAGCACCGCTGACGGCAGTTCCGTGACGGGGCGCTTGGTAGCCACGCGACTTGCAAACATCTCGCGCACTTCGGAAGTGATCGTCTTTGCTGCAAGCGCCCTGCGTGCGCCGGGCAACTATCGCACCGGAGTGAACCCGGAGGATCGTATTCCCGGTAACTCATGGATCGTGCCGCCGACGCTTGGGGCAACTGCTGTATGGGAACCGTTCATGGGCTTGCAACAGAGCATCACCATGGCTGAGTCTGAAGGCGGCACCGCATCCTTCATGCGCCAATCTGGAATGACTGATTCCGGTGTGCTGCAGGTGAATACGGTGCAGGGCGTTCCGGTGCGCCGCCACAACTTGTTGGTGGCCACTGTGAAAGCTGACGGTAGCACTGAAAGCGCCAGTATCGGCGCACTGATGGACATGCGCGCTTGGATCGATGCCGCGGATCGCGCCGACTTCTCGCACGCGGACAACTGAATTTCAAGGCTTCACGCCGAGCTATCGAACACATCGCTCAGCGATATTGCTCACTCGTCCCCACACGCTCGGCTACACCTCACTCAGACGTGCTGAGGAGCGCCGATCTCTGCGGGAGCACGCTCATGCGTGTGGTTCGGGTCGGTCGACGGCTCGTGATGCGTGCGCGGCGGCGGCGCGGTGCCGAAGGTGAGCTGCGCCACTGCGATCATGGTCTCTAACCGTCCCAGCGTGTTCTCACGCTGCGCGCCGTAACCCATGAATGGGAATAGCGAAAGCAACGCCACAACCAGCCCGGATGCGGTTGCCACCAGCGCCTCACCGATACCACCGGAGATCGCGCGCGGATCAACCATTGCCCCGCCGCCACCAAGCAACTCAAAGCTGCGGATGATTCCCGTGACGGTTCCCAGAATGCCAAGCATCGGTGCTGCGGTAATGATGGTGGAAAGCGTGGCCATGCAACGGTCCATCCGAATGCGTTCGGCTTCCACCGAACCCACGGCGACTGCATCGCTGGCGCCGTCGTTGAGGAGCGCCGTGGCTACCCGCGAGTACACGGTGTCACTGGTCCCCGCCAACGCATCCACGCGGGCACGATCGCCGCGGCGGAAGGACTCCATGAGCAACACAAACCCACGCTTGGCGCCCGGGCCGTTCTGCTTGAACCAAAAAACCCCGCGCTCAAAGGACACGGCCACGGAAACGACGCTCAGGATGAAGAGCGGCCACATGACTGGTCCGCCGCGGTGCATCAGTGCTAGGAATGATTCGATCATGGTGGGTGGGGACCGCGGGGTGGACGGCGAGTGAGGGATCATACGGAGTTCGGTACACTCGGCGGAATGACCGCGCTCGGCACGCACGCAACGGATTCCCAACTCATTATTGAGGTCGAAACTGCGCTCAATCAGGCGCTGGCCGATCATCTCTTGGCGCCCAAATTGCGCGAAGCGATGCAGTACGCGGTGCTGGGGGGCGGTAAGCGCGTGCGCCCGGTACTCACCTTGCGCGCGTGCGAGGCAGTGGGTGGACGCCGTGCCGACGCCATTCCTGCAGCCATCGCCTTGGAAATGGTCCACTGCTTTAGTTTGGTTCATGATGACCTTCCGGCCCTGGACAATGATGACCTCCGCCGTGGTCGCCCCACCACTCACAAGGCCCACGGCGAAGCACTCGCCATCCTGGCTGGCGATGCATTGACTTCGGTAGCGATGGAAATTGCCCTTGATTCACCAGTACGCGCCGCGGACATCACCCGGGAATTGGCCTCCGCCACCACTGCCATGATCACCGGTCAGGTTTACGACACCCTGGCTGGATTCCCCGGCAACTTCCCAGCGGCCGATCGCCTCCGCTTGGTGCACGACAACAAGACCGGCGCGCTGATCCGCTGCGCGTGTCGCATGGGCGCCCTGTGCGGCACGCCCGATGAATCCCGTCTCCAGGCACTCACCACCTACGGCAACTCCATGGGACTGATGTTCCAAGTGGTGGATGACATCCTGGACGAAACCCAGTCCACCGAGCACCTCGGCAAGGCTGCCGGCAAAGACCGGGATGCAGGAAAGCTCACCTATCCAAGCGTCTTTGGCCTTGAAGAAAGCCATCGCCACGTGGCGCAACTCTTGGAAAATGCCTTGAGTGCCCTCAAACCCCTCGGAAATGCCGCCGAACCCCTCCGTTTGACCGCCCACGCCCTGGCAACTCGGACTAAATAACCACCACTGCGCTACACTTTCCCACCGCTTCCGAAAGCCCCCGTGGCGACGTTAGCGGAGCGCCCGAATCACCAATGGTCGTGCGCTGACAGGTACCCAAGACTCCCCCATGAAGCTCCTCCCATCGATCGCTGGTCCCGCCGACCTCAAGAAGCTCTCCATCGAACAATTGCCGCAACTGGCAGCGGAAGTTCGCCAAGCCATTTGTGACCAAGTGGCAAAGTCGGGCGGCCACCTTGCGCCGAATCTTGGCGTGGTGGATCTGACCATTGCCATGCATTACGTGTTTGACTTCGGTCATGATCGATTGCTGTGGGATGTTGGTCACCAGTGCTACACGCACAAGCTGCTCACCGGACGGCAACACCTCTTAGGAAAGCTGCGTCAGCGCGGCGGCATGTCCGGCTTCCCAGAGCCACGCGAATCAAACTTCGATCTCTTCTCCGTTGGTCACGCCGGTACCGGTATCTCCACTGCTGTTGGTGTAGCGCGCGGCGATACGCTCGGTGGCGAAGGCTGGACCGCCGACAACGCTGATGGTCGTCGCGTTGCGGTGGTGATTGGCGACGCCAGCATCGTGAACGGTGTGGCGATGGAAGGTCTGAACAACGCCGGCACCCTGCACCGTCAGTTCTTGGTGGTGCTCAATGACAACGGCATGTCGATCGCTAAGCCACAAGGCGCGGTCGCTGCGTACTTTGACCATGTGCGCCTGAGCCAGGGTTACAGTGAATTCAAGAAGACTGCGCGCGAGTTTGCCAAGCACATGCCGGGCGGTAGCACCCTGGCAGAGATCTACCACCGCTTGGGTGAAGTCTCCAAGAATTTGGCGCATGAAGTGCACACCAACGGATGGTTTGAGCATTTCAACTTGGTCACGGTTGGACCCGTCGATGGCCATGACATTAAGGCCTTGGTGGATGTCCTCAATGAAGCCAAGGAATTCGATCGCCCGATGGTGCTGCACGTGAAGACCGTGAAGGGCAAGGGCTTCGGATTTGCCGAGCAAGACAGTTGCACCTTCCACTCACCGAGCCCGTTCAGCATGCTCGACGACATGGAGAACGAAGGTTGCCGCGTTGAACTGAAGAAGAGTGGTCGATCCTTCACCGCAGCGTTCGGCGAAGCGATGACCAACCTGATGGCGCGCGATCCCAAGGTGGTGGCGTGCACAGCTGCCATGCCAGACGGCACCGGCATCTCCAAGGTGCAAGCCAAGTTCCCCGATCGCGTGTGGGACACCGGTATTTGCGAGAGTCACGCTGCAGACATGATGTGCGGTCTTGCCAAGACTGGCTGGAAGCCGTTCATGGCCGTGTACAGCACGTTCCTGCAGCGCGCGTTTGATCAGTGCTTCCAGGAAGCTGCGCTGCAAGGCCTGCCACTGCGTCTCTGCCTCGATCGCGCCGGACTGGTTGGCGGCGACGGCGCGGTGCATCACGGCTTCTGCGATATCGCCATGCTTTCCGTACTGCCGAACGCCGTCATCATGGGCGCTCTTGATGAGCCAAGTATGAAGGCTGCGCTTGATTTCATGGCGAGTTACGAAGCAGGCATCACCAGCCTCCGCTATCCGCGCGAGGGAGTGATCGATCGCTTCACCAACACCGCTTGCCCACCGTTTGAACTCGGTAAGTCGCGCGCGCTGATTCGCCATGCACGGCCGGATGTTGCCATCGTTGCGTTTGGCACCATGGCGCATGAATCTGCCGAAGCGATCGCCCTGCTCGGCGAGTACACCGTTGACCTGTACGACGCACGCTTTGCCAAGCCCATTGACGTGGCGCTTCTCAAGGACCTGCTCGGACGCGGGATCCCGGTGGTAACCATTGAAGATCACTCCATCCGCGGCGGCTTCGGCGCGTGCGTCTTGGAAGCATGCAATGATCACGGTCTGGACACACGACTGGTCACGCGCTTGGCGATTCCAGACTTCTGGATCCACCACGGCGAACGCAAGGAACAGTTGGTCGATTGCGGGCTTGATCCTGCAGCTATCGCACGTACCGTTCGATCAGTGATTGAAGGTCGATCCGCACCAACCAACGCGACCAGCGCACACACGCGCTCCACGAGCGCGGTCTGATCCGCTAGCGTCACCCTGTTCGATCCACTCTGTCAGTCCCACCGCGAGAACCACGATGGCCATCCTTGTCATCCAGCATTCCAAGATCAGCGACCCGGGACTCCTGGGAGTTTCGCTCCGCTCGCACGGTCAACGCGTTCGTATCGTTCGCGTTGATCTTGG
>JBIKZY010000198.1:0-3834 GCA_044354475.1 Phycisphaerales bacterium
GGAGTGACGCGCGTCTATGCGGAACGCATCACGGGTTCCGATGGAGTTGCGCGTTACCAGGGCGCCGTGTTCCCCATGAGTCAAGGCATTGAAGCTGGCGTCAACCGTATGGCGTGGAGTTCAGAAGATGGCGCGCTCTACTTGGGCGGAGTGGGCAGCAACGGAAATTGGAATCACCAGGGTCACACCTTCGGACTTGAGCGACTCGCACCCGCGTGGGACGGGCACGCGGGTCCGGATGCTGCGCGCGGCGCGACGTTTGAAATGTTGCGTGTGCAGAGTGCGCCCAAGGGCTTCATGATTACTTTCACTCAGCCAGTCGAGATTGCTGCGCTTGTGGATCCTGCGCACTATGAAGTGAAAAGCTGGCGATACGAACCTACCGAGCAGTACGGCGGGCCGAAGGTTGATGTGCGTTTGCACCCAGTGACGAGTGCAACGGCATCGCAGGATTCGCGGCAATCACTGCTAGAAATTGCGGATCTTGCGCCCGGCCGCGTCTACGCCATCACTCTCAAGAACATGAAGGACGCAGACGGTACCGAGCCCTGGAGCACCAACGCTTGGTACACGCTCAACGCCATTTCTAAGAAGGACATTGCATTCGAACATTACGTTGGCTCGCCAGTTCCGACCGCTGATGCGCTGTGGCTCTATGACGGCGCGACATCACATGCAAGCGCCATGCAAATGGCAAAGGATGGAGCACCATGCGATTGGAAAGTCGAACGTGATGGATCACTCGCGGTGCACACTCCAAAGGATGGCATTGGCGAGTTCGACATCGTCTCGCGCGCCGCGTTCGAGGATTGCTTCGTGCATCTTGAGTGGCTGAGTCCAGCGGGTGGCAATGTCAAGGACGGGCAGCGCAACGGCAACAGTGGCATCAAGCTGATGGAGCGCTACGAAGTGCAAATCATGAACAGCGCACAAGCGCCAGAGCCGCCGCAATTCAATGAAGCAGGAAGCATTTATCGCCAGACGGCGCCCGATGTGAATGCAAGTACAGGTGCGGGCACGTGGCAGAGTTTTGACATTTGGTTCACCGCGCCGAAGTGGGAAGCAATCACCAGTAGCGGGAGCACGTCGGATGACCCCGCGGCGGCACGCGCACCCAAGACTGCGCCCCGCAAGATAAAAAACGCGCGAATGACTGTCGTCTGGAACGGCATACTTGTTCACAACGATGTTGAAGTGAAAGACAAGACCGGGCTCAGCGGCACGGAAGCGCCGGGGCCCGCGCGCATCCTGTTGCAAAGTCACCCAAGCGACGCGGAGGGATCGGTTCGTTTCCGAAACATCTGGGTCACCAGCACTCCAACGGCGTCAGCGAACGGAACTGCCCCCATCCGTAACCCCGCCCTCCCACGGTAAGAGATCCACGGGGAAGCTGTCCTCAAGACCACCCCACACGCGCAATTCGGGAGCGGTGTTCAGTGGATTGGCGTTCCGCACCAACAGCGAACCCAGGTTCACAGCAAGCGATTGTCGAACAAAGATAGTGATGCGCCGACTTGATGGCGGCAGTGCGCGCACCATGGCCGCAAGCCGGAGTGCAATGGAAAGGTTGCCATCAACATCACCCACCGAAACGCTGATCAAGAGATTGCCGGTGGTGCGAGCCGCCATGTCATGGAATGCGGTACCGAGCGCGTCAGAATCTGCGCTCTCATGAATGAGGTGCGGATCAAACTGCGCGCTTGCTTGCGGAAAGTTTGCCTTGACCCGCGCCCACGCGCGCTCCGGGTGCATGTCCATGAGGTTCACGCGACGCGGCTTGGCGGGAGCGGGTGCAGTCGGTGCAGTGGCCACAGCGAGCATCGCTAAGAATGCTGCCGCGGATTCGCCAAGGCCAATCATCAACACTTCCTCAAGCTGTTGCGGCGCGGCGGGCACGGTGCTTGACCACACAGCCAGCGCTTGGCGAGCGGCCATTTCATCTGGGCAAAAGACCCGGACATCCAGGCAATAGTGGCGCCAACGATCACTGGTCTCCACCGCGTGATTGAGTTGCTCAGCGCATTCCGGCGAATCAATGCGAACGTGCACCGTGGTTCGCCGCGAAGGGGTGGCATGCAGTGCTTCCGAGCAGCGCACTAACGCCTCCAGGTTGCGAGAGTCGCCATCGCCAACGATCACCACATCATCGGTGTGAGCAATGTCGGCCTGTCGGAGGCATCGTTGCGTAATGGCGTGCACCTGCAGCACCATCAACGCGCCGAGCGGATGAATGAGCGTGCTCGGTGATCGCTCCGTGCGTAGGTGCGTCAGAAGCACACCGCGACCGATGGACGCGTGGTACGCAAGAATGTCGTCCGCAATCCAATGCGCGGCGCGACCATCGCCGATGAGAATCACCCGGCGGCGATTCGGCCAGAGATGGCTACGAATCGTGGTGCGCAAGCGGTCGTAGGCACCACCTGCAAGCAAGCGAAAGAGTTCGAACGCAAACATGATGGCGGCAATGGTGGCCAATACCTGCGCGGCAATCGGCATCCAATCCGTGAACTTTGCGACGGAGCCCGCTACCGCACCAAGCGGATCTTCGTTGAGTGTTAAGAGGCGACCAAGTCGATAGACGAGCCGCCATTTCTCTTCTGGGTGTTCCGCAAGGATCCACACGGAATAGAGGACGATGGCGATCACATCAGCAATCGCACCGATCATCGGCGGCTGAATGCTCCAGTGCCGACGCGCGGGTAGGTGCTGGTAGCCCCGGCGGTGGGCGGGAGTGGCGGGCACGGCAAGCGCAGCGGCGTTGGTCGGAGCGGAAGCGAGGGCGCGCGCAGGCTCGGTCGGCGAGGTCATGGCGATAGTCGAGCAGAAATGCGGGACGGATGCGGGGATCCCAATCCGAGAGCCATCAACTGTGGATCGTCACGGTCTTCGGAATGCACGGCACGTTGACCGTCGCGGGCATCAAATCAATCGCCTTAACGGCAGGCAGGCACTTGGGAAGCTTCCCCGCATAGTCCTGAACATTCGACCACAACTTTGCCAGCTTGTTTTTTGAAGCAGTTCTCGATGAATTGACGTCATTGAACACGGGTTTGAGTGCCTTCACCGCGCTCGCCACTTCGGCTTGTTGCCCATCCCATGGGTACTTCTCTTCAGCGCAGCCCTTCGCGGTGCCTTGTGCTGCGGACCACTTGTTCTCGACTCGTTGGACCAACTTCGTCAGCTCACGCTTGAGGTTCTTGCACTTATCGCTGGTGCTGTCCAGTTCTGGTTGGCATCGCCAATCGGTGCCGCCCTTCTCTTCCGACTTCTTCGTTCGCAATTCCTCTTCGCAAACGCTCGCGATCACGGACTCCTTGATCACGCGATGCGCCTCGGTGAGCGCAGCGCACAACTCAGCAAATTGACTCGACGCCAATGTGACCTTCGTCGCGCAATCCGGTGCAGGCGGAGCTCCCACAAGGCCAAGGGACACGATGGTTGTAGTGACGATGTGGATGAATTGCAGCATGATCATTTAAGAATTTACGAAGGAGGACCGAGCGGCCACACGATATTCAATACGTCACTTACCAGCCCGGACAACGGCCCCAATTCGAGAGGACGTCACCAAGGTCGGCACCATTGACGATGCCGTCGCCATTGAAATCGGAGTAGCAGGAGTCACCTTCACAGATCCCCCAGCGACTGATGGTCAGACCGATGTCGGCACCATCAACGACGGCGTTGCCGGATGCGTCACCGGGGCAATATGGCGGGCATTGACCGTTGAGTTCGTTCCCCCCAAGATCCGTCCACGCTCCATTGATGTTCACACCATTGCCGCAGAAAGTCGTCCCGCCCACGCGCGCCGTACCTGCCTGCACCCACACACCG
>JBIKZY010000057.1:0-14156 GCA_044354475.1 Phycisphaerales bacterium
TTGGACAGCGTCGTTCCAGCTGGAACCCGAAGATGAAGCCGTACATCTTTGCCACCAAGAATGGCGTCTCGATCATCGACATCAAGGAGACCATCAAGGGTCTTCTGTTGGCCAAGAAATTCATCACTAAGGTCGTCGCCAGCGGCAAGGACGTGTGCTTTGTCGGCACCAAGCGTCAAGCCCGCGGCGCCGTCGAGCAATACTGCACCGAATGCAAGATGCCCTACGTCACTGAGCGTTGGCTCGGTGGCACACTCACCAACTTCCGCACCATCCGCGAGCGCCTGCGCCGCTTGGAGGAGCTGGAGCGTCTCGGCGAGACCGGCAGCATCAAGAACTACTCCAAGAAGATGGAATCACAGCTTGCGCGCGAAGAGAAGAAGATCTTCCGCAACCTCAATGGCCTGCGCACCATGGGCAAACTCCCAGGCGCGCTCGTGGTCATTGACACCACGCGCGAGCTCAACGCGTTGCTCGAGGCCAAGGCCCTGGGCATCCCAACCATCTGCTTGATCGACACCGACGGAAACCCGGATTTGGCTGACATTCCAGTGCCAGCCAACGATGACTCGATGCGCTCCATCGACATCGTCATCCGCGAACTCTGCGCGGCTGCCTTGGCAGGTCGTGGTGATCGCAGTGGCGCAGCTCCTGAGGAGATGGGCGCAGCGATCGCAGCTTCCGGCGAATTGGACGCACCTGCCGGCCAGCGCCCGGTTCGTCGTTCCAGCCGCAGCCAGTTCCGTTCCGACAGTGGTCGTTCCGCGAGTTCCGACGCCCCTGCTGCAGCTCCGGCCGCAGCACCGTCGGCAACCACCGGCGCGTAAATCGAGTTGCACATTTCAATCAACATAAACACCCAACACGAGGTGACTGAATGACTACCGCCAACATCAATTCAAAGGTTGTCATGGCCCTGCGCGAGCGCACCGGCCTTGGCATGATGGACTGCAAGGCTGCTCTGATCGAGGCTGGCGGCGACGCCAAGCTCGCTGAGGAGCGCTTGCGCGAGAAGCTCAAGGGCAAGATGGATACGCGTACCGATCGCGTGGCTGGCGAAGGCTGCATTGCCATCGCTGTGTCAGGCAAGAAGGCCGCCATCATTGAAGTGCGCGCCGAGACTGACTTCACCGCTCGCAATCCTGAGTTCCGCGCCATGGCCGCTGACTTGGCGAAGGCTGCTGTGGCTGGCGCCGTTGGCGCGGCCGTGAAGACGGATGCCATGCAGAAGCAACTCGACGAAGTCCGCATCCGCACCGGCGAGAACCTCTCGTTTGGCGGCGGCCAAGTGGTCGAAGGCGATTCGTTCGCGCAGTACATCCACCATGACGGCAAGAAGGCTGGACTGATCGTCTATTCCGGCACGATTGAGCACGACACCGGCGTAGGCATTTGCCAGCACATCGTTGCTGCTGATCCTGCTCCGATCGCGGTTGACGAGCACGGCATTCCTGCCGCCATGCTCGCAGAGAAGCGCGCCGAAGCGGTCGCTGAGGCGAAGGCCTCCGGCAAGCCGGAGCAAATCGCTGAGAAGATGGCCGAAGGCAAGCTGCGTAAGTTCTTCGAGGAAGTCACTCTCCTCGGTCAGAAGTACGTGCGCGACGACAAGAAGGCGATCAAGGAACTCTTGGCTCCTGATGCCAAGATCCACCAGTTCGTCCGCATGATGGTTGGCCAGCACTAACCAACGATGGATGACTCGGTGAGTCATCACTCAGCAAGTAACAACAAAGCGGGCGCGGTCTTCGGACCGCGCCCGCTTATTTAGTAATCATGAGTGCTGCTCACGAGTGAGTTTCAAACCTCAACTCGGCTTCGCAGCAGGTGCAGGCGCGGTCTTCGGCGCCACGTCCTTCGGTTCCGCATCCTTCGGCATCACGTCCACTGCCACCGGATAGTGATCGCTTGCATAACCGGCCGGAACCTTCTCCTTCTCGGGGTCAGTCTTCCAGTCATAGTCACTGGGCGGATGCATCGTGCCCATGACAAAGAAGCCGCCGTCAATCACGTCATCGGCAAGTCCCTTGGTCATAAAGATGTAATCAATGGCGCGGCCAGAATCATGCGTCGTGTACAGGTCCTTGGTGCCGCTCTCCTTGTTGGCACGGAAGTCGTACGCGCCCTTCATTCCCGCCGCGCCGAATGCCTTCGGAGTCTTCATCGAAGGCGTTGCGTTGAAGTCACCCAGCACGGCCACGTTTGCCGCAGGATTTGCGGCAAGATCCTGCTTCACAAACTCAATGGTCTGCAGCGCTTCGCTTTCACGCTGGTAGTCAAATTCCTTGCCGCCAGCCTTGAAATGCACGGCATAGAGAATCACCGTCCAGCCATTGACATCGATCTCCACTTTCAGCGGCGAACGCTGAAACTTCTGTGCCTGATCCGGCTTCTTGCCAGCCCATCCTTCGCCGTCCCGCAGCGCGTCCATGTCCGTCAGATCCTCATTCACAAACGTGGCGTGCGACTTGATCGGAAACCGACTCAGGCACGCCTGCTCCACGCCGCGGTAATAGCCAACCTCTTCGCTGTACGCGTGCGCGTAGCCCATGTCCTTCAAGTACGTGTCACGGAACCACGTCAACGCTGCAAGACTTTCAATCTCCTCGATGCAGAGAATGTCTGCATCGAGCCGCTTAATCTCGTCAGCAATCGCTTGCACACGCGTTGCCTTGGTGACCATCTTGATGTCGTCGTATTCACCCTGCAAGGTGGGGTCATCAACAGCATCAAAGAGATTCTCCACGTTGTACGCGGCAATGCGGACGGCTCCCGCCTTCTTCTCAGGCGCCTTCTCCACGCCGTACCACACGCCAGCGGGTCGAATCTTCTTTGGCTCCTTGGCAGCCTTCCCACCCGAGCCCGTGCCGTTGGCGCTCCCGGCCTTGGTTCCGTCCTGGGCTTTGGGGGCCTTGCTCCCAGCCGGGTTCTGCTTCGCTGGTGCGGTTGGGGCAGTTGGCGCTACCGGCGCCCCGTCTTGCCACGAAAGCGGCGCCACGGACAGTGCACATGCGAGCGAAACAATGCCAAACGTAGTCATAGGCTTCTGCATACGCGCGAGTCTAGCCGGGTAACCCCCTAGACTTCCGGCATGCCCCGCACGCAGCCATCAAGCCGAACGCGCTTCAGTCAGTACTTAGAGCGCTTCGAAGCCGCCCGAACCAAGGCGAAGCGGGAGAACATCACGGTCACGTGGCATGGACAGGAAAAGAGCCGACGCCGCACCCGGTCATTCACCGCGCTGTTCCGCGCGTTCCTTGGCCTGGCGCATCCCTACCGCCGACGCATCGGTTTCTCGCTGGTCACCCTCACCGTTGCCACCGTCTGCGGCCTGGTTCCGCCCGCCGCCACCAAGGTGGTGATCGACAATGTCTTGGGTGGTCAACCGCTCACCGGTAACTGGGCACACATGCTGGGGGGCTTCGCGGAAACGCCGCAGATGCTGCTGGCATGGCTCGCCGGAACCGTGGTCACTGTGAGCGCCATCGCCACCGGACTCTCGGTGCTCGGCCGCTATCAAACCACGCGCACTGTGAAGGTGTTGCAGACCGCCATGCGACGTCGCGCATTCGATCACGCCATGCGCCTGCCCCTGCACCGTGTGCAAGGACTGCGGGCCGGCGGCGTCGGCGCCATCATTCGTGAAGACGCAGGCGGGTTGGCGGAACTGGTGTTTGCGCTTATCTATAACCCGTGGCGATCGGTGATCCAACTCACCGGCATCCTCACCATTCTTGCCCTCACGGACTGGCGACTGCTCTTGGGCGCACTGCTGCTCTTCCCCGCCGTCATGCTGACGCATCGAACATGGATCGGACGACTGCGTCCACTGTTCAGAGACATTCGCCAGCAAGTCGGCGAAGTTGACTCAACCGCAAGTGAAGCATTCAGCGGCATTCGAGTAGTGCGCGGATTTGCACGCCCAAAGTTTGAAGGCATCCGTCACGGCACTGCACTTGACCTCTTGGCTCGCCAAGAAATGCTCACCTGGTGGTGGAGCCGAACCGTTGAAGTTGCGTGGCAACTCCTGATTCCTGTCGCCAGCGCTGGACTGCTCTGGTACGGCGGCGCGCAGGTGCTGGCTGGCCGCATCACTACTGGCGAACTCATCATGTTCCTCACCTACTTGGTGATGCTCTTGGCGCCTTTGGAAAGTCTTGCACAGAGCGCCACCGGATTGCAGACCCACTTGGCCGGGCTGGATCGAACCCTTGATTTCCTGCAGGAAAGCCCAGAAATGCCGGACCGCGCCGGCGCCCTGCGCCTGGACCGCGCCCATGTTGCTGGCGCCGTGACGTTGCGCGGGGTCGGATACCGCTACCCCAACCGCGAGACAGATGTACTGGCTGACATCACCTTCACCACGCGCCCCGGCGAGATGACTGCCTTTGTTGGCGCCAGCGGTGCCGGCAAGACCACCCTATGCAACCTGATCGCGCGCTTCTTTGAGCCAACCTCCGGAACCATCACTCTTGATGGCCGCGATCTGAGTGATATCGAACTGTCGTCATTCCGCAAGATCCTGGGCATCGTGGAACAGGACGTCTTCCTCTTTGACGGCACCGTTGCCGACAACATTCGCTACGCCGATCCCGGCGCGCCAATGGAACGCGTGCTCTGGGCTGCCAACGCCGCTAATGCGAACGGCTTCATCGAAGCCATGCCCGAGGGCTATGAGACCGCCATCGGTGAACGCGGCGTTCGCCTATCCGGCGGACAGCGGCAACGCATCGCCATTGCGCGCGCGCTCCTTGCCGACCCGCGCATCCTGATCCTTGACGAAGCAACGTCCAATCTTGACACCGAAAGCGAACGCGCCATTCAAGAGGCACTGCAAGCACTTATGCGCGGTCGCACCAGCTTTGTGATTGCGCATCGCCTCTCCACCATTATGCATGCAGACCGCATTGTGGTGTTGAAAGACGGCCGCATCACGGAAATGGGCACGCACAGCGAATTGATGAAATCAAGCGGCATTTACCAGCAGATGGTGCTGGTGCAGACTGCGCCGCCCACCATGCCCATCGTTCCAGGCGCGCCCGGCTCGGGCGCACCGCATTCGCATGGCGGCGCCGTCAGCCGGCCGTCCGGCCACGCCACGCCCGCTGCTTCGTGAGATGCAACCACCAGCTACGCCATTGAATAGCAACCAGCAACATGATGGTGATCGGATGCAGCACAACGCATTCGAATGATTGTCCAAAGCGCCGCGCCAAGATGATGCGCTGCAGCAACTGAGCGGCGATAGCAAACGCTGCCAATATAGTTGGTCCCAGCGGCATATCGCCGCGCACCATCATCACCGGCAGCCAGATCCACGGCAGCAGTATGCCAAGCACCTCAAGCATGGTGAACACCATCAGCACCAGCGGTGATCCAAGACCTTCATAGGCATTCTTAGTGAAGCCACGCCATGTCTCCGCAGCCGATCGGTACATGCGGCACGAAACACTATCGCTGCCGTCGTATAAATCCGTATGGAATCCGGCACGCCGAACATTGCGCGGCAACTTGATGCCGTCATGCATGCTGTCACGGAATGCCGCGTGCCCACCGGCTGCCATCCACGCGGCACGCTGCACTAAGAGAAATTGACCGCATCCAGCGCTTGTTGCTGGGTCATTCGTGGTTCGCATGCGCGGCATTGGTAGCCAACTAAAGAGCATCCAATGAATAAGCGGAACCACCATTCGCTCAAGGAATGTGCCCGTTTCCTGCTGCGGAACCGTGCTCAACAGCGCAGCGTTCAAACGCTTGGCCTCTGCCACCGCGCGCACTAAGCAATCCGGCGTGATGCGAACGTCTGCATCTGTGAAGAGCAACCACTCGCCCCGTGCTTCCTGACCCATCCGCTCGCAGCCCCACTGCTTGCCGTTCCAACCTGCAGGGAGCGGCTGCACTGGCACGGCCCGTACGCGCGCGTCTTCTGCACACAACCCCGCAAGAATCACTGGCGTCTGGTCGGTGCTTTGATCGTCATGAACAAGCACCTCAAGTGCCACACCCTGGTTGGCAAGCGCACCGCGCACCACCGCCGCAATGTTCCGCTCTTCGTTACGCGCTGGAACGCACACACTCACGAGCGGCGAATCAGACGCCGAGGCTGCACGCACGCGCCCCGCCACAGCGGATGGCGAATCGCTACTCGCTTCGCGGAACCCACGCACATCGCCACCATTGCCGCTCGGCAAAGAAGAAGCACCACGCGCGCGAGCGTAAATCCGAACATTAATGATCGTCATCACCAACGCAATCGAACTGACCAATGCGCTGAACACAGGCAGCCATGTGAGTATTCCAGCTAGAACGGTCACTTTTCACCGCCTTGGCGATGTCCCGTCTCGATGGCTGTCGCCCGCCCGGTGGCGCGCAGTATCAAGTCGTAGAGCGGGTGAATCTGTGCAGCACCGCCACCGGTCAGGACTGTAAATTCTGCCGCATCACGCGTCTGTACACAACGTGCCAGCTCGGCAGCATTGTCATTCATGGCGCGTTCGCACTCCGTATGCCAAGCACGAGCGTCGGAAGGATCGCTCGGCGGTGCAACCGGCACGGCGCGCAGAAACACTTCCGGTCGTTGATCATTCCAGAACACGTATTCAACGGACATTGCCAGAACGCGTGCCTCGGGGTGACGCGCCGCCAACATCGCCACACCGGGACGAATCGACACCGGCAAACGCGGATCCACAAATTGTCCCTGCGGTGTAATCATCAACACTGAACGCGGCGCGGCAGTAAACCGCTCGCCCACGTACCGCACCAGGCTACGGAGGCCTGCGGCATGATCGGGATCCACGCCAAACGCGCCGAGTTTGCGGAAGAACTTGAACTTGCGAAGTTGCGTCACGTCCATTGGAGTGAGCGCAGGCCTGCCCGCAAACCATCGCTCGTGAACGATGAATGCCACTAATGGATCCCACCACGAATGATGATTACTCAGCAGAATGACTGGCCCCGCGTGCCGAGACATCGTCCCCAGCACCTCTGCAGAGCCGCGCACCAAACGCACCGCGTGGAAATGCTTCGGTACTTGGCGTCGAAGCCAAACACCAAAGAACTTCCGAAACCACGCGCGTTCAGTGGCCGGCAGCAGTTCACTCACACCGTCTGACACGCTTGCCCTTCCAGCACATGACTACCGGTGCCGGCGATCAGCCGTGAACCATGATCAATGCCGAAGCCCGCGGTGCCGTGCGAAGTACGCCCCACACCAAGATCCTCGCACACTGCATCCGCTGCGGTCACCCCGCTCATCAACACCATGGGCACGCCAGGCCCCGGGTTGGCGCTGCCGCCCGCCAGGTACAGATTGGAATACACGCGGCTACGGTTGCGGGGCTTGAAACCACCCTTCAACTTGCCGTGACTTGCCAGCCCATAGATCGCGCCGCCTTCAGCGTTGTACCAACGCTCAATACTTTGCGGCGTGAGATGACGCTCAACCACAATGTGCTTCTCAAGGTCGGGCATGCCCATACGCTTCAATTTCTCAATGATCACTGGGCGATACTGCTCCATCATGCCGCCCGGACCTTCCCACACCTGCCCGGGACGCAAGAACGGCGTGTGAATCAGCGCGTACAAGGCCTCGCAACCAGCGGGCGCCTGGGTCGGATCAGTACGGCTTGGAACGCAGATGTACACGGTGGGATCGCGGGCCGGAATGCCCTGCCGATAGATGTCATCAAACTCCAGATGGGCATCCTTGGAGAACAAGAAATCATGGTGCAGCAAGTGTTGATACTGGCGGTCAAGGCCCAGGTACAGCACTACTCCACTGCACGCTGGCGTGTACGCCCCACCGATGCGGCGCTGCTCAGAAATGCCCGCCTGTGAACCGTCCAAATCGCGATAGGTTCGCTGCACATCACAGTTCGAAATCACTACGTCGGCAGTCAACGTGCGGCCATCGTCAAGCTCAACGCCGCGGACAATCTTGCCGTCCGTAATCAGTCGCTTCACCCCAGTACCGGTAATGATCTCCGCGCGTTCTTCGCGCAAGATTCGCTCCAGGGAACGCGCCACATTGCGCGTTCCACCCATCGCGTACCAGCATCCGTCATCCACCTGCGCAGCGGCGATCAGTGAAAGAATCGCGGGCGAAAGAAAGGGGCTTGAACCAACGTACTGCAGAAAGTGTTCAGCCAATTGCTGCAGATGTGGCTCACGAATGTGCTTCTCAATAGTCGCGCCCACTGTGGAATGCATGCGCATGGCAAAGACTTCCTTGAGAAGTCCCGGCTCGTTCGAAGGCGGAACGCGCATCAGATCCATCACGCCGCCAAGGTCCTTGAAGAAGAAGACCTTGCCACTCAGGCGGAACATGCGCCGGCTGTATTCAACAAAGTCCACCCAGCCGCGCCCTGCTCCGGTGCCTGGAAATTGCTTATCCATTGCAGCGGCCATTGCCTCTGGCTTCTCCAAGAGATCAATCACCGTACCGTCTTCGTACATGCAGCGCCACTGTGGATCAAGGCGCACCAAATCGATGTAGTCAGAAACCGTGCGCCCGGTGCGCTGAATGATGCCGCGCAGGACGTTGGGGATCGTCAGAATAGTTGGCCCCATGTCGAAGGTGAAGCCCTTCTCCGCCAGCACATTCATCTTTCCACCTAAGTGCTGGTTGCGCTCCACCAACGTGACGCGCACTCCGCGTCCAGCCAGTTCTGTAGCCGCGGCAAGCCCAGCCAGGCCACCTCCAATGACGATCGCTGTTTGTGTCATGTGTTTGTTACTCCGTGTTCCGATTGACTGGCGCTCGGGTGAACACCCGCGCTGCCAAGTTCGTGTTCGCCTGCTCCGGGCGAGACTTTCGTGGTCGCCCCTCGTCGCCCGCCAAACGCCAGCTTTCGCAGCCAACCCTTGACGGAGGCGCTCGGCTCATCAAGCGGAGTCCGAACGCGAACCGACGTCGTAGAACAGGTCACCTCGCGGCTCAACGCACGCAGTCCTGCCTCGCCGCGGCTGGCACCCCACCCGCTCGCTCCGCGGCCCTCAATGGACGTTGCTGGATGAGCTGTTGGCATCACCGTGTCGTTGATCGTCACCACGTTCGAACCGAGTGCTGCAATGAAGCTTGCATCAGCAAGCAGTTGATCGGGCCGACCCGTGTAGATGCTCGTCGCCAAGTGCTGCCCCGCCGCGCGATGCACAGCGATGGCGTCTTCAAGACCATCCACGGCAAGCACCGCAAGCACCGGTCCAAAGTGATCGCCCTGCACCAATGCTGCGTCGCGTTCACAACCAGCCACGCACAGCGGGCGCATGACACCGCGTTGCGCAACCTCCACCACTCCACCAAGGCTGCATCCGCCCTGCAGCATGGCCGCCTGCACCAATTGCACGCAGCGATCGGCCATGGCGACATCGGCAAGTTTCATCGGACGCGACGCCGCCACCAACGGCCGCATGGCCGCAATGAACGGTCCGTACGCCGCACGTTCCACCAAGACGCGACGCGGAGCCATACACGTCTGACCAGCATTCATGGTCACTGCATGCCAAATGGACTGGGCAGCGATCACCATATTCGCATCGGCAAGCACTACCGCGCTATCGCGACCAGAGAGTTCCAACGTGCTGGGAGTGAGCGTTCGCGCGCAGACTTCGGCGATCTGCTTACCAACGGCGGTGGATCCGGTGAACACCACGTGATCAAATTGTTCGGTCTCAAGAATCGTGCGACCAGCGTCCCGGGTTGCTTCCGTGGATGTGATCATGTCCACCGGCAGGCCCACGTCACGCATCGCTTCGCGCGCCAATTCCACCAAGAGGCGCTGCGAACGCGGCGACCGTTCACTTGGCTTCACCACGGTACGGTTGCCCGCCATCACCGACTGCAGCAATTGAATGCCCAACAACTGCACCGGATAATTCCAAGTGGCAATCACCAAGACCCGCCCGACCGGCAATCGATAGCTCCAGTGCGTCTGTCCAAGCATCCACCACGGCGCACCGCCGATCTTGCGCGGCCCGAGAGCGCGCGGCGCATTTCGAACATGCCAACGAATGCTCGCCACCAGTGGCATGATTTCATGGGTCACCACATCCCACTCCGGCTTGCCGATATCCGTGTGCACCGCGTCGACCAAATCGCGCTCGCGCTCCACCACGCGGCGTTCGAATGCCGAGGCCCACGCAACGCGCGCCGAGAGGTCCGAGATTCGCTCCATCGCGTCGGCGTGCAACATGGGTTCTTGATGCATTTCTAGTTCGCAACGGGGTTCGGCCGTCGAATCCGCGCGGATTCGCACAACGACATCTGTCAGAAGCGATATCTTCCCGAATCTGAGCCGCTTGTGGGGGCGAAATCGGTAAAAACTATGGTGACGCAACAGTCTAAGACCTCTGTCCTCTCCGCCCACTGGCAGCAAAAACTACCAGGGAGCGGCGCTACGCCAACCGCAACCATGCCTACAGTTGCGACTCGCGATGGCTCGGCTCCAACAGCCGCCATCATCGGCGCCGGACCGGGCGGTCTGACCACGGCCATGCTGTTAGCAGCCGCGGGCTTTGCCGTGACGGTCTACGAAGCGCACCCCACCGTTGGTGGACGAACCCGCCGGATTGAACTCGGCGATTACCGGTTTGATTGCGGTCCCACATTCTTCATGATGCCCTACGTCTTGGAGGAAATCTTCGCCGCTACCGGGCGCCGCCTCGCTGACTACGCAGAACTGAAGCGCCTTGACCCGATGTACCGGCTGCTCATCGGTCAGCCAACCGGCGAGCCCGTGGTCATCAACGCCACGCAAGATATTGAGCGGATGTCGCGGCAGTTGTCCGCCATTGAACCATCCGATGGCCCGGCGTTCGAACGCTTCATCCGCGACAATCGCCGCAAGCTTGAAGTGATGACGCCGATTCTTCGCCGGCCGATCCGCGGACTGGCTGACTTCCTCAGCCCGGACATGTTGCGCGCCGGACCGGCGCTTCGTCCGTGGCAATCACTGTACGACCACCTCAAGGGCTACTTCAAGCATGACGGCGTGCGCTTGGCCATGAGTTTCCAAAGTAAGTACCTGGGAATGAGCCCCTTTGAGTGCCCGGAACTCTTCTCCATCCTGCCGTTCATTGAATACGAATACGGCGTCTGGCACCCGATCGGCGGCTGCAACGCCCTCACGCAAGCCATGGCTGATGCTGCCACCGAGATGGGCACAGACATTCGCTGCGGCGAACCAGTGGAACGCATCCTGTTTGAAGGCACCAAAGCCTGCGGCGTCGTAGTCAATGGCATTGAGCACCGTCATGATCATGTGGTGGTGAATGCCGACGCCGCGTGGGCCCTGAAGAACCTAATCCCTGACACGCTCCGCCCGCGCGCACTCAAGGATGCCACGCTTGATTCCAAGCGCTACAGCTGCAGCACCTTCATGATGTACCTCGGCATTGAAGGCGAAGTGGATCTGCCGCACCACACCATCTACACCTCGCGTTCGTATGTTGAGAACCTAAAGGACATCGCCGAACGCGGCACGCTTTCACAGGATCCATCGACGTACGTATGCAATCCATCGCGCCTTGACCCAACACTTGCGCCGGCTGGACATTCCGCGCTCTACGTGTTGGTGCCAACGCCCAACGACAAGCCCGGTCACTGCAAAGTTGACTGGGAACAGTCCAAGGCTGAACTTCGCGAGCACACCCTGAAGCAACTGGAAACCGTCTTTGGCATCAAGGACATCCGCTCGCGTATCCGCGCAGAACACCTGGTCACGCCCGCCGACTGGAAGTCCGAACGCATTGCGCACGGCGCCACTTTCAATCTCGCGCACAACCTCGGCCAAATGCTGCACCGCCGTCCGCAGCATCGCCTGCAGGGCTTCGACAATCTCTGGCTCGTCGGCGGCGGCACGCACCCAGGCAGCGGCCTCCCGGTGATCTTCCTTTCCAGCGAAATCACCACCAACTTGATGTGCGCCGAAGCGGGCGTGCCATCACCGTTGTAGCGGGACGGGCACACGCACACAAAGTCACGAGAGCGCTGGAACCGGCGCCCAGCCGATCACGCCCCGTCCACTTGAGGCGTCGATCTACGCCGCGCGTCCACTCTTCTTCGGACGCCACTTCAACGACAGTGACCGTCCACTGGACGCACAATCCCGCAGATAGAGATTGATCAAGCTTTGATACGGCATGTCCAATTCTTGCGCCAATTGTTTGAAATACCGCACCGTGGATTCGTCCAACCGAATGGTCACGGGCTGCTTCAACTTTCGTGCGTACGGATTTGGCTTTGATTTCGAAAAGTCGTATTCGGTTCGCATCATGATCCTCGCTTAATCGTGCTTCAAATACTGAGTCTGCTCATGGCGAGTGGCCTTGCGAGGGTCCCATTCGAACTCGATTCCTGCCGTACATATAATGTACGTACAAATGGGATGTTGTCAACCCGTTGCATCGGGCTTTCCGTGACCATCGGCTACGGCTGTCCAAGTCGTCATCCCAGAACCACATGCGCGCCCAACGCACCAGCGCCACGGGCGTCGACCTTGGTTCACCCGAGTACCAGCCCGCGCCCCTGTCCCAAACTGCCCAATTTTTCTCGCTGGATCCCCCAGGAGTCCGCGATTTATCCCCATTCCCCCCTCACTATGCCGATCCTGACCCTTGGAAATCACCATGAATCACACCCTCGCTCGACGCTTCTCCGTGACCGTTCTTGGCGCACTCGCTGCATCGATCCCCGCTGTGACCGGCTGCGAGACACCCCCGCCGCCCGTCCAGGAAGCCCCGCCCGCCCCCGTGGTCCCGCAGGAAACCGAGGCTGAACTCCAAGCCCGCGCCCGCGAGCAGTTCACGGCGCAACTCGCCACCGCCATGGCAGACTTCGATGCCGCCCTCGCCGCTCGCAACCCGGAGCAACTGGCGACG
Organism: Phycisphaerales bacterium; assembly: GCA_044354475.1. Taxonomy (GTDB): domain Bacteria; phylum Planctomycetota; class Phycisphaerae; order Phycisphaerales; family SM1A02; genus UBA966. Next base: position 12,877 of record JBIKZY010000057.1, read on the forward strand.
TCCATGCAGACCATCAACATGACCATGCTCACCGCCCGAAAGGCCGGTTGCGAGCTCAGCATGGATCGCCAAGTCCAAGACCGAAACCTGCAGCGCGAAGCCTTCTTCCAAGGCGTGAACGTCATCCCGCTTCTGGAGCCAAGCCTGGCGCGTGCGGAAGCCGATGCCGCCGCCTCCCGATGGTCCGACCTGCAGTCCGGCATGACTTCCATCCGCGCACTCTTCACCCAGTCAGACCCCGCGATCGCGCCCGAGCAGCGCACCGCCCTCGCTCCGCGAATTGCAGACCTAGAACAACGGCTTCAGGCCGGACTTGCGCTGCAGGCGCAACAAGCGCTTGCCACCAACCTCGGCAAGCAACTCACTGCTGCCACCGCCGCGCTCGCCGCTGACACCGCCGCGGAAGCCGACCGCGCCACCAGCACTGCCACCGCCGTGGAATCCGCCATCGCCAAACTCACGCTGGTTCCCACCGCCGACCTCACCCGCCAAGCCGCCGACCTCCGAACCCTCATCGCCACCACGCGCACCCACGTGGAGCAGCGCGCCAACGCCGCGCGCCTGCAGGCTGCATTCGAAGCGCTTGACCGCGAAGCCACCGCCGCCGCTGGCAAACTCGCCGGCCTCACCACCGCGACCACCAAAGCCACCGAACTGCAGCGCACCATCGATACCACCGCGCTTGAAGCCACCGCCAAGAAGTCGCTCAATCAGTCCATCACTGGCTTGTCCGTACGGCTGCAAGCGCAGATCGGCGCCCTGCAAGACACCGCGGCCCGCGCCGCTATTGACGCGAACATCGCTACTGCGCGCACCGCAGTGAATGCAGCCACCGCAGCCATCAAGGCATCGAAACTCCCGGTGGCCGGCGAGCAACTCACCGCCGCGCAAACCGCATCAAAGGCCGCCGCCGCGTTGCATGGCTCCACCCGTTGGTCCGAACCAAAGAAGTCCACCGAAGCGCGCACCGCGTGTGACACCCTGAGCGCTGATATCGCAAAGCTCGAACGCACCCTGGCGGGCGCCCGTGCCGACGATGGCATCGCGCGCGCCATGGCCGCCGCCGAAAAGCACTTGAAAGCAAACGAAAGTGCCGCTTGGCCCGCCGATATCGCCGCCGTCACCGAAGCCTCGCGCGTGCCAGACGCCACACCCGCCAAGCGCGCTGATGCCGAAGCCATGCTGGCACGCCTGACGTCTGCCATGGAACGTGAAAGCGTGCTGAGCGCACGTTCGCCGGCCATTGAACAATCCATGACTGACATGGCTCTTGACAGCGC
>JBIKZY010000207.1:0-3611 GCA_044354475.1 Phycisphaerales bacterium
TGCACCACCTCGTTTACGAGTGCGTCGACAACGCGATCGATGAGGTCATGGCTGGATACGCCACCAACGTCCACGTGACCATCGGCGTTGACGGCAGTTGCATGGTGGAGGATGACGGGCGCGGAATGCCGGTCGACCCCATGCGCCATGAGAATCCCACCATCAATGGCCGACCCGCGGTTGAGGTGATCCTGACCGAAGTACATGCCGGAGGCAAGTTTGACGGTAACGCTTACAAGGTCTCGGGCGGTCTGCACGGCGTCGGTATCAAGTGCGTGAACGCGCTGAGTGAGTGGACTGAAGTAGAGGTCGACAAGGGTCCGAAGACTTACAAGATTGCATTTGCACGCGGGGAAGTTTCGGAGCCGCTGCATGTGATCGCCGAACGCCAGGCGGGGGCGCGCAATGGAACGCGCATCTCCTTCAAGCCTGATCACGAAATCTTTGCTGACACCGATTTCCAGTTTGAGCGCCTCGAGCATCGCCTCCGCGAATTGAGCTTCCTGAATCCGGGCGTCAAGATCTCCTTGCGTGACGAGCGCGTTGACTCCTCTGGAAACGTTCGCGAAGAGAATTTTCACGCCGCCGATGGATTGGCTGGCTACGTTCGGCACATGAATGCTGCTAAGAACACGCAGAGCCCAGTCATTGCGGTTACTCGCGAAGATGAGGAAAGCGGCACGCGTGCAGACATTGCCATGCAGTACACGGACGCCATGAATGAAACGCTCTTGGCGTTTGGAAACAACATTCCGAACCGCGATGGTGGCACCCACGTCACGGCGTTCAAGCAAGCTGTCACTGTGGCCATCAATGGTTACGGAAAGCGCACCGGCATCTTTAAGGATGGCAAGGATGCAATTACTGGCGAGGATCTGCGCGAAGGATTGACGGCGATCATCAGCGTCAAATTGAAGAACCCGACGTTCAACAATCAGACGAAAGAGAAACTGCTCAACCCGGAGATCGCCACCTTTGTGAGCGGAGCGCTGAATGAGTTGCTCGGCGCGTGGCTTGAGGAACATCCCGCCGAAGCGAAGAACATCTGCAACCGCGCCAAGCTTGCTGCCGAGGCGCGCGAGGCTGCTCGCAAAGCCCGTGAACTCATCAAGCGCAAGGGCGCATTGGATTCTGGCGGTATGCCGCACAAACTTGCTGACTGCTCCTCAAGCGACGTAGAGAAGACCGAACTCTTCATCGTGGAAGGTGACAGCGCAGGTGGAAGCGCCAAGGGCGGCCGTGATCACGTTTGCCAAGCGATTCTGCCACTGCGCGGAAAGCTCCTGAATGTGGAGCGCGCACGACTCGACAAGGTGCTGGGGTTTGAAGAAATTCGCACGCTGATTCAGGCTTTGCAATGCGGTATCGGCGAAGACTTTGATCACGCCAAACTTCGCTACGGGCGCGTCATCATCATGACCGATGCAGATGTCGACGGAAGTCACATTCGCACGTTGCTACTCACCTTCTTCTTCCGGCAGATGCCGGAGTTGGTGCGGCGTGGGCGCATCTACATCGCGCAGCCGCCGCTGTACCAAGTCGCGCGCGGCAAGCAGAGTGAGTATGTATTGAATGATCGAGAGATGGGCGATACGCTCGTTGATCTTGCACTCAAGAATTGCACACTTGCGGTCCGCACTGAGGACGGCGAAATTGCCCACGAGATTCCCACCGATAAGGTGCGGACGGTCATTCGGATCCTGAATCGTCTGGAAGAATTGGTCACGATTTCCCAGCGCCGCGGCATTCCATTCCCAACGCTTCTTGCTGCCCGCAAGGACGACCCGACTGGTAATGACCACTTGCCAGGCTGGCAATTGGCATGGGCTGGTGGCGATGGACTGTTCTTTGCTGAAGCAGACGCTGTGAAGTTCATGCAAGCCAATGGCCTTGAGCTCGGCGAAGCGAAAACCACAGCAAATGCTGCGCAAACCAACGCGGCTGCTGCGCTGGCGAATCAAGCGGCGATTGCCGCCGGCACTGGTCCAGCGGCGCGCCCGGCACAATTGCGGGTGCTGCATGAAAACAAGGAACTTGAGAAGCTCTTCCAGCAACTCACCGCCAATGCCATCAGTATCAGCGACTGGGCACTGGAGCAGACTGAGACAGTGACCGGCGAGAAACTGCCGACCAAGTATGCGTGGCGCGTTCGCAATGAGAAGGACGGTTCATATGAGTGGGCGGAGGCGCCAAGCGTGCACAGCATCTTGCGCGTCCTCTATGAGGTTGGCCGTCGCGGTATTGAAGTGAAACGCTTCAAGGGACTGGGCGAGATGGAGGCTCTGCAGTTGTGGGAGACCACCATGGACCCATCCAAGCGAACATTGCTGCGCGTGACATGGGACGCCGCGGGCGAGGCCGATCAACTCTTCTCCATTCTCATGGGTGAGAACGTTGAACAGCGACGCGCTTACATTGAGAAGCACGCGCTTGAAGTGAAGAACTTGGATGTGTGACGACCGCGGTTCGCGGAGGTAACGCGTGAAGCCCGGTTAGCGATCACTACGCGGAGGAGGTCCGCCGCCGGGGCCACCTGGTCCGCCGGGGCCACCTGGTCCACCATGTCCGCCACCGGGACCATTGGGACCTTTGCCACCACCAGGACCGCCACGTGGTCCTGGCTCTGGAGGCGGAGCCTGCCGAACCGGAACGCTTGGAGGCGAGAACCAAGCTGCGTCAAACGCGCCGCTCGGAACTGCCGAACGCTCAATAATGACCATTCTTGGCTCCGCACGTCGACCGGGACCGCGACCACCTTCTGGACGGCGCCCGTCGTCAGACCCGCGTCCGCCTTCGGGTCCGCGGCCGTCTTTCGGGCCACGTCCGCCTTCGGGTCCACGTCCACCTTCGGGTCCACGTCCACCTTCTGGTCCGCGTCCACCTTCGGGTCCGCGTCCGCCTTCCGGCCCACGGCCGTCTTCCAGGCCACCAGGGCCGGCACCGGGACGATCGTCGCGCGCGGGGCGCGGAGTGGTTGCATCAGGACGTCCGCTACCGGTACTCGCCATCGTTTCGCTGGCGCGGTTCGCCGGCGCGCCACCTTCCTTCGGGCCACCAAAGTTCAGCGCCGCACGCGTCACCAGTTTGGTGTCCGGATCAATGGTCAATTCAATGGTCTCCGGCCCGCGGAATCCACTGTTATCACGGGTAGCGCAAATCTGCATTGCCCCGCCCTTGTCGCATCGAACAATTTGATAGTGCGCGCCAACGTCGGCAAGCAACACATCAAGCCGATCCGCCAAGAGGTCACCTTCTGGCGTCTCAATGAATCGTGGCCAGCGCGCATCAGTAGGCATTGACAGCACTTCGCCACGCTGATCGATCGTCCAACCAGTAACTCCATCGGTGCCACGCGTCATGGTGCGGCCGTCTTGGAAGCGAATGTCCAGGCGCACATGTTCAGCGTCACGAATGTCAAGTGTTCCGGTGGCACGCGGCGCCTGCGTATCAGACTCACCAGGACGCGCCGGGAAGATCAGTTCCAGTGCGTACCGACGATCGCCCGACCCAGATTCGGCAACTTGTGCGGCACGAAGAATCGAATTTGCAGACGCGGGCTGCGGTGAGAACAACAGCGCGCTACCAGCAATGATGGCGATCGATGCTGCTGC
>JBIKZY010000199.1:0-3812 GCA_044354475.1 Phycisphaerales bacterium
GGAGTTGTCAGCCCCACTCGATCATGACGGATTTCCTGAACACGCAGCGTGGGCGCGGGCCGCAGTGGTGGTTCCGCAAGACATCATCATGCTTGCAGATACACCTGCTGATCAGGCCGCTGCGGTGTTGGACGCGCTCACGGCGATGCCGTTGCCGCGACGCAGTTGTGACATGGCGGTGTCAGTTCCCGACGAGGGAGTTGCGGCGCAAGTCGCTTCGTTACTTCCGACATGTGGTGTGGCAGTGAACGCTTTGCCGTCACGCACGGCGGCGGATGGTCCATTGGGAATGCTGCTTTCGGTGCTGGCGGATTACTTGCAAGCGCGCTCGTGTGCAACGCTCGGAGCGTTGGTTCGTCATCCAGAAATGGAATCGTGGTTGGTGCGGCACGGTTGTGTTCGGCCAGTGGCGAGTGTTTCGGAATTTGCGGTTTCCAGTGGAGCAGACATCCTGCCGGATCGCATCGACTTTGGCAACGGTTTGTACAGTCGTGTAGCGGTGACTGTTGAACATATTGATGCGTTGCTTGAGGCGCTGCGGAAATCACAGTCGGTACGGCAGACGATTGCGGCGCTTCGAGAGGTGCTCGGAGCGATAGCAGAGGATGCGTCGTTGGCTGGCCGGGAATCTGCCAAGGCATTCCATTCAGCAGCCGAAGAGCTGCTAGTGGTGCCAACGCGATTCACGGACGGACTCACGGCTGCGCAAGTCTTGGTGCTGCTTGGTGAGGCAATGTCGGCATCCACGCTTGCCACGGAAGGAACTGCTGACGGGGTGGAGTTGATGCAATGGCTTGATGCCGGCATTGACGATGCACCGAATATGGTGTTGACCGGCATGAACGACGGGATTGTTCCCGGTGGAATGGAAGTCGATCCCTGGCTCCCAGATTCGGTGCGGGCGCGACTTGGCTTGCCGTGCGCGATGCGACGTCAGGCGCGTGATGCGTGGATTCTCCATGCGTTGCTTTCCCGAAAGCGATTCGTTCGCTTAGTGACTGGGCGGACGCAGATGGCGGGCGATCCGCTGCAACCTTCGCGCTTACTACTGGGGTTACAGGGTGAGGAACTTGCGCGCCGTATGGCGTGGATTGGCGATCCGAAATCGCCGCGCTCATCAGCGACGCGCTGGGCAGCGGTAGCGGCATCGGAAGGGCAATTTTCAGTGAATTTGCTGCCAGTTGGTCCCAGCAAGATGGTGTCAGTGAGCGTGACAGCGTTTCGCGACTACTTGAAATGTCCAGCGCTCTTCCAGTTGAAGCGAGATCCGCGCTTATTGCTTGACGGTGCTGACGATGGCGCGGTGGAGCTTGATTCCATGGGATTTGGAAATTTAGTTCATACCGCTCTGCAGGCGTGGGGTCGTGATGAAGCGCAGCGCACAGCAGCAGGCGAACCCGCAACGATTGATGCCGCAGTCATCGAGCAGCGGGTGCATGCAGCGCTTGATGAGATGCGCGATCGTGACTACCCAGAGTCAATCCGTGGTGCATACGTGGTGCAGTTTGCACTTGCGCGTGAGCGGCTCACGGCGTTTGCGCATGTGCAGGCGGCGTGGGCTGCTGACGGTTGGCAGGTGGTGCATTCTGAACTTTCGTTTGCCACGCGACAGCGCGATGAATACGGTCGACCAGCGCCAGTGATTGGTGAGACCGGTCTCCTCTTGCAAGGACGGATCGACCGCGTGGACGTGCACCCGGAGCGTGGATTTGCAGCGCTTGACTACAAGACTTCGGCGAAGCCCAACGATCCGGAAGGCGAGCACCGCAAGCCAAAGGGGCGCTGGTTGGATTTGCAGTTGCCGCTCTATTCGGTGTTGCTTCGTTCTATTGGTATCACGGTTCCGCCTATGAATTTGGGATACTTTGCGCTTCCATCCAACCCCGCTGATACAGCGGTGCTGCTTGCTGACAAGTGGGATGACGCGTTCCTTGGCGAAGCAGAAGCTGAGGCCACGCGCATTGCACGGCTGATTGTGGCCGGGCAATTCATACGCGCGCCCGACTATGAGCCAAACGCTGATGATCCGTTGGCGCCGGTCTACGGAGTAGGAATGCGTGGATTGCGCGGGGAGGTGCTGTCATGATTACTCGATCGGTGGTCATTGCAAACGCTGGCAGTGGCAAGACCTACTTGCTTGCCAATCGACTCATTCGATGGATGATTGAGGAGCGTCGCGCTACCAACACAGCGTCGCCGGATCGAATGTTGGCGGTGACATTTACCCGCAAGGCAGCGGGCGAAATCTTGGAGCGAGTGCTCCGGCACCTTGCGCTTGGCAGCCTTGATGCTGCGAAGCGTGAGGAATTTTCGACTGCATCACAGATTGGTCCCGCTTCGGCGGAGGAATATGCAGCGGTGCTACGCGAAGTGGTCGACGCGCTGCACCGGATGTCGATTTCCACCATCGATGGTTTCTTTATGCAGATGGCGGGCGCCTTTGGACCGGAGTTGGGACTGCCGGAAGGTTGGCGCATTGCCGAAGACGATGAGCAACGGGCCATGCGTAGGGACGCGATCGGCGCAGTCATTGCCGCTGACCCCATGCGGGCGGTTGATCTGGCACGACAGATGTCCGACGGCGAGCCAAAGGTAGAGATTCAAGCTGGAATTGATGCGGCGCTGGGTGGTGCGTTCACCATTTGGGATCGATGCGCTCTAGGTACTGATCCTGGCAAGCCGTGGTTAGCGTTGGCATCGGACAGTGTGCAACTCTTCCCCAAGGCGCGCCGCGCCGATGCGAAGGCGCGTGCTGCGGTCCTTGACGCCATGCGTCACGCCGCAGTTCCGCAAACCAAGAGTGGGACCCCCAACAAGTATTGGACGAACGCGATTCCCCGCGTCATTCGCTTGGCGGACGATGGCCATTGGTTTGACTTGTTGAAGGACTCGCTAGTGATTGCATTGCGTGACACTGGGGTGTTCAGCAGCGTTGCACCGGAACCAGCATTTGCACGCGGGCTTGAAAAACTGGTCGGACACGCATGTGCCGAGGTGCAGGACGTCATTCGTGCACGTCTGCGGGCAACCGAGGAACTTGTTCACAGTGTTGATCGCGAGTTGGTCCGCATGCGCCGCGCTGAAGGTGCGTATGGATTTCAGGACATCACCACCCTGATTGCGCGCGCTCATTGCCTCGGCGGTGAAGGAACTGAAGCGATGCGCGAGCGCCTTGACCGCGCTATCCACGATTTGGCACTGGATGAATTTCAAGACACATCCCCCGCGCAATGGACGGCATTGGTTCCACTCATCGATGAGATCATGGCAACCGGCGGGCGACGCTTCTTAGTGGTTGGCGATCCGAAACAGTCAATTTATGCGTGGCGCGGCGGAACACCGGAATTGCTCGCGCAAGTGGGCGCACGCCCGGGACTTGAGGATGACGCATCGCTCAACACCAGTTTCCGGTCGAGTCCGGTGATTCTTAGCTTTGTGAATACGGTGTTTGGCGATATTGCGCGATTAGTCAGCGGCACACCGCTTGCTGCGAGTACGCCTGACGCGGAGCGCACCTTTGCCGATGCTGGATTGACGGCGCCGCGTGATGTTGACCGCAGCCCTCTCTTGCGTGCCCTTGCTGGGTGGACATTTGTGGAACACTTGGCCGCGGAGCGCAACAGTGCGATGCCGGGATTCGTTCGCGCATTCCGTGCGGCTGGGCCAGGTGCTGATGCAATTGCCGGCACCGTTGCTTCGATTGTTGCTGATCGCCATGCGCGTCGACCAGATGCAACCATCGCGGTACTGGTGAGCAAGAATGATGAGATCACCGCGTGCGTTGCAGCGCTTCGGCGCGCTGGTGTGGCAGC
>JBIKZY010000200.1:0-3787 GCA_044354475.1 Phycisphaerales bacterium
AAGAAAGGCCGCATCGGACGAATCCGAAGCGGGTCGCGAATTGTAACGAAATCAAAGTTGCCGTCAAGGGGGTTGGGTGCCCCAGGCAAGGAATTTCCCAAGGAAAATGCACCGACGCATGGGCGCCAGTGGCGTTCCGAGTCTCCATCGCCCTTGTGGCGGCCTGAATGGTCGGATTATAAGAGGGGCTCAATAAGTATGCAAGCAGAAATGTGCATATCGGGCACCAATTTCAATCCTTCACACTGACCACCGCCGCGCTCACCCGGACCGCTCCGGAGCCGCGGAGAACCGCCGCCGCCTCTGCGAGCGTGGATCCAGTAGTTCGAACGTCGTCCACCAACACCGCATGTCGCCCTGCAATGCGGCGCGCGCACCGGCGCGCACTGAATCGTTGCGCGCGTGTCATTCGATCCGCACGTGCAGCAGCATCTACCTGCGTTGCACCAAGTCGCTGGCGCAATGCAATGCAAGTTCGAACACTGCATGCGCGTGCAACGGCCGCTGCAATAGCACCTGCATGATCAATGCCACGCGCGTGCGTGCGGAGCCATGGCGATGGAACGGGCACAATCACTACATCACGATCACCCCTAGAAATCAGGCCACAATCAAGTAACTGCTGGCCGAGCGCAGCGCCAAGCGTCTCAGCCATTGACTCCCATCCGGCGTGCTTCACATCAACAACCCACGAACGCAACGGCCCTGCATGCGCACCCAAGCGCACGATCCACTCCGGCGCCGCATCACCAGCGCGGCGCGTTCGACATCGACACGCTCGCTCTTGCATCGTCACGCCACAACGCTCGCACCAGGTCCACGGCGGATCCGGGCGAAATCGCGCGCGACGAAGCGCATCGGCAGGCGCGGGAAGGCCGCGTCCGAGCAATTCATCCGCCATGGCTTGCAGTTGTCGCAAAAGAACAGACACCGCGTCAGTATGGACGCGGTGACTGAAGTACTCGTGATTTCCTGCGGAAATTCTTCGCTGCCGAACGATGGCGCGCCGTCACATCCATCGCGCGCGCCCTACATCTGTAGCCATCAATCTCAGCTTGCTGCCATCCGGCGCAGCACGGTGTGCAGGATTCCGCCGTTGCGGTAGTAGTCAACTTCAACCGGCGTATCGATGCGGCACAGCGTTTCAAACTGCACCTTGGTGCCATCGGTCTTCACCGCGGTCACCTCAATCTTCTGCCGCGGCTCAACGCGATCATTCACCGCGATGCTGAATGTTTCGGTGCCATCAAGGCCCAGCGTTGCAGCCGTTTGCCCATCCAAGAACTGCAGCGGCAGCACGCCCATGCCAACAAGGTTCGAGCGATGAATGCGCTCGTAACTCTCAGCGATCGCGGCCTTCACCCCTAAGAGCATGGTGCCCTTTGCCGCCCAATCGCGGCTTGAACCCATGCCGTAATCCTTACCCGCAAGGACCACCAGCGGAATGCCCTTGGCCTTGTACGCCATGGCTGCGTCGTAGATGAACTTCTCCTTGCCGCCGTCGGTGAAGTCGCGGGTCCAGCCGCCGGTCTTGTCAGACGTGATCTTGTTGCGGATGCGCGTATTGGCGAACGTTCCGCGCGTCATCACGCGGTCATTGCCACGGCGGCTGCCGTAACTATTGAACATCGCAACGCTCACGCCGTGCTCCGCAAGAAACTTGCCAGCGGGCGAATCCGACTTGATATTGCCGGCCGGGGAGATGTGATCGGTAGTCACACTGTCTCCCAAGAACGCCAAGCAGCGCGCTCCAGCGATCGGCGCGATGGTGCCAACTTGCATCGACATCCCCTCAAAATACGGGGGATTTTGGATGTACGTGCTCTTGGAATCCCACGGATACATCTCACTTGAGGCAGCGGCAATGGCGCGCCACTCTTCGCTACCCTCAAAGACGTGCGCGTACTCGTGCGTGAACTGTTCGCGTGTCACGAACGAAGCAACCGCGTCGTCCACTTCCTTCTGCGATGGCCAAATGTCCTTGAGATAGACGGGCTTTCCGTCATTCCCGGTGCCGAGCGGCTCGGTGGCAAGATCAATATTCACCGTGCCAGCGATCGCATACGCAACCACCAGCGGCGGGCTTGCGAGGTAATTCGCCTTCACATCTTGGTGAACGCGCGCTTCAAAGTTGCGATTGCCGGAGAGAACACTGGCCACCATGAGGTCGCCGTCCTTGATTGCCTTACCGATATGGTCCGGCAGCGGTCCGCTGTTACCGATGCACGTGGTGCATCCGTAGCCGACGAGATAGAAACCAAGGTCTTCAAGCGGCTTGAGAAGCCCACCCTTTACCAGGTAATCGGTAACAACTTTACTGCCAGGTGCAAGGCTCGTCTTCACCCACGGCTTGCGAGTGAGGCCCTTCGCTGCAGCCTTCTTGGCAACCAGTCCAGCGCCGATCATGACGTTCGGATTGCTGGTGTTGGTGCAGCTGGTGATGGCAGCAATCACGATGTCGCCGTGGGTGAGTTGATACTCATTGCCTGCTTCATCGCGCACGGCCACTTTGCTTGGTTCGGTGGCCACAGCGGTGCCACCTTCAGACTGCATGCTGGCTCCGGGCTTGCCGCCAGACCCGGATTTCTCAAGGAATTTAGGCAATTCGCGCTGCCACGCAGACTTCATTTCATTAAGCGGAACGCGATCCTGCGGGCGCGCTGGGCCAGCGAGACTGGGGACGATCGACGCAAGATCAATATCAACCACTGCGGTGTACGTGATCTTGGTGGAGTCTTCGCGCCACAACATGTTGGCCTTGCAATACTGCTCGACCGTCTGAATGAGCTCTTCGCTGCGACCAGAGAGGCGCATGTAATCGAGCGTGTGATTGTCGACCGGGAAGAAGCCGATGGTGGCGCCGTATTCCGGTGCCATGTTGGCGATCGTCGCGCGATTGGCCAATGACATTTCGGCAAGACCTGGGCCGAAGAACTCCACGAACTTGTTGACCACGCCAAACTTGCGCAGGATCTGCGTGATGGTGAGAACCAGGTCCGTCGCCGTAGTGCCTTCCGGCAACTTGCCCGTGACGCGCACGCCAACAACCTCCGGAATCAGCATGTAAATCGGCTGACCAAGCATGACTGCCTCAGCCTCAATGCCACCAACACCCCAGCCAACCACGCCCAATCCATTGATCATGGTGGTGTGACTATCGGTGCCAACGAGACTGTCCGGATAGAGGACCCCGTCCTGTTCCCAGACCACTTTTGCCAAGTATTCAAGGTTTACTTGATGCACGATGCCGGTAGCCGGCGGCACCACGCGGAAGTTTGAGAGCGCCTTCTGGCCCCACTTGAGGAACTCGTAGCGCTCCTTGTTTCGATCAAACTCCAGTTCCCCGTTGATGGTCAGCGCCATGCCGCTGGCAAACGCATCGACCTGCACACTGTGGTCAATGACCAGGTCGCAGGGAACCAGCGGGTTCACCTTCTTCGGATCGCCGCCGAGGCGCTTCATCGCATCGCGCATGGCAGCAAGGTCCACCACGCATGGAACGCCGGTGAAGTCCTGCAGCACCACGCGCCCGGGCATGAACGGGATCTCTTCTTCGGCGACCTTGGCCGGGTCATAGTTGCAGATCTTCTGCACGTGTTCTTTGGTAACGATGCGGCCATCGCAATTGCGCAGGCACGCTTCGAGCAACACGCGAATGGAATACGGCAAGCGTTCAATCGGCCCGAGCGACTTGAGCGCATCGAGACGGTAGTAGGTACGGTCGCCGGTAGCGGTCTTCAGCGTAGTGCGCGCATTGAAGGGATCGTGGGTAGTCATAGACCCACCA
>JBIKZY010000201.1:0-3783 GCA_044354475.1 Phycisphaerales bacterium
GCTGAGTATCCAACCAGCCAGTCAAAGATGTACGTATCAGCACTTGCCAGCAGCTTCCACGGCATGATGAGGATGCCGAGCACGCCAGTGATCACACCGCCCATCTTGAATGAAATGTGTCGCGGTGCCAAGTTGGCGAAGTCATTCGCGGGGCTAATGACATTCGCAGCAATGTTGGTACTGATGGTCGCCACTGCCACGCCAAACAGGCTGAGCACCGCGACAACAATGCGCGTCCCCTCGCTCGCCAAGAGCGGCGCATCAAGACCAGCGGGCGCCTTGGAACTGGTGATCTGCGCAAGTACCACTACCGGATCCCACAGCGTCTTCGGATCGCTGCCTTTCAGAATGGTTTCTGCCGCACTCGTGATGATCACCGCCATCATGCTGAAGGCAATCATGGTGGTGGGAAGTCCCAACACTTGGCCGAGCATTTGCTCACGCTGACCGCGCCCAAAGCGCGTGAAATCCGGGATATTCAGGCTAAGCGTTGCCCAGAAACCGATCATCCCGGTGAGTGACGGCACAAAGACTTTCCAGAAGTCAGCATTGGTGGCAAATGATGAGGGGCGGTCGAACATCGGCCCAAGGCCGCCGGCGCGGCTCACCATCCAGATGAGAAGCCACACGCCCATCAGCAAGATGAGCGGCGCGGACCAATTCTCAAAGACGCGCACCGCGTTCATACCGACCAAGACAATCAAGATGTTGATCGACCAGAAAATCATGAAGGTAATTGCGGATGGGATTCCTAATCCCAAGATCATGGCGCCGCCGCCAACTTGGTCGAACGCAGGCCAGGCCGCTACTAAAAAGGTGCGCACGGCCTCGCCGCCGATGTACGTCTGAATGCCAAACCAACCGCATGCCACCACTGCGCGCAGGAGCGCGGGTACGTTTGCGCCGACTGTTCCAAAGCTGCTCCGCGCGAGCACCGGGAATGGAATGCCGTACTTCGTTCCCGGATGTGCATTCAGGAGGATCGGAATCAGCACGATCAGATTGCCCAGTCCGATGGTCAGCAGTGCTTGCCACCAGTTCATGCCCACGGCGATCAGACCGCCAGCCAACAAATACGTCGGAATGCAATGCGCCATGGCAATCCACAACGCCGCAAAGTTGTACGTGGTCCAAGTGCGACGTCCGGTGGGCGTCGGGGCCAGGTCGCCGTTAAACAGCGGGCTGTGCGCAATGTCCGGCGGGAGTTCGGCAAGTGCTTCGCGCGTCAGAAGTGGGTCGTGAATGGTCAGTGCCTCCTACTGTCACTCGGCGATGGAGTGGATTAGCCATGAAACGACAGGCTTGCAGTCGGAGATTCCACCGAGGGGGTAGACCAGAGATAATTATCATTTTATTTGAATAAAGTGCCATTTACTTCCGTCCCCGCTCGCCTGTAAGGCGCAATAACCTAGCCCTGATGAATCAGGGCAGGGATCGAAATCCTTTTCGGTTGATTGCGCGCCACATGCGGCACATCTTATTCATTCATTCGAATTACATATGGATCCGGATCACTAATATCCCCGAAAGAACCGCTGTGAAGCCACTTTCAAGTCTGCCCATGGCCCAATCGAACTACATCCCGGTTGCCAAGCTAGTAGGTTATTCGCCATTATTTCCCAACCCTCACCCCAACCGGACGTGACCTGATGGCTGAACAATCACCACCCATCGATATTCGTACCCCAGGCCTCCGCGAGGCCTTGGCGAACGTCAACCACCTCTGTGCATTTGAGATTCTGCGGCGCTTTGGGCGTGCAGCAACCGTGGCGGAAGTGGCGTTGAGCGCACAGCGGTCGCCAAAGGAAATCCAGGCAGCCATGGATGCCCTCGAGGCCGTCGGGCTCACGTCGATGCTTCGAGCGGGTCGTGGAAGGCGCCTGCCAACATGGGTGGTCACCCGCCAAGCCATCGTTACCACCTATGAAATTGGTGATCCCGCCGACGAAGCGGCCCTCGCATCCATGGCGCCCCTCTTTTGTGAAGAGCGACGCCGGGAGATCCTCCGATTCATCAAGCCTCGCTCAGCCCAGACCGAGAAGGATTTCTATTGGAACAGTCTCCACGCGGGAAACTTCACCAGAGAGGATGTTCGTGAGTTGTACGGACTGCTCCAGCAACTGGAAGCATTCCTGTACCGATGTAACCAACGGCAGAACATCACCAATCCAGAAGAGCCCCAGGCATGCAACTACCACGTGACGGTGGATGTCGAAAGTTTGCTACCGGGCGTACTACCGCTACCAACCTTGCAAATCCTGGGACGCCATCCCGGTAAGGATTTACCGAAGAGCGTCGTTACAGCAGTCACGTCACCCCTGTCTGAGCGTGAAATCGAAATTGCGCAGCTCTTGGTGAAGGGATCCACCAAGCGTGAGGTCGCTAGCCAATGCGGCATTTCACAACACACCGTTGCTGAATTGACGCGGCGCGTGTATCGGAAACTTGGAATCAACCGGCGTGCTCAGCTGGCGGCGGCGCTCGGGGAGTCCGGGGCTGCATAGCGAACCGGGCTGCATCCTGAACAGGCCGGTCGTATCAACGCCTGCGCCCTGACGCTTCCATGCATTCCGCAAACTGCTCCAGCCCATCGCCATAACCCATACGCATACGCGGCATGCGATACAGCAGTGGTTCACCGATTGATGAATCCGCATCGGCACGCACCGCACACTGATACCCCGCTACCCGCGCCGCTTGCATGACCGCGCCATCATGCAATCCAAAGGGATAGGCAAGCGCCTGTACCGGGTGATGCATTTCCGCCTCGATCTTGCGGCGGCTTTCCTGCATTTCACGTTGCAACTGTTCGGGCAATGCCTCTGTCAAGCGTGCATGGGAAACCGTGTGCGACTGCACTTCATGTCCGGCCGCTTCCAATTCGCGCAGTTCTGGCCACGAAACATATCCAGACCCGTTCGGCGCTGGCCCCACTGCGGCCGTGTAGACGAAGAAGGTGGCACGCAATCCGCGCGGCATCAATTCATCACGAGCCACCGCACATTGCGAAGCCCACCCGTCATCAAAGGAAATGATGACAGGCTTGCCTACCGGAGCCACACCACGTGATGAACACTCAATCAATTCACGAAAGCTGATGGAGCGGTATCCGTGCTGCACCAGCCAGTCCATTTGCGCCCGAAAGTCTTCAGGCAACACTACCCATGGCGCCCAATCTGGGCGCGAAGGGCCCCAGTTACCCACATGGTGGTACATCAAGATGGGAACCAGCATCGTGGCGGCACTGTCAGTAGCGGAGCGCGGGGCACCAAGAAACGTGAGTGCTACGGCGCAGGCACAGGTGATGGCGGCAACGGCACGATTCATGATTTACGAGACCTGCGCGCATCCGCAGAAGTGGGCGAGATTCATAGGCATACGTTGCACTGAGTGAGTTTACGAACTCCAAACGCCGGCCGCTATGGTCTACCAACACCCAGTATTCAATCTAGTCTGCCATCCGCATGTTCTTTGGCGCACCGGAATCCATCACCATCCAAAGCGAGTTAGCTGCCATGCGTGCAGAGCTTGCGTCGATTCGCGCAGCGCAGCAAGATTCATGGGTCACTCAAGAACGCGCCACGCAGATTCGCTCCGTTGTGCAGGATGTTCTTGCAGACAGCGCAACCAGAGAGTCGTTCCGCACCGACGGTGCGCAGTGTGGCTATGACCACGGCGCATTCATCCGCAGCAGTGATGGTTGCTGGACATTCAAAATCGGCATCATGGACCAAACTCGGTTCGTGTTCAATTCTGCAAGTAATCAAGTGGGCGACGACAACA
>JBIKZY010000203.1:0-3685 GCA_044354475.1 Phycisphaerales bacterium
GCCGCAAGTGCCATGACACCGGCCTTTCCGGTCGATTGGGCGTGTATGAATTGATGGTGCCAGATGAAGCGCTCATCGATGCTATCTGCGCACACTCAGAACCCGCCAAGATTCGCGAGGTTCTGAAGGCCGGCGGATTTAGCACGCTCTGGGACGACGGCGTCCAAAAGGTGCTTGAAGGAATGACCACAATTGAGGAGGTCTATGGTGCCTGCCGCCGCTGATAAATCTGCTGCAATTGCTGCTTCTACTCGGAAGTTCACTTACCGCGCCCGCCGCTCGGAAGGGGGTGCGTTGGTCAAAGGTGTGGTGGAAGCACATGATCATGCAGGAGCAGTGCGCGAACTCCGTCAGCAAGGCCTGGCAATTCTGTCAGTGGAACTTGGAGATATGGCTGCGGCAGTTGGTCAGGAATCTGACCCTGCTCGGCTGCGACGTCGGCTTTCACGAGCTATGACCAAGGACGACGTCGTTTCGTTCTGCCAACAGCTTGCTGTAATGCTCCGAACTGGCGTGCCACTTGCAGAATCACTTGACACCTATGCAGAACAGGCTTCCAAGAAGGATGTTGCTGAGTTTGTGCGACTGATTCGAACCGATGTTTGCGAGGGCGAAGACTTTAGTGCTGTGCTCGGAAAGTACCCACGGGTATTTCCAGCGCTGTTAGTTTCGTTGATGCGCGCTGCCGAAGCATCGGGCAAGTTGGACGAAATGTTGGCGCGCGTCTCCAAGGACCTCTCCAAGGCGCGTCGGACCAGTAAGCAAATCAAAGGTGCGATGATGTACCCGGCCATCATGCTGATTGTGGCAGTGCTGGCAGTGGTCATCATCATGGTCTTCGTGCTTCCAAAGTTTGGACCGCTCTTTAAGGCGCAAGGCGACCGTCTACCCGCGCCAACCAAGGCGTTGGTGTGGCTCAGCAGTTTCTTGCGCACCGGATGGATGATCTATGGACCAGCGCTCGCTGCCATCATCGGCGGCACGTGGTGGTACACGCGCACTGAAGCGGGCCGTATCACTGTTGATACGCTCAAACTTCGGATGCCGGTCTTGGGACATATGTTCCGATGCCTGTACTTGGTACGTTTCTCAAGCACTATGGCCACCCTGCTTTCGGCTGGCGTTTCACTGATTGACGTAGTACGAATCTGCCGGGAAGTAACCGGCAATGTGCACTACACCAAGCTGTGGATTCTTCTTGAGGATCGCATAAGTAAGGGGCAAGAGATTGCGCCCACCTTCCGCGAATTCGATTTTGTCCCGCGAAATGTCGTGGCAATGATTGCCAGCGGAGAAAAATCTGGTCGACTCTCTGAGGTACTAGAACACGCTGCAACTGCCGCAGAAGATGATCTTGATATTGCAGTCAAATCGACCACCAGCATGGTGGAGCCGATCATGATCGTCGGCATGGGTTTGGTGGTTGGCGGCATTGCTTCCGCGATGCTGCTACCGATCTTCAATATGTCGAAGAACATGCGCCCTGGCCACTGAACCTGTGCTTTCAAAGCTATCCACTCACAGCAAGCACGCTCAGTGCACGCGGATACGAATGCGAGTCTTCGCATCGTCAGGCAGTAACGTCAAGCGTGCCTCACCCGTGGACTGTCGCGTTCCGTGCTCAATCAATAACGGCTTGCCAGCAGCATCACTGGCGACGAGAACAATATCCTTCGCTTGCCACGCCCCGGCGCTCTTGACGAAGGGCAACGCTACGTACCACGTACCGGCCGTAAATTGCTGATCATCGGGCACACTCATCCGAAGCGTTGCGCCACGCGGCAATGCTCCAACGTCCAAAGTGAAGAGCCGCGGGAGGCTTTCGACCGTTGCGGTTGGCTCCATATTGATGGCAACGATGGGCGTGTCAGCACCCACCCAAGCGGTGCGCGCGGTCTGCCATCCTTCCAAGGTCAACTCAATGGCGTGGGGGGCGGCGGTTGCCGGTATCAAGATGACCGCAGGGGTACGACCGCGCACCGTTCCATCCACAGTGACGGATGCGCCAAGCGGTGCGCTAATCACTTGAAACTGCGACATACGAACGCCGGGAGCAGCGGCGCTCGACGATGATCCGGATGATCCGGATGATCCGGATACCCCGGATGGCCCTGGAACCACCACATCTCCAGGACCTCCAGCAGGATCAGGATTCGCCGAACCGGTGCCGGATACCAAGTCACTCGCCATTCCAATCCACGCACGACCCCGCTCCACCCACGCGCGCACATCAATCAACCCAAACGACATAGCGAGCGCGAGACCAACCGCACACACGAGCAGAAATCCACCGATCCACGCACCACGGTGCGGCGCGCGTGCCGACGGCGACGTCTTGACATCACTTCCACTAATACGCACCACCCCACCAGCACCAACCGCGATACGCGGGCGCTCTGCTTCCGGCTGCACACCCGCATGGCCACTGCGGGTACCGCCAGTGGCTACTGGAGCAGCAGTAGAAGCACGCGACCCATTTACCACCCAACCACGCAGACGCAGCGACAAGGCGCGCGCATCATCGGGGCGTTGCGATTTTTTTCGGCTCAACCCATCCATGATAATCGCAGCTAACTGATCATCCAGGCGCGGATTGCATTCGCGAACATCCGCCGGCTCCGTCTCACATACCAGGCGCGCAGCCTCATGGACGGGCAAGCCGCGCAAATCATGCGGCTGTACACCGGTGAGTAACTCGTACAACACGGCGCACAGGGCGTACACATCGGTACGGGCATCAATACCGCGCGGGTCAGCAATGAATTGCTCTGGGCTCATGTATTGCATGGTGCCCACCAATTGCCCAGTTTCGGTGCGGATAGTGACCGCTGCATTATCAACAGCAATGGCACGCGCTACGCCAAAATCAATGACTTTCACACGACCGTGGCGATCAACAAGAATATTTGGGGGCTTGATATCACGATGCACATATCCCTCGCGATGCGCAAATGCAACGGCATCGCACGCTTGTAGAAACGCATCAACGGTTTCGCGTGTTCCAAGGCGCTCGTTGAATACGTACTCGGAAATGGTTTGCACCCCCTCGACGTACTCCATGACGATGTAGGGGATATCCACATCTGCATCCTGCTCAATACCCGTACGAAATACGGTCGCAATACCGGGATGACGCAACTTTTCCATCATGCGTCCTTCGCGGTCAAATCGCTTGCGGACATCTTCATCCCGAAGTGTGCGCAGCAATACCTTGAGCGCCACGCGTGTTCCCGTTGTCTGGTCGGTACCCAAATAGACGCGCCCCATCCCGCCCGAACCAACCACGCGCTCAATCTTGACGCCACCCAGTTCTTTCCCAACGTATGGATCCATGGCGCGCGCGGCATCGATTGGCCGTGCCTGGCCAACACCATCACCGCCGACATTCAGAGCGGCAAGATCTTCTTTCGCCATAACAATCGTGGCGCCAGCGTGCGCACTTTCATCAGCAGCTGGCTCGACCTTGGAAGGAGTCCATGCACGCGTTGGGTCCGATGCCAACGCGTTGTCAACCGCACGGCGCGTTTCGGGATCAAGCCGGAATCCATCCAAAAACGCACGCCGCTCTGCCGTTGGCAAGCGCCGCGCCGCCTCGGCGAGTTCCGCGATCCGGGCTCGGTCTGCGTTCATCTGCACCGAAGTGTACGGCGAAAACAGCCGTCTGCGGTGTTATTGGGACAAGCTC
>JBIKZY010000204.1:0-3679 GCA_044354475.1 Phycisphaerales bacterium
TCGCACCCTGGCTCGCTACCGATCAATCGCAGCGCGGCAACTTGGAGCATCCTGCCCACTGCCATGGGCGACCGTCGCAACGGATGAAGCCACCGCCACACTGCAAGACTGGCTTGAAGAGTTCGAACGCGTTCAATTGATGCTTCGCACCTCGCCGCGCTTGCGGCAATTGCACGGCGACTAATTGATGTACGGCGCGGTGATCACCCTTGTCGCCGCGTGCTTCATGTCGGCGGTCGCGCCGACACAGTCACCGCCATCAAAGCCGCTTGATCCAACACAATCGGCGCCACCACAACAACAGCCTGCAGAGCCGCCATCCGCCCGCGCCGCCAGTGAATCAGCACTCAAATCACTTGCTGCGCACCCCACTTGGATCCGACGCCTGCTTGCCACCATGCGCCTCGAGCGCGCCGAAGAATCCGGCGTGCGCGAGCGCCTCAATGCACTCGCACTTGATTCCGATCCGCGCGTTCGTAGCAGCGCCATCCTTGCCATGGCACGCGTCGGCGCACCACCGCTTCCGCGCCTCGCCGAAAGTGAAGAGGACCCGCGGGTCATTCGCACCATGTTGCGCTGCGGCTGGGAAGTACCCGCTGACCGAGTCGACCGCGGCGCCCGCATCTTGGCGAAAGCGAGCGAAGGCACCGATCGATTGCTGGCGGTCGAACTGATCGGCGCACTGGAAGCACAAGGCCGCAGCGAGCGCAAACTCACCGAGTTCGGTAAAGACACGCTCGCCTCAGTCATCGCACGCCTCGACCGCGATGACGGTGGCGCCCTCAGTCCACGCATCGCCGCCATCACCGGCGCGCGCGATACGCGGGTCGGCTGGAAGTGGCGTTCCTGGCTTGACCGCAACCGCAACACGATGCGCATCGATGCTGCAACACTCATCGGCCCCAAAGTGGCCGTTGTACAGAACGCCATCGCGCAACTTGACGACGCGGGATTCGTGCGCTTCACAGCCGCCCTTGATGAGCTCTTCAAAAAGCCAATTGACCTTGCAGTGGCCATTGACTGCACCGCCAGCATGTCCGCCGAAATCGCCGCCGCACAGGCAGGAATCGATGACCTGATGCGCTTCGTCAACGCCGTCACTGGCGGCATGCGAGTAGCCATTGTTGGATTCCGAGATCAACAAGACGAGTTCCAACTCATGGGTTGGGACTTCACGGCTGATCCCGCCGAAGCACGCACCCGCATCTGGAAGCTCTCCGCTGACGGCGGTGGCGACGAGCCAGAGATGGTCTACGAAGCCATGCGCATGGCGTACGGAAAGTTCTCGTGGCGATCGCAATCACAAAATGTCATGGTGCTGATTGGCGACGCCCCACCGCACCCCGGTTGGGGAAGCCGCACCGTGGACATGTCACAAGCCGCCCGTGCCCACGGAATCACTACCTATGTGATCAGCGCCCGCTCCATCACCAAGACGGAAGAAGTGAAGCACTTCACTGAAATCGCGCGCATGGGCGGCGGTCGAGTCATTCGCCTCAGCGATCGCAACGACCTGGTTGCGGAACTCGCCGGGCTCGCCCTCAGCGACAACTGGCATGATCAGATGGTGGCTGTCTTTGAGCGGTACCTGCAACTCTGCCGCTAAGAAGCTGTTCCGGGAGCAATACCCCAACTTCCAGTGCCAGGCCGGCGCGTGGTTTCCGGGCTACCGCCGATTGGTTCAGAGGTCTTACCCGCGAGTTTCCAAGCACCTTCAAGCAAGGCGCGAACGCCCTCGCCGGTGGCACCGGAGATGGCAATTGGTCGCTCACCTTTGCGCATACCGATCGCGCCAGCAAACCGCTCGATGCGCTCTTCGCGCTCCTCCGGCTCCACCAGGTCAACCTTATTCAAGACCACCAATTCCGGCTTCTCCGCGAGTTCGGCGGAGAATTCCAGAAGCTCCTTGCGGATCATGTGCCAATTCGCCGCGGGATCGCTGCCATCAAGCGGCGCAAGATCCACTAAGTGCACGATGGCGCGCGTGCGCTCCACGTGCTTCAAGAAGTCATGGCCAAGCCCCGCGCCCTGCGCCGCGCCTTCAATGAGACCCGGAAGATCTGCAAAGACCATTCGTCGGTCCGGATCAAGTTCCGCGATCCCCAGCTGCGGGCTGAGCGTGGTGAACGGATAGGCGCCCACCTTGGCATTTGCGCGGCTAATAGCGCTCAAGAGCGTGCTCTTGCCGGCATTGGGAAGCCCAACCAGGCCCACATCGGCAATCAACTTCAGTTCAATCAGGAGGCGTCGCTCAACAGCCAACTCACCGGGCGTGCACTCCAGCGGAGTCTGCTTCAAGGCACCCTTGAAATGCTCGTTGCCAAGTCCGCCGACACCGCCGGGCGCCACCACCGCCGTTTGCCCAGGGATAATCAAATCCACCAGGAATTCCCCAGTATCCGCATCAGTCACCACGGAGCCAACCGGCAGCCGAATCTCAATGCCCGCGCCGTCCGCGCCGTGGCAACTCTTCTGCATGCCCTTGCCGCCATCGATCGCAAAGAAGTGCGAACGGAACGAGAACTCAATCAGCGTGTCGAGGTGCGAATCAGCCACCACCACTACATCGCCGCCGCGACCACCGTTGCCGCCGTCCGGTCCACCCTTGGGGCGGTCCTTCTCACGGCGCAGATGCGAGGCGCCATCGCCGCCCTTGCCGGATCGGACATTAATGACGGCTGTATCGACGAAGACATTCATGGTGTATTGGGTTTCGTTATGCAATGAAAACCGCGCAGATCAGGGACCTGCGCGGTTCAGTGTTCAGGTCGAATCCTGGTCAGACGCGATCGATCGCCAAGCGCGGCGTCGTCGGGTCAGCTGGGATGATGTCAACCATGCGACCACGGAAACGAACGGTGCCCTCAGTCAGAGCCATCAGCGTGTGATCGCTGCAGAGCTTGACGAGATAGCCGGCCTTCCAACGCGTTCCGCACTGGCGCACGATGATTGAGCCGCTCTTCGCGAACTCTCCGCCATAGAGCTTGATACCTCGGAACTGCGGGTTTGAATCGCGTCCGTTCTGGGTAGAGCCCTGTCCTTTCTTATGTGCCATAGCAAAGTCTCCTGCAAAGTTCAGTCGGTCAATATCGAGTTCCGAAGTGTAACGGAATCACCGTTGATTCTCAACCGCTGCACGCGCGACAACCACCGGAAACGCACGATTAGCATCAAATTTTGAGTGAAAGTCCGGCAGTGTTCCAAGGATTATCGGCAACGAATCGCACCGAAAGCCTGCTGAACGCCGTGGCGCGTCAGCGCATCAGCCACTGATCCTTCATCACGTCAAAGGCCGCCTCGGTTCCGTGGCGCGGGTCCGACTCGCCTGGAACCGCGAAATGGCGGGACCACGTGCGCCGCATGATCACGTCCTTGCCCGTGGCGGGATCGGTGCAGCGATCAAATGCAGCGCTCATGCCGCTCACAAACAGCGTCATATCCTTGGCATCACCCTTGGCAGGCCAGATCACAAACCCCTCGCGGGCGTTTGATTCACCGTCGAGAATGTCACCCATCACTTGGAACTGATCCATCGCCTGCGCAGAAGCAACTGCGCGCTGCATGCGACGCGCCGCGTCCACCGGAACATCCTTGCCGGCGGCCAAGATCACGCCGTCGCCCATCAACATGTCAAAGCGAGGCGAGAAACGCTGCGTCTTTCCAGTCTTATTGGCAATCG
>JBIKZY010000058.1:0-13501 GCA_044354475.1 Phycisphaerales bacterium
GCAACGCCGGCACCAGCAAAGAAGACTTCGTATCCAGCGGCATCAAGCAGGTCAACCGCGATCTGCGCTCCCAGTTCCTCGCCCTCGGTTGGGCCACAGAACATGAGGATTCGACCAGCGGAACGCTCCACGCGGGTGTAGGTACTTGAGCCCTGATGCGCGATCTGGCGGAGTGCGCGGGTCGCATAGTTGTAACTGATGCGGGAGAGCTGGTCCTTCTTAAAGAGCTTGACGAGCATCTCGTGGATTGGCCAGTAGATGTCGTTGGCAAGGCGCTCGGCAGGAATGTTCTGCGCGGTCAACGTGGCCACGAAAGCGTGGGCGCGACGACGGTCGCCGGAGACGAGGTGCTGGAAGAGCTGTTCGATGGTGGATTCGAGATGCATAGTTCTGTGTTCCTTACAAGTGGTGCGCCGCGTTGGTGTCGGCGTGAGAGTGGCATCGGGCGATCCGGTTTCGACCCGCCACGGCAAGGCAATTTCCTTCGTTATGGCGCACTTATTCTTTGTTATCGATCAATTCAGGGCACTTTCCGGGTCCGTAGAACCGCCTACCATCGTTCGAATGGTCGAAATCGGACCCATCTGGACCCAAGAAGCACTGCGCGACAGCCCGCACATTGACGCCGAGAAGGCGCGCAAGGTGCAAGGGATGTTTGCCGCGATCGCAGGCAGCTACGACCTGAACAACCGTTTGCACTCATTCTTTCAGGATCAACGCTGGCGCCGCGCTGCCGTTCGGGCTGCAGGTGTGGATGCCACCACGCGCGTTCTTGATGTTGCGTGCGGTACCGGCGATTTGGCAGAGGCGTTCGCGGATGCCGGCGCCGCTGAAGTGACCGGCGTGGATTTCACCCCGGAAATGCTTGCCATTGCACGAGACAAGGGACTTAAAAACCAAAGCGCGCCACGCGCCGACGCGGCAAGCACTTCACCAGGCTCAACAACAGCACGCCCAGCGGTGGCATATCACCAAGGCGATGCCATGCAGTTGGCATTCCCTGATCAATCCTTTGATGTGGTGTCAATTGCGTTTGGAATCCGCAACGTTGCTGTTCCTGCACGCGCGCTCGCCGAGTTCTTCCGTGTACTGCGCCCGGGCGGCCGACTGGTGGTCTTGGAATTTGCCGACCCAACGAATCCCATCGTTCGCTGGGGAAGCAACCTGTACACCAAGCGCATCATGCCGTGGACGGCCTCCATGGTGGCGCGGGACGCTTCGGGTGCGTATCACTATCTGCCGCGCTCGGTGAGCACATTCCTGCAACCGCGCGAATTTGCGGAAAAACTGCAAGAAAATGGCTTTGAACAGTGCAGTGCCGCGCCACTCACCATGGGGATTTGCATTCTGCACCGGGCTATTCGACCGAAGAACCGGTAACTCCCGCTACACTTTGAAGCATGTCACAATCGCGCCCCCACGGATGGGTGCCGCCGCGGCAGGACGCCGAGAAAGTGAGTCGTTCCAATGATCGTTGACTGCTCTACACGAGTCTTTAATTCGCCTGAACAACTTGGTCGCGAAACTGCTGAAGCGCTGCGCCGTTTCACCGCGCTTCGTGGCACCCGCTTGGAGTCGACTGCTGCTGCGCTTGAGCGCGCCATCGAGCCCGTCGCGGCCGCGTTGGTGCACGGATTTCGCTCCAAGCTTCTTGATGCCGGTATCCCCAATGAGTTTGTGGCGGAAGTTGTTCGCTCCAATCCTGGCCGTCTTGCTGGCGTAGCCGGCATTGATCCGATGGCAAGCGACGCGGCAACGCAACTTGAACGCGCCGTCGACCTTGGACTGGTGGGCGTGACCATCTCCCCCAGCGCGCAGGGATTTCATCCAACGCACTCCGATGCCATGCGTCTCTATGCGCGGATCGAAACGTTGGGGCTTCCACTTTTCATCGGTCGACCTGGTCCGCTGGTAGCGAGTGGCTCATTGGAGTTTGATCGACCCGCTGGCTTCGACGAAGTGGCGCGTGCACATCCGAAACTTCGGATCGTGATTGGCGAACTCGGGTGGCCATGGATTGATGAATGCCTGGCCATGCTCATGAAGCACCAGAACGTCTACGCCGAAATCAGTGGCGTATCTGGTCGCCCGTGGCAACTCTATAACGCGCTCCTCAGCGCGCAGAGTTTGGGCGTCTTGGAGAAGCTCTTCTTTGGAAGCGGCTTCCCGTATGACTTGCCTGCAAAGGCCATTGAGAACCTCTACTCCGTGAATGCATTTGCACACGGAACCCAGTTGCCAGCGATTCCACGCATCGCCCTGCGCGCGATTGCTGAGCGTGATCCATTTGCGATTCTTGGAATTGATTCGCCCGCAGCACGTGCAGTGCAACAGCGCCCGGCGTCTACAGAAGGTGATCTGTCGCGGGATATGCGATGAATCTTGGCGTGGCGCGGATGATTGCCACTGCTGCTACTGCATGGCTCTTAGCAAGCGCCGGGTGTTCAATTACCCCCGGTGGCACGGTGGAAATTGTTGGCTCGGGAGATACCGCGGTCCGGCTGACTTCCGAATTCAGTAACGGCACCTACGCCATTGAGCCTGCACAGACCACCGTGGTCTTCAGTGACATTCCATATGACGAGCTGGCTACTGGAACTGCGAAGAACGGTCGGTTCTTGCATATTGAAGTGTTGTGGCGACCCAAAGCTGGACGTACCCCGGTTGAGCCAAGTTCCACAAACCTCTCCATTCGATTTGTGGTGGTATCCAACGGCGAAGTTGGCGTCTACATCGGCGGCGGATTTGCGTGGATCGATGGCGGCAAGCCAGCAGACGACTCCATCGGATTGGAAATCACCGGCGCCAGTGTTTCACTGATCGATAAGACTCCAGGATTTGTTGATCTACTCAGTCCCGCCATACTGGTTGGCGAACTGGGCGCGCTGAAGAATGCAGAGAATGCACGCGCGACTCGGCGTGCGGCAAGCCAGTTTGTCACCAACCGACTTGGGCACGTTCGCTGGGTGAGCCGTTAGCGCTGCGCTTCCATCGGTTCAGCACTTGCCAATGCGCTGATGATGGACGGATCAACCGGCTCGCGGCGCGGATCAACCGGCAGCCACGCGCGCTGCATGGAGCCGTCCACGATCGATGGAAACCACAGCGACGCATGATCGAGGTACATCTGACCCCGCGTGCCCCCGTACTCCTGATCACCAACGAGCGGGAATCCCAATGCACCCAGCATGGCGCGAATCTGATGGAAGCGTCCAGTGACCAATCGAATCATTGCATGCCACTCACCGGGGTCAGCAGGCGCGGGCGCGACGGCTTCGATCACCAGCGTTGATGGATCTCCTCCCGAACGCACCACTCGAGCCACAGCACCATCCCGACGCAAGTAGGCGTGGTGCTGACCGACGAGCGCACGAGCATCGGTTTGTGTGCCGGTAGCAGCAATCCGCGCCAGGTAATGCTTGGTCCACCGCCCTGCCCGAATCGCCTCGTTGTGTGCCGCCACCGCGGCGCTGTCGCGTGCAACCACTACAAATCCACGGGTTGGGCGATCAATCCGGTGCGGCAATTGCGCTTCGGGCCAACCAAGAAGTGCACGCGCTTGCACCAGCAGTGTGGCGGGACCCTTTCCGTTGGTTGCTGGTGCCTCGCTTGAAAGTCCAGCAGGCTTCAGTAGCACTGCGTCGCGCTCGCTGCGCAACACAATGTCCGCCGCCGTCACTGACGGACCGCTGGGCGGATCATCACTGCGTCCACGGTTAGCGCGCACGTACAC
Organism: Phycisphaerales bacterium; assembly: GCA_044354475.1. Lineage (GTDB taxonomy): Bacteria > Planctomycetota > Phycisphaerae > Phycisphaerales > SM1A02 > UBA966. The sequence goes on from JBIKZY010000058.1 coordinate 3,734, forward strand.
GGCGTTCCGCCTCCACAATGGGCAGCATTTGCACTGCAACGGGCGCCAGTGGCTCGGGCCACTCGCCGGGATTCACAGTACGCAGTTCACTGCACTCCCACGTCTCCAACGGGACGGCAGGCGGTAGCACATCAATCACGTAGAGCACTTCCCAACTGCGGACCACCGGATCAAAGGCGAGCGCGCGTGCCACGGGTGGAGCACTGGCCGTCCAACCGGTCTCTTCATGAAGTTCGCGAAGGATCATGTCGGCGGGTGAAACGCCGGGCTCCAGCGTGCCCGCTGGTGCAAACTCCCACATGCCGGCGTAGTTGAGCGTCTCTTTACCGCGACGCGCCATCAGTATCTGCCCCTCGGGCGTGAAACACACCGCCTTCACCCCGATGGGACGAACGCCCGTATCAAGTCCTTCCCGGGCAACGGCGTGAAATCGGTAACTGGTGGGAACGCAATGAATGGTCACGCCACCGTGGCCGTTCCGACTGGTGCCCAAGACATGGAGCATGGGGCCATCGTGAGCTCGCGGAACGCGGGCGCAGAGTGATTCCCACGCAGTGTTTACGGCATCAAGCGTGATGCCATCGGTGCCGGCTGGCACAAATCGCCCCTCCACCACCGAGAGTATTGGCGGCCGGCGCAACGGAATCAGCCGCTTGGGCAGCGGTTGCACGCCGCGTGGCAGTGCTGGGGAGTTGGGCGGCTGAGGCTCCATGGCAACTCAATCTATACACTTCTCGGCTCATGAGCACCGCCCAATATCTCACGGCCCCGGTCCCATCAAGCGAACTACCCAAGGGAATTCCCTACATCGTTGGAAATGAGGCTGCGGAACGCTTCTCCTTCTATGGGATGAAGACGATCTTGGTGGTCTTTATGTCGCAGTACCTGATGAGCTCGCAGGCAGCTCCGGCGTACATGACGGAAACCCAATCGCGCGAATGGATGCACTGGTTTGTTGCGAGTGCCTATTTCACTCCCATCTTTGGAGCGATTCTCGCCGACGCCATCCTGGGCAAGTACCGCACCATTCTGCTTCTTTCGCTGGTGTATTGCGCCGGCCACTTGGCTACTCACCGGATTGTTCTTGGTGGCAGTGGGCTCGGGCGGCATCAAGCCATGCGTGTCTGCGCATGTGGGCGATCAGTTTGGCGCAAGCAACAAGCACTTACTCACCCGGGTGTTCGGATGGTTCTACTTTGCCATTAACTTCGGTTCGTTCTTCTCAACCCTGCTCACTCCGTGGCTCCTGCACAACTACGGTCCGGGTTGGGCATTCGGAGTTCCGGGTGTTCTGATGGGGTGTGCCACCATCGTCTTCTGGATGGGTCGACATAAGTTTGTACATATTCCAGCACGCGGGTTTGGATTCGTCACCGAGGCACTCTCCGGCGGCGGATTGAGGGTGCTTGCCAAGTTGGCAGCGGTATACGTATTTGTAGCGGTGTTCTGGTCGCTCTATGACCAAACTGGCGGCGCGTGGGTGCTGCAAGCCGCGCAGATGAACTGCAATTTCCTGGGCATCCGTTGGTTGGAATCACAGGTTCAGGCGATCAATCCGCTGCTGATTCTGGTGTTTATTCCAACGTTTTCGTACCTGATTTATCCATTCCTTGGCCGCTTTGTCACGCTCACTCCAATCCGCAAGATCACCGCTGGGTTCTTTCTGACCATTGCCGCATTTGCGATCAGTGCCGGAGCACAGGCGAAAATCGACACCGCGGAAGCAGCATTCCGCGCCACCGTGGTGCCGATGGTTTCCAGCAATCGAGTTGATATCACCGCCACTGCTGCCGCACTGCGACAAGAAGAGCGCAATGCCACGGCCGTGACCATTGAAGAACTCACCAAGGCTTCAGCGCCGGATGATGCCAAGTGGAGCGCGTCGATGTCACAGGCATTGGCTGCAGGCGGCATCGTGATTCAAGTGGATGGTTCGCGCTCCGAGGCAGACTGGCCATCGATTGCATGGCAGTTGTTGGCATACGTGGTGATTACCGCTGCAGAAGTATTGGTGTCCATCACCTGCTTGGAATTTAGTTACACGCAAGCTCCGCCCGCTATGAAGAGTTTCGTCATGAGTCTCTATCTCTTGAGCGTTGCAGCGGGCAACACACTCACTGCACTGGTCAACCGATTCACCATGGATGCCGACGGCAACTCCACCCTGGTCGGCGCGGACTACTACTGGTTCTTCACCAAATTGATGGCCGTGGCATCGGTGGCGTTCTTGATTGTTGGCTACCTCTACAAACCACGTGACTACATGCAGGAAGAAACTGCAAAGTGGCCTTCATCGCCCGGGCAGGAACCATAGGAATCATCATGAAATTTGCACCGTATCTCGTCCTTTCACTGTCTGGAATGATGTTGCTTGCGGGGCTTGCGCCGCTCCCCGCCGCACGTCATGAAGACGCGCAGCCCGCGGAGGTGGTGCCTGTGGCATCCGGGGTGCAGTACGAGTTCATCGGTCGCTATGACGTTGATCGGCTCAATCAGATCTTGACCAAGGACACGCCCGCTTTCACCGGCCTGCCAGTCACCTACACGCCCGCGCGCAACGCGGTGAAGATGTACCGGGTGACTTACCCATCCGTCATCCCGGAGCGCAACAACCGCCCCACCACTGCATCGGGATTGATTGCCATTCCGGAGACCGCTGAGAAATCCATGCCGATGGTGTCCTACCAACACGGCACCGTGATGGAGAAACACGCGGTCCCATCGTTCCCGGAGGAATCGCCGGAAACGCAATTGATGATCGCGCAGTTTGCTGGTCAGGGGTATGTGGTCATCGGCGCTGACTATTTCGGCATGGGAACGTCCACTGAGAAGGACGGCTACATGGTGATCGGTAGCCAGCAACAGGCATGTATGGACATGTACCGATCCTCGCTGGCAGTGCTTGCCAAGGAGGGGATTTCGGCCAAGGAGCTGTTCCTGAATGGCTGGTCACAAGGAGGCGTGGTGACTATGTGCTTCCTTGAAGTCCTGGAGAAGAACAACGTGGCAGTTACGGCGGTCGGCACTGCCGCCGCGCAATGCGACGGATATGTGATGCTCAGCGGCTTCCTCAATCATCCGCGTTCGATCGATGCACCATGGGTGTCCGCCATGTTCATCTTGACCGCGTTCTCCTATGAGGAGTACTACGGCGTCCCGGGTCTTGCCAAGGCGTTCTTCACCGAGGAGCAATACGAACTGGCGCGCAAGATCTACATGAAGGAGCCATATACGGAGCCATGGCCCGGCGATCTGCACAAACTGATTCGCAAGGAGTATTTCGACCCGAACTACTTTGCAAGCACCACGTACTGCACGCTCATTCAGAAACTGCACGCCTACCGCTGGCAGGTGAAGACCAACGTTCGTATGTACTACGGCGATATCGATGAATGCCTGACTATTGGTCTTGCACAGCTTCCCTCCATGTATCAGCGCGCGTTAGGCAGCAATACCGTCGAGGCCATCAGCGCTGGGCCGGATGCCAATCACCGTGGCACCTATGGGCGCGCAGCTGCGGAGTGGAAGAAGTGGTTCGATTCCTTGCGAGCGAAGTGATGGGGAGTTGCGCTAGCACGTAGCGGATCGCGTCGGTAAGCAACGTTCAGCGCTCGAACAAAGCGCGCCGCGCCTGGAAACAGCGCACTCGCCGGTCAATCCTTGACGAACGCCATTCGCTCGTAGTCCTTGCGGACGCCAGGAAATGCCAGCACGCGGTTATGCATGGAGGCATACACACCGGCCGGCAGAATCTGCACGGCACAGAGTGCTTCAGTCAAGTTCTGCACTGAATCCGTGCGCCGGAGTTCATACGGGCGCATGGCACCGGTGAGCACCACCGCCTTGCTGCATCCACCGGTTGCTTGCATGCGCGCATGAATGCGTTCGCCAGTGACCGTCAGGCGATCGGTGCCGTGCACAATCACCACGCCGTCATGGTCAGCGCAAAGCGCCAACGTTCGATCGGCAATGAGCGCATGATCAGCCTCGTTCATATCCAGGCTGTCCTTATTCATGAGTGGAACGCGAGTGATCTCCACGCCATCCAATTCAAGGGACGCAAGAATGGCATCCAAGACGCTCAATCGATTATGCAACACGCCGTGCAGTTCGTCGTAGGTCTTCTCGATGGTGCCGCCGGTGGAAATGAGTGCTACTTTGAATGGCATGTGTGTGTTCGCGCCGCGCTGAGGACGGGAAACCGGAAGTCTAGTCACTCACAACTCACCACTCGCCACTCGCCATTCATCCTTGCAGATCGCTGCCCGTGTCGCGGAACGCGATCGCCACCCGTCGTGCGGCCAGCACCGTCGCGCTGGCCGCCACGGGCTGTTCGTGCAGCGCCGGCGCGATGGCTGCAATCGCGCGCTGGGCGCGAACAAGCATCGGGGCATCGCGTTCGGCAGTGGCAAGGACGGCCATGGCGCGAAGAATGCTGGAGGTTCCGCTGGGCACCGCGCCGTCGTCCACGCTTCGCACGCGAGTGAAGAGGTCCGGCGCGGTAGCAGGAGAGTCAAACCATGCGCCGCTGACCGGATCCAGGAATCGAACCTCGGCAGCCGCAATGAGCGTGCGCGCCTCAGTGCGCCAGCGCCAGTCGCCGCTTGCATGCGCCAGTGCCAGGCACGCGTTCGCCATGTGTGCGTAGTCCTCAAGGAAACCGTCCACCGATGCCGTACCGCCACGCCACGTGCGTAGCAAACCGCCATCAGCGGAACGCATGTGTTCCAGTACGAAACTAATGCCGCGCCCCGCCGCCTCCGCAAAGTGCCGGTCGCCCAATGCGTCGGCCGCGTCAGCAAGACCCTCCGCCATCAGACCTGACCATGCAGCGATGGTCTTGTCATCGGTCATCGGTTGCGGACGGAGCATGCGTGCCGCTAAGAGGACAGCATCAACACGCGTGCGGCGCGTTCTGAACTCCGAGTCCGTGATGCCCATGGAACGCGCGAGTTGATCCGGGCGCTCCGACAATCGCAACACGTGAACCGCCGGCGCATCCGGATGATGCGGGTCCTTGAAATTGGCAGGGCTATCAAGCCCGTACATGCGAAACGCAAACGCAACATCGTCTGCACAGCCGGCGCTCTCCAGATCCGCACGCGCTTCCGCGGGCGTCCAAACGTAATTGGCACCTTCGCGCGCGGCGACCTCCGCATCTTGCGCACTCAGAAATCTTCCATCTTCGCCGACCATTTCGCGAATCACATATTCGCAGGTACGCCGAGCGGTTTCTGCATGCAGCGAATCACCCCAGCGCCGGAACGCGTCGGCATATAGCGAAGCCAACTGACCGTTGTCGTAGAGCATCTTCTCAAAGTGTGGAACCGTCCACGTGGCATCAACGGCATAGCGATGAAATCCGCCACCCACTTGATCAAATATTCCACCAATCGCCATGGCGTCCAGGGTGTGACGAAGTACTTGATCAACAGATCCCGAGCCGGTTTCCAATAGAAATCGCGGATACGGCGGCGTCGGGAACTTTGGCGCACCGCCAAAGCCTCCGTTGGTTGGATCCGACATGCGCATCAATGCGGAAGACACTTGCCCAACGGTTTCTTCACTACCAAGCGCGGTTGCATCCGCGGCATCGCCTGCAATTGGTAACGCCATCTGCCGCCGCACGACATCAGCAATACGCCGCGCCTGCTGCGCCATTCCGGCACGGTCCGATTGCCACGCACCAGTGACCGCGCGCAGGAGTTCAACAAATGACGGTCTGCCAAACGCCGTTTGCGGTGGGAAGTACGTGCCACAGAAGAACGGTTCAAGCGAGTCGGGGTCAAGAAAGACATTGAGTGGCCAACCGCCACTGGATCGACCCTCCGTGAGCTGCGTGAACACCTGGCACGCAGTCATCATCAGTTCGTCAACATCGGGGCGCTGCTCACGGTCCACTTTCACTGGAACGAATCCAGCATTCAAGTGCCCCGCCACTACCACGCTCTCAAAGCTTTCGCGCTCCATGACATGGCACCAGTAGCACGTGCTGTATCCGATCGAGACAAAGAGCGGCACTCCGCGCCGGCGCGCTTCTGCGATGGCCTCCGGACCCCAAGGCGACCATGCCACGGGGTTATGCGCGTGCTGCAAGAGGTACGGGCTCTGCGAACCGGCAAGGCCGTTTGCTGGGTGCCGGAACGCCCCCTCGGTGCCGGGGGCGGGATGTTCATGCGCGGAGGAAGCGTCTTTCACAGGCGACAGGCTAGGCGAGCCGATAGTGCCATGACACCTCACCGCGCGCAAGGCACACCATGATCACCGCTCTGCTACCGATTTCCACGCCCGAAATACTCGCCATGACTGACCTGGCACCGACCGCCAAGGGCGTCTTGGTTGGCACCATGGTGGGCGCCACACTACTGCTCCTCTTTGGCGCGCAGTTGCTGCGACCGGCGGTGGTCTTGGCCGCCATGCTGGTGGGGTTCCTTGGATCAGTGGTCGTTGCGCGCGCGCTGCTGCCGGGCGTACCGCTGTGGGCAGCGGCCGCGTTCGGTGCGGTTGCCGGACTTCTTGCCGGCGCTCTGCTCTATCGACCAACCGTTGGATTGATGGCTGGCGTAGTGGGCGCTGCTGCTGGAGCCCTCATCGCCTTTGCCATCATCGCTGGCGGCACGCTGGATACCGCCCCGCGCGACCTGAACCACGCGCTGGTAGTGAATACCCGCGAGACGTTGCGCCCCGGCGAAGGAAGCCGCGCAGGTAAACATCTCTTAGAGATTCTGGTCGGCCCACGCGGCGTTGACGAATCCAACGCCAACCGCACCGCTACCGATGCGGCCCTGAGCGATGCTGCCGATAGTGCGTTGCCGGCTGGCGACCGAGTGCTGCAATCAACGGTTGATGTTGCACATCGAGCCGGTGATCGTGTGGAGCTTGCATTTCAAGAGACCGCACCCGCGTATCGAACACTGCTCACCGCGTCTATTGCTGCAGGCGCAGTCGCAGGATTCCTGATGGGGCTTCTGGCAACCACCCTGGTGGCACGAATTCTGACCAGTCTGGCGGGTGCATGGCTGTTGGTAGTCGGCGCGCTGCCGCTGCTGGCCATGCACGGGTACGAACCCATGCCGACCGGCGCACGCGGATGGTTAATCGTGCTCGTCAGTATGGCTATCCTTGGAACGCTGGCACAAAGTGTGCTTGGGAGCGGCCAGGCAACCAAGCGTTCCAGTGCGGGCGCGAGCACCCGCGCGCCTGCCGCAAAGCAGTCGCCCAAGTCGAAGTCACCCGCTGCACCCAAAGCGGTCGCACTTGCATCTGCCGCTGATTGACGCAGTCAGCGGCGCAACTCATACACTGCGCCGCTCATGGATTTCTTCAACTACTCCGACGGATCGTTGCACTGCGAAAGCGTTACCGCCCGCGACATCGCCAGCGCTGTTGGCACGCCCTGCTACGTGTACAGCCGAGCCACGCTGGTTGAACATCATCGGCGCATCGCTGCGGCCTTTGCTGAAGTGAATCCATTGATCTGTTACTCCGTGAAGAGTTGTGGAAATCTATCGGTGTGCCGCACGTTGGTGGAATGCGGAGCCGGTATGGACGTCGTCTCTGGTGGCGAACTCTTCCGTGCACGCGCAGCCGGCGCGCCGCCGTCCACCATCGTCTACGCCGGCGTTGGCAAGCGCGATGATGAAATTGCAGCTGCCCTTGATGCACACATCTATCTCTTTAACGTTGAGAGCGAAGATGAATTTGTGAACATTGCGCGCATCGCCAAGGAACGGAATGCCACCTGCGAGTGTGCACTCCGTATCAATCCCGATGTTGATCCGCATACGCATCGATTTACCACCACCGGCACCAAGGAAACAAAGTTCGGCGTTGATATCGAACGCGCCCGTGCATTCTTCCGGACCTACGGACGCGACCCGCATGCGCGGTTGGTTGGATTGCACTTGCACATTGGTTCGCCGGTGTACACAACGGAACCATATGTTGAGGCAGTGCGCAAGGCATTGGCATTGCGCGATGAGCTGATCGCTGAAGGATTTACAGTGAGCGTCCTTGATGTCGGCGGCGGGTTCGCGGCTGATTATGAAACTGGCAAGAGCCCTGCTGCTCTTGATTACGCACGGGCTATCGTTCCACTGTTGCTGCCAGCCGTGCGCGCGGGATTGCGAATCGTCCTTGAGCCTGGGCGATCAATCGCCGCAAACGCAGGCATCCTGCTGACGCGCGTGCAATATGTGAAACGATCCGGCGATAAGACGTTCGCCATCTGCGATGCAGGCATGAACGCTCTCCTACGACCCAGTCACTACGACGCATTCCACTTCATCTGGCCAACTGAGACGTCTGCAGCGTTCATACCAACGCGGCGCGAGGAGAAGCCGGCGATGACTGGCCTGGTGAATGTCGATGTGGTTGGCCCCCTGTGCGAGACCGGCGACTACTTGGCACTCGACCGCGCCATGCCACCCGTGGCGCGCGGCGACTTGTTGGCCATTTTCACTGCGGGCGCGTACGGAATGTCAATGGCAAGCCGCTACAACAGTTCGCCACTGCCTGCAGAGGTGTTGGTGGACGGCCTGCAATTCACCACGGTTCGCCGACGTGAGACCTATGAAGATTTAGTGGCACACGAACGTTGAACGACTGACGTCGCCCAGTCCAAGCAGTACTTGCAACTTACTCAAAGGTCATTCAATGCAGCACTTCTATACGCCCATCGTGACACTCGCGGCATCATGGTGGTGCGCCCCGCTTTGCGTATCGGCGCTTGCCGGTGACCCAGTCGCCACCAGCCGCCCGCTCACCACGGTGCGCAGCGCCATCACCGCCGATGAGGTTCGGAGCGATGTCACAGCACTTGCAAGTGATGAAATGGGCGGACGCTTCTTTCGTAGCCCGTTTGCAGAGAAAGCGGCCGTCTGGATTACTGGAAAGTTCACGTCGATCGGTTTGAAGCCTGGCGTGACCGCTGATTGATTTCGGCAACCGATCGACAAGAATCCGGAGACCGGTCCGAACCTGGTGGCAGTGTTTCCCGGTCCGGTTGCCAATGGAAGCGCGGTAGCGGGCGCAGGTACGGGCTACATCATCGTCAGCGCGCACTACGACCACATGCGCCCGCGTCGCAGTGGTGATGACAAGATCTATAACGGTGCCGATGACAACGCGTCCGGCATTGCAGGCATGTTGGCCGTCGCGCGCGCGATGAAGGCGTGCAGCGCCGCGGGTCAAGGTCCTGCATGCACGGTGATCTTCATTGCCTTCAACGGTGAAGAGGCCGGACTCTTAGGATCCATGGCTTACGCAAAGTCGCCCACGGTGCCACTGGCGGAGATTCGCGGCGTGTTCAACATGGACATGATTAGCCGCGGTCCAGTGCGACAGATCTACATTGATGGTGGTGAAATTGGCGCCCCGGTGACCGCAGCGCTGCGCGCGGCCAATGAAGCAATCGGGCTGAAGTTGCGCACTGACGAACATCCCGACTGGCTCGATCGCAGCGACCAAGGTCCATTTCTCGCTAAGAAAGTGCCCGCCGTGCTCTTCTCGGTGGAAGACCATGAGGACTATCACCAAGTCACTGATGAAGTAGCGAAGATTGATGCAAGCCTTGCCGCCGAAGTAGCACGGCTGGTGGCGTTGGCGGCGATCGATATGTCGCGGCAAGCGTTCGTTCCGCGGGTCGCGGTGCCGGCACCACCGGTACCACCGGCACCTCACGCGCCGTAACGAACTTACCCAGCGAGCGGGACAAACACGTGCATGACAAAGCACGCGTAGACACCGGCCAACACGTCATCCAGCAAC
>JBIKZY010000002.1:0-51895 GCA_044354475.1 Phycisphaerales bacterium
AAGCCAAGGACGTCGTACTTGCGGCCGATGTCAAAGTCCATCGGTGCGTCGTATTGATCGGTGCCAAGAACGCCCATGGAAACGCCACCAGCGATAGCGCCCTTGAACTTCTTGCCATTGCGCATACCGCCGCAATGCTTCTCAACCAACATCCGCAGCGGGATGCCCAGTTCAAGTTCATAGGTGTTCGGGTTGTTGACGTGACCACTCACGCCCATGAGCTTGGTGCCGTAACTGGGCATACCGCCCGGCAGCGTGCTTTCCACGCCCATCTTCTTCCACCACTCCACGCCGTGCTCCATGATGGGCACCACTGCGGCGAGCGTTTCAACATTGTTGATGATGGTTGGGCGTCCAAAGAGGCCCTTGATTGCTGGGAACGGCGGCTTCACGCGCGGCCAGCCGCGCTTGCCTTCAATGGCTTCAAGAAGCGCGGTTTCTTCACCGCAGATGTATGCGCCCGCGGAGCGATGCAGCACCACTTCTACTGCAAACTTTGAAGCGCCGCGCATCAAACCCTGCTTGCCAAACACGCCGTTGGCGTAAGCCTCTTCGAGCGCCTTCTGGAAGACCTTGGCTTGGTGGTGGTACTCGCCGCGAATGAAGAAGTACGCGGTCTGCATCTGGCATGCGTAGGCCGCAATGGCGATACCTTCAAGAACAGCATGCGGATCGAAATCAACAAGCAGGCGATCCTTGAATGTGCCGGGCTCGGCTTCGTCGCAGTTGATGGCCAAGTAGCGCGGTCCGCCATCGGGTGGCGTGAGGAAACTCCACTTCAGACCAGCAGGAAATCCTGCGCCGCCGCGGCCGCGCAAGATGGCGGCTTTCACTTGGTCAGTGATCTCGCCGGGCTGCATGGAAAGCACTTTTTCAAGGGTCTTGTAGCCGCCGGTCGCCACATACTGGTCAAACCAGACGGTCTTGCGCTGCGCGCGATCCTCGGGGATGCGCTTGGTGAGAACGGGCGTCGGCTTGAAATCGGGGGACGTCGGCATGGTGGTCTCGTTCGTGTCTCGTGTCGCGTGCGCGGTCGTTGCGTCAGTGAGTGTGTTTGTCGTTCACGGGCGGCGGTGTCGGGGCATCAGGTGGAAGTAGCACTTCATCAATCACCGTTCTCCGCAGCGTCACGCCGTCAGGGCGCTGTTCTTCAGAGACCGTCTTTTTCACCTCAACGCGCTTCGGCTCGTTTGGATCCGAGACGATCGCGTCGATGATGTGCCCGAAGAACGAGCCGATATTGCGTGCAAGCGGCGGGTCTTCAGGTGCGGGCATGTCAGTGATGGCCTCCGGGCGATACATGTCGAGCGTCAACAATCAGGCTCTCGAGTTTTTCGACCGTCAGTGATTCGTGCAGGGTTTCGTTGAAGAGTGCCACGGGTGCGGTGTCGCAACTGCCGAGGCAATCCATGGCGATGAGCGTGAACTGACCGTCATCGGTGGTTTCGCCAACGCCAATTCCAAGACGCTCGCGCGCGCAGTCAAGCAGCTTGGTGCTTGAGCAGGTGCACTGCTCGCAGGCGATCGAGTGACAGACGCCAATGGTGACCACGCCGCGCTGCTCGACGGTGTATTCGTCGTAGAAGCTCACGGTGTCTAAGACATCCGAAGGCGAAATGCCCAAGAACTCCGCGATTTCCAGTTGCGCTTGGTACGGAATGTGCCGGTAAGCATGCTGAATGTCATGCAAGATGGGCATCAGCGCGCCCAGGCGGGTGGCGTACTTGGGAAGCACGTCCGCGGTCCAGCGCGCCTTCATCTGAGCGGTGGCGTACGGTTCCGCGCGACGCGGGACCTGCATGGTGGCGGAAGGTTTAGTTGGCCAGGCCATAGTGGGCGAGTCCTCAGAAAGTAAGCGAGTGGAAATGCATGAAGCAGTGCAAAGGCAAAGCGCTCAAACGCGCGCTGGGTTACCTATCAAGCTCCGCCGCGATCACATTGATCGAACCGATCACGGCGATGGCGTCAGAAACCAAGTGACCTTCAACAAGCTTTGGCAGCACGGCGTAGTTCACAAAGCACGGCGGACGCGTACGAACGCGCCACGGATACTTGGTGCCGTCGCCGACGATGAAGTAGCCAAGTTCTCCGTTGGGGCTTTCGAAGGGGAAGTAACCCTCTCCGATGGGCACCTTCCAGCCCTTGTTCCACATCATCAGTTCAAAGTTCTCAATGACGCCTTCGATGGAGCCGTAGATGTTCGCCTTATTCGGCTGGGTGATCTTGGCTGCATCGGTTGGATTGAATGGACCGGTCGGAATGCGATCGATCAGTTGGTTGATGATGCGCGCGGACTGCTTGATCTCTTCAACGCGCACTAAGTAGCGCGCAAAGCAGTCACCGGTCTGGCAGACCACCACGTCAAACTTGGGGGCCTCGGCGCCTTCGCCGTCCCAGTTGTCTGCGTAGCAGAGGACCGGTTCGTCCTTGCGAAGATCGCGTCGAACGCCTGCAGAACGCGCCATTGGACCAGTGAGACCCCAAGCAATGGCGTCCTGCTTGCTGATGGCGCCGACCCCTTCAAGGCGGTCAATGAAGATGCGGTTGCGGGTGAGCAGCGTCTCCATGTCCTTCACCGCGCGCGGCAGGCGCTCGTTGATGAAGTGCTTGATCATGCGCTTAAATGTGTCATCGCACGGGATGTCGCGCCACGCACCGCCGACGCGCGTCCAATCCGGATGGAAGCGCTGGCCGCTCAGGTATTCCACGATGTCGTAGATGAACTCGCGCTCATTGAAGCCGTAGAGGAAGCCCGTGAATCCGCCCAGGTCAAGCGCAGCGGCGCCGACGCAGAGCAAGTGATTCTGAATGCGTCCAAGTTCCGCCATGATGGTGCGGACCACTTTGCAACGCGTGGTTGGCTCGATGCCAAAGAAGCGCTCGACGCCGGTGTGGAATGCAATGTCATTGACGATCGGCGAGATGTAATCCATCCGGCTGATGGTGCACACGTACTGGTTGTAGTCGTGGTGCTCGCCGAGTTTCTCGAACCCCGAGTGCAGGTAGCCGATGTGCGGGGTGACGCGTGCGACGCGTTCGCCATCAAGCTCCATGATCAGGCGCAGCGTGGTGTGCGTGGCCGGATGTTGCGGTCCGATGTTGAGGACCCAACGGTCAGGCAGTTGAACGTGGTTGCGCAGGTAGTCGGGATTGTCCGAGTCAATGGTGACCATCCCCCCCGCCCCGGCGCTAGGCCGAGCGTGGGAATGCTCTTCGACTTCGAGACCGTATCCGTGGTCAGGCTGAAGGGTGTACGGCATGGGGCAATAAGTATAGGAGCGACCGCGACGCCGGGGATAGCAAAAATCGGCTTCCGGAGCGCGTGGGGGTGTGATTCAAACGCCTACACGCCCCCAGACGCGTGAGCGCTTGAGGGCATGGAGTTTGAACACTGGCTGAGGCCAGTCACTCGGCTGGCGAATCGCGGAACATTTCTTGTAACACCCTGAGCGCTTCAGGGCGTTCGGCAAACTCTGCCAAGGGTGTCAGGCGCTGAATCACGGTATTCCGATTGATGGCCGCACCCTGCCGACGAATGATGCCGCGGACATCACCCCAGTCCTTCTCTCGCCCAGCAAATGCCTTCAGCACCAAAAGGTCTTCTGCTGAGCACGTACGAATCGAGGGGCATCCGTCAACAGACCACTCGGTTGAGCGAGCAACCATGTCTCGCTCAAACTCCAATGCACCAAGTGAAACATCAAGTCGCACGCCTTCCGAACTCTCCAGAATCAGAACGCGATGAGCAAGCGCAAACGCCCGTGCATCAGGCATGCGCGGAATGAATTTCACTAATAAAGCATCGACTGCTTCCGCATCTCGACTGACTGCAGTCATTGCAACAAGATCAACATCCACAGTGAATCGCGGTTCGCCCCAACGCGCCACGGCTAACCCTCCGATGACGCATGCGTCAATGCCTTGCTCGTTCAATACTGCCAACGAAGAATCAGCAGCCACAAACAGCTGCCTCATTTTGCGCCCCGCAACGCGAGTGCCGCATGAAACGCAATCAATCCCGACTGTTGGCTACTTCGATCGCGGAGCCAGGATGGCGGGATATCACCAAGGAGGGCGTTCAACGACCGCTGAAATCGAGTTTCGCAGTCTGACGCACTCTCACGTTGCAATGCCTTCGACATGGCTTTCCACTGCGTTATCCACGCAGTTATATCTTCGCGACTGTCTGAAGATTCACTGTGGTTCATTACTTCACAAGTGTACTCGCGACGTTGAAATATCAGGAAATCCCAACGCACACACGCCCCCAGGCGCGGGTGCGCTTGGGGGCGTGTGGCGTCCAAAGTTTACGCAGTAGACATCCGTTCCGAAGACTTCACTGCACCTTCCCGAAGATCTCCGCCCAATCGCGCTCCATGTCCACGACGACCCAGCCGCGCGCAGGTGCCTCGTCGAGGCCGCGTGACAGCTTCCCGATGTGTGACGCGCGGTCGTACGCCCACTCGCGGGCGGCATCGGTGTGATGGATCAGCACGCCAAGCCGGGCGCCCTGCCCTGCGGTCGTCCACGCGAGCATCTCGAAGTCGCCGTCGGAGTTGCCGAACGCGATGCGCGGGCGCATGCCGATGCGCGACGCAATGCCGACAGGCTTGCCCTTGCCATCATCGACGAAGTCGATCTCGCCGGTCTTGACGACCGTCGCCACGCCGTCGCGCACTTCGTAGCGGTACTTCGCGGTGCTGCCGATCACTTGGTCGCTGGGAATGCCGTAGGCCTCGCTCGCGAACGCGCGCACGAAGTCGACACCGCCGCCCGACACGATGAAGGTTCGGTAGCCGTGTGCGCGCAGATACGCGAGCATCTCGACCATCGGTCGGTACACCATCTCGTCGTAGCGGAGCCCCGTCGTCGGATGTCGCGCGGTCGCAAGCCACGCGCGCACCGTGGCGCGGAACTCCTCGTCGGTCATGCCGCCGTGCGTCGCGGCGACGAGCGCGCCGAGCGCGTGCTCGCCCTGCGCTGCGACCGCCTTCGCGTCGCCCTTGAGGAGCGACGCGAACGGCTCGGTCGACTCCCATTCGGGATGCGCGGCCCGCAAGGCCTTCACGCGGTCGACAATGAAGGCGAGCTGCACATACATCGGCTGCTCGGCCCACAGCGCGCCGTCGTTGTCGAAGACGGCGATGCGCTCGGCCTCGGGCACGAAGTCCGGGCTCGCCGGATCTGTCGTGCGCGCGACGAACGACTCGATCGCGGTGCGCGTGGCGCCCTCGCGCCACGAATCAAGCGTTGCAGTAGACGACTGCGCCACGGCGCGCGAATCACGCGCCGTGGCACAGCCGGTCATCAAGACTGAAACCGCCGCGGCGCACAGGAGCGACGCCGCCGCGACGAGATGCACGCGCTTCGTCACTGGCCCTGCGGCTTTGAGACCGCCTCCATCACGCGCCCGATGTTGAAGCTGCCCGGCTTCTGACGCGGCGGTAACTCGCGGAAGCTCTGCAGCCACTGGCCGACATAGGCGCCCGTAGGCGTGATGGCAATCATGTACTCAAGGTACCGGCGTGGAGAGCAGAGTGATGTCAGGCGCGACGGCGGCGGGCGCCGATGAGACCGGCTGCGCCGAGCAGCGCGACAGCGCCTGGGGCAGGGACGACGGAGAACTGGAAGTTCGCGTTGAAGTAGGCAGGGGAATAGTTTGCAGACTCGGCGAGGCTGACGGGATCGAGCGGGGCTCCACAACCCTCTGCGCATGAAGTCCCCGCCGCAATCCCTCACGCCCGAAAGATCGCCCCCATGCGTTTCCCAATCAGCGCACTCGCCCCAAGCAGCGTGATCGCCAAGAGTGCCATCGCCCACACCCCCAGCGCGCTGGCGATCCCCGGCCCGTCGCCCAACCGTTCGAACAATGCGTAGATGGCCTTGGTGACCGGGTAGTCCGCCTCGCGCTGCGCGAGCAGCAAACTGTCGCTCACTTCCAGCATGCTGAAGCTGAACGCCAGCAGCGCGCCTGCGATCAGGTTGGCGGCGATCAATGGAATCACAATGGTTCGCTGCACGCGCCACTTGGACGCGCCAGCCACCTGCCCCGCGTCTTCAAATTCCGCGCTCGTCTGCTGCAGCCCCGCCACCGCGCTGCGCACGATGTACGGCATGCGCCGCACCGCATACGCCACCACCAAGAACGGATACGGGTTGGGCGTAGCGCCGATGATGCTTGCAAAGGCGCCAAGCGGCGCGTCCGGGCCGCCAAACGGCCACTGCAAACTGACCGCCACGTAGCCAAAGGCCAGCACCAACCCAGGCACCGCAAGCGGCAGCATCACTAGCGCATCAAGCAGCCACGCAGCACGCAGGTTGGCGCGCACCAAGAGCCGCGCGGACGCAAATCCGACCACCAATGCACACACGACGGCGATCGAAGCTAAGAGCAGCGAATTTCGGATACTTCCGGCGGAGAGCGGATGCGTCAGGGCTTGCACATAGTGATCGGTAGTGAATGCGCGCGGCAGGACGGATTCGTACCACTGCCCGGGCACTGCCAGGCTCGCGATGATGACGCCGATGGCGGGCATCGCCGCAAAGAGCGCGGTGCCGGCAAAGAGTGCGATGGCTGCGCATGCGCGGATGCCGGTCAGACGGATCTCTTGGCGGCTGATGGACGCCTTGGATTGCATGGCGAACGATGATCGACCCAGCGTGAATTTGCCAAGCAGGTAGAAGCCGATACTGAAGATCAGCATCACCACCACCAGCGCGTAGGGGCGACTGCTTGCTTCCACTTCCTTGATGCCGTTAAAGATCTGCACGCTGGTGACGTCGTAGTACTCAAACATCAACGGCGTGCCGAGCTCGGTGAAACTCCAGATGAAGACGATGGTGGCACCGGCAAAGATGCCCGGGCGCACTAAGGGCAGCGTGATCCGCCAGAATCGCGTCCACGGGCCAGCGCCCATGCATTCGCCCGCTTCGTCAAGCGTGGGATCAAGATTGGCGAGCGATGCAACGATGTTGAGGTAAAGGATCGGGAACAGGCTGATGGCTTCCATCACGGCGATCGCCCAAATGCCGCCGTTCCCCAGCCAGTCAATATCAAGGCCGAGTGCAGCGTTCACCGCACCCGCGCGCCCCAAGAGGTGACGAACACCGATGGCGCCCACGAAGGGTGGCAGGACGAGCGGCAGAAGCAGCAAGCCGCCAAGGAGTGTCTTGCCGGGAAACGTGTACCGCGCACCCACCACCGCAAGCGGGAGTGCCATGATGATGGCCATGGTGGTGGTGATGGCCGCAATCAGCGTGGCGTTCAGCAAGCCGCGTCGCGTGGCGGGATCCTCAAAGACCGATGCGATGTGGCGCAGCGTGAACCCGCCGTCATCGGTGCGGAACGCTCCACCGACGGTGAGCAGGATTGGATAGACAAGCCCCACGCCGAGGACCGCGACGATTGCAACCAAGAGGAAGGTTTGACGCCATGAGGTCCGCATCCCGAGCGGAGTCTAGTTGCGTTGTGGAGTGTCCGGACGGAGTGTGCTTACGTCCATGAACCAAGAAGCAATCCGAGATCAGCGCCGTTGACCACGCCGTCGTTGTTGAGGTCGCCGGGGCCCGAGGTGCCCCATGCGCCAAGCAAGAGTCCCAGATCAGCGCCGTTGACCGCACCGCTGCCATCAATATCACCAAAGATCACCGGAAGGTCAACAAACCACGAGACCGCCGACCCCGCAGAGACGGAAAGCACGTCATCACGGGTGACGCTCAAGACATAGCTACCCGCGGAGAGCGCCTTGATGTACAGGTGCTCAACGTTGTCCACCGCACTTGCGCTGACGACGTTGCCGCTTGCAAAGAGTCCGATGCCAGCATCGCCAGTGATTGATGTTGGAACGCCCGCGATGACTTTTTTGAGTTCAAGGCGTAGGTTCAGAACACCAGGCGCGGTTCCGGATGTCCATTGTGTTCCGGGCACGCGATTCCAAGCCAGCAGGACCGAAATATCCGCGGCGGCGTTCAGGTCAATGCGGTAGTGACGCTGGGTGCCGGGCGAATACATTTCGTAATCCCAACTCACCAGCGGCTGTGCATTTGCGACCGCGGCGCTGGAGGCGGTACTTGATGCAGTCGCTTCCAATCCGGTGAGAATGCGATGTGAACGATCAACATTCACGGTGCCCGCACCGTAGATCGGATCGATTGGCTTGACGGTGATTCCGCGGCTCGGTCCAGAAGTGGGCGTTTGATTCTGCCAACTTGCGCTGTGCGTGGCGCCACAAAGGAGCGCACTCTTAATAGTGACGCCCTTGCGACGATTGGTGTTGCTACTGAAGGGAAGCGTATTGGTTGTTTCATACAGCAGTGCGGCGACCGCGCTGACAACTGGCGTAGAGAAACTAGTGAATTGCCCGGGTGCCACCAGTTCTGGCTTCATGCGCCCGGTGCCGTCGACACCTGTTGCTACATCACCAGCACTGTGCCCGCCAGAGGTCAGACCGACGGCGATGCCGTTATAACCGCAGGACATCAGTGAACTCATCGCGCTACCAGTGCCGTTGTTTTCTCCGCACACGAAGAGCGTGTCGTCGCGATTCATGGAAAAGTCGGCGCGGCGCAGGACTTCATTGTCGGCCGTGACATTTCCAAACGAACCGATCCAACTGTGATTGAAGATGCGCAGCGAGCCGGGCGCTACCAACGGCAACGTGGAAGGATTGCCGTAACTGAGGTTGGCACCCTGCGCAAACGAACCTGCTTCGTACACCCAGATGCGATTCACTCCGGGAGCGATACTGGTGGTTGATCCGTAGGCATTCTGGCCAACGAAGGTGGCGTGGCCACTGTTGCCGGATGAGCCGCTCATGTCAGTGAAGGCCTTGCCGACGAATTCTGCCAGGAGGCGATTGGGGCCGAAGTTGCCGACGGACTCAGACGCCTCCACTTGGCCGATGCCGACATTGGCGCCCGTGGGAGCGGACGCTCCCAATCGAGCCACTAAAGCATCGCGTCCAACTTCGTCGGCCCACACGGAGGTTGGGAGTACCACCGTCACGGCGGTCAGGAAGGTGATGGCGCTGATGGAGATTCGCATGTGTGGCTGTTTCAAATCCATAGTGAGGTTCGGTGGCCTCGACGGTTGAAGACGAGAGGCTATGGGACAAGTATTGCCTCCCACTACGCCGCGGTGCAACTTGAAAGTTCGCAAAGTTTGTAAGTTCTCGGGCTTATCGGGGTGTTTGTCCTATCCTTCCCGCCATGAACGCCCGCATGACCGTCATCCAGACCGAACACCTCGCCGCGCCCGCCGCCAAGTGGCTCGCAGAGCGGGCTGAGGTGGTGGTGGGCGATACAGAGTCCGCGGCCTTCGCGGCGGCTGCCCCTCGGGCCGTGGCGCTGGTGGTTCGAACCTATACGCAGGTGAATGACGCCCTGCTCGCCCGGCTTCCGGCACTGCGTGCGGTTGGACGCGCCGGGGTTGGCCTGGACAATATTGATCTTGATGCATGCGCCCGCCGCGGGATTCGGGTGTTCAACACGCCGGATGCCAACACGCAGGCCGTGGTTGAGTATGTCACGTGTTTAGTCTGCGACGCGCTGCGGCCACGGTTGTTCCTTGATGCGCCGGTCAGCAAGGCACGTTGGAATGAGATTCGTGAAGAAGTGGTGGCGCATCGGCAGATGAACGAACTGCGCATGGGGATCCTGGGATTTGGGCGCGTGGGTCGACGGGTAGCCGATGTTGCGCGGGCGATCGGGTTTGATGTGGTGTTTCATGATGTATTGAATGTGCAAGAAACTGAACGTCGCGGAGCGCGATCGGTGAGCGCTGCCGAATTGTTTGCAACGAGCGATGTAGTGACGGTGCATATTGACGGACGCGCTTCGAACCGAGGGTTTGTGAATGCGGCGCTGATCAATGCGATGAAGCCGGATGCGTTGGTCATCAATACGAGCCGCGGCTTTGTGGTTGACCACGTGGCGCTCGCGGCGCACTTGCGGGGATGTCCCGGCGCGCAGGCGATCTTGGATGTTCATGAGCCGGAGCCGTTTGACGCGGCCAATCCCCTGCTTGGAATTCCCAATGCGCACCTGGCGCCGCACCTGGCAAGCAGAACCGACACGGCGATGGAAGCGATGAGTTGGGTGGTGCGTGATGTTTGGGACGCGATCGCGCCGTAACACGCGACTGGCGCGCGAACCTTCAATAGTGGCAACAACGGGAGCGCGAACGCCGCATTTTCGTGGCGCGTTTCGTACACTTCCGAGCCACAACGCACTGAGGAGCAACACCATGTTTGAAATCAATTCCATCCACGCCCGTCAGGTCCTTGATTCCCGCGGAAACCCAACGCTTGAGTGCGAAGTGACCTTGGAAGGCGGATCGTTTGGACGCGCCTTGGTTCCGAGTGGCGCATCCACCGGCGAGCATGAGGCCGTGGAACTGCGCGATGGCGACAAGAAGCAGTGGATGGGTAAAGGCGTTCTAAAGGCGGTCTCCAATGTCAACACACGGATTGCGCCGCTGGTACTTGGGATGGATGCACGCGATCAGGCCGCGATTGACCATTCGATGATTGAGTTTGACGGCACGTCCACCAAGTCAAAATTGGGCGCGAACGCGATTCTTGGAATCAGTATGGCAACGGCGCACGCTGCTGCGGCGGCGTGTCGCATGCCACTGTGGCGCTACCTGGGCGGGGCGGGTGCACGACGACTGCCAGCTCCGATGCTCAACATCCTTAACGGCGGTAAGCATGCAGACAACAGCGTCGACTTCCAAGAGTTCATGATTCAACCGTTTGGTTTCAGCAATTTCCAAGACGCCATGCGCGCTGGCGTTGAGTGCTATCACACGCTGCGTAAGGTGCTGCATGACAAGGGGCTTTCCACTGCCGTCGGCGACGAGGGCGGGTTTGCGCCAAATCTGCCGTCAAATGAGGCTGCGTGCGAAGTCATTGCGGAAGCCGTGAAGAAGGCTGGTTATGACTTGGGTCGGCAGATTGCTATCTGCCTTGACCCGGCTATGAGTGAGCTTGCCAATGAGGCGAAGGCTGTGAAGAAGAAGGGCTATCGCTTCTTCAAGAGTGACCCCAAGCGCGTTGCTTCCAGTGACGACATGATTGCCATGTGGGAGAAGTGGTGCAAGAAGTGGCCGATTCGTTCGCTGGAAGACGGCTTGGCTGAGGATGATTGGAAGGGCTGGAAGAGCTTGACACAATCGCTTGGTAGTACGGTGCAGCTGGTGGGTGACGATTTGTTTGTCACCAATCCAGAGTTCCTGGCGCGCGGCATCAAGGAAGGTTGCGCCAATGCGATTCTGGTGAAGGTCAACCAGATTGGAACGCTGACGGAAACATTTGACGCGGTGAATATGGCCACGCGTAACGGCTACCGCGTGATCATGTCGCATCGCTCGGGCGAGACGGAGGACACCACGATTGCTGACCTCGCGGTGGCTACTAACTGCGGGCAGATCAAGACGGGTGCGCCGGCGCGGACCGATCGGACTGCGAAGTACAACCAATTGCTGCGCATCGCTGAGGACTTGGGCGAGTGTGCGGTGTTTGGAATCGCGGCGCCGTGAGGTGACGGCTGGTTGCGTGATGGCGGACGCGGGAGCAGCGTTTATGAGTGATGTTTCATGACGGCAACCCCCGCGCGCACGCCTTCGTTCGCTCTTGGCCGCTTGGGCGATCTCTGGATTGTCTTAGGAACTGATCGCCCGCTTTATGCAGGCGCGATCGCCGTGCAGGCGCTGGCGGCGACATTCTCATACGTAGTGCCGCTGGTTCCACAGGCAGTGATTGACGGGGTGTTTTCGGCACCCGGAACGCCGATGGGCGCCATGAGTGCGCGCATCATGGCGATGCTGGGCGGCGCGGAGGTGGTGCGTGCGGATCTTTGGAAACCGGGCGTGGTGATTGCCGTGGCGGCGGTGGCAGCGGGACTCTTGAATGTGTTGCGCGGATGGATGACGGCGCGCGCCGCGCAGCGCAGCGTGCGGCGGCTGCGCGAGCGTGTTCATGCGCGGCTTGTACGTCTACCGGTGCCCTTCTTTGATGCAAATGAAAGCGGCGATCTGCTGCAGCGCGCCACCAGTGATGTGGACACTGTGCAGAATGTGCTTGCCAATCAGATTGCGGAAATGGGGCGAGCGATACTGCTGTTGCTGATTGCTATACCGCTGATGTTTGCCATTGATTGGCGCATGGCCATTGCGTCGACGGTTTTAGCGATTCCAGTGGTCGCGTTTGCTGGCTTGTACTTTCGCACGGTGAGTGATCGATTTCGGACGAAGGATGAAGCCGAGGGACGACTGACGGCAAAGGCGCAGGAGAACATTGCAGGTATTCGTGTGGTGCGCGCGTTTGGGCGGCAAGCGTTTGAACGAGATGAATTTCGCGAGCGGAACGCGGCGCATCGCGATGCTGATATTCGCTTGTTTGACGGACTTTCGCAGTTCTGGGCGTTGAGCGATGTGACGTGCTTAGCACAGATTCTGGTGGTGTTGGTGGTTGGACTCACGCTGGTATCTGGCGGTTCGCTTGGCGCGGGTGAGTTCTTCTTCTTCCTGTTTGCCACCAATATGTACATCTGGCCGATTCGGCACCTTGGACGCATGCTGGCAGATCTTGGCAAGGCAGCGGTCGCTATTGAACGGCTGCATGCCATCATGGATCCCGCGGCGGAAGATGCGGGGGATGAGGTGCGGCATGAAGCGCGTGACGAAGCTGACGGCGGAGCGTCGGGTTCGATAGGTGACACCGGTCCGGCGCACGCAGCGCTACCGGCTGGAGGGATTCGATTCGAGGGCGTGCGGTTTGCCTACCCGCATGGCAATACGGTGCTTGACGGCGTGGATCTCACTGTGGGCGCAGGCGAGACCGTCGCCATCATGGGCCCGAGCGGATGCGGCAAGTCAACGCTTGCCGCCCTGCTGCTGCGATTCCACGAGCCAACCTCCGGGCGCATCACGATCGGTGGGACGGACATTCGTTCACTGGATCGTTCGCTACTCCGCTCGCGCATTGCAAGCGTGTTGCAGCCACCGTTTCTGTACTCACGATCGATCCGGGAGAACGTGGCGATTGTGCGGCCAGAGCTGCCGGTGGCGGCGATTGCAGAAGCCGCAGATTCTGCAGCCATTCATGACTCTGTGCTTCGATTCCAGCGCGGCTGGGAGACCGTGATCGGCGAGCGCGGCATCACCCTGTCCGGCGGGCAACGACAGCGGCTTGCCATTGCGCGCGCCCTGGTGCGTGACGCGGACATTCTGCTTCTGGACGACGCGTTGAGCGCCGTTGATGGTGATACTGAGCGCCGTATTCTGAACGCCATGCGCGCCCGACGCGGTCGCGTGCCGACCATTGTCATTGCACATCGGCTCTCGACACTTGCAGAAGCCGATCGCATTGTGGTGATGGAACACGGCCGCGTCACGGATCATGGAACGCACGCGGAGCTGATCGCGCGCGATGGTTTGTATAAGCGACTGTGGTCCATTCAAGCAGAGTTGGAAGATGAAGAACGCGACGCAGTCGCCGGTGGCGCGGAGGCTCCGCGATGAATGAAATTCATGACGATCTGGATGCCCCGGCACCGGGATCGATCTCGTTGGGCTTATGGAAGCGGATCATTGGCACTGCGTTGCAAGATCGACGTTCCGCGGTGCAATTAGTTGGCGGCGGCATCGGTATTGCCGCCATTGAATCGGCGCGGCCACTCTTGAACGCTGCCATGATCGACGAGGCGATTGCGCATGGAATGGGCGAGCGATTCATGTGGCTTGCGGGCGCGTGGGCGGTGCTGGCGTTGTGCTTCGGCGCAGGGGTGTTCCTGTTCATCCGCGCGGCGGGTCGGATCAGCGCGGGGCTGGCATTTACGCTGCGCGAGCGAGCGTTCGCGCGGCTGCAAGAGCTGCAATTTGGCTATTTCGACCGTCGCCCCACCGGATGGCTGGTCTCGCGGGTCACCTCCGACTGCGGCAAAGTGAGCGGCATTGCGCCGTGGGTGATCCTGGACACGTTCTGGGCAACCACCATTGTGAGCGGAAGTGCCGCGTGCATGTTGTGGCTCGATTGGCGTGTGGCAGTGTGGATGATTCTCTTGCTCCCCGTGCTGGCGGCGCTGGCGGTGCTCTTTCAATCGCGACTCCTGAAGAGTTCACGGCTGGTGCGGCGGAGCAACTCACGCATCACGGCCTTTCTTTCGGAAGGCATTGCGGGCGTGCGCACCACCAAGAGTCTGGCGCGCGAAGGTGCTGCGGATGACGAATTCGTGGTGTTGACGACGGAAATGGAGGTGCATTCCATGCGCAATTCATTCCAGTCAGCGGTGTTTGTGCCGGTAGTAACCAGTGCATCGTTCCTTGGCGTGGCGATCGCGCTATGGCGCGGCGGACTGCGGGTTGAGACGGGCGAAATGTCGCCTGGGACCCTGGTTGCATTGATGCAGTACGCCCTGCTCTTCACGTGGCCGATCATTGATGTTTCGCAGCGCGTGGTTGATTTGCTGTCCGCGCAGGCGGCAGCCGAGCGGGTGCAGTCGCTCATTGATACGGTGCCAACGATTCATGACTCGGAGGCGGTGCGTGCGCAGGCTGATGATTTCAGTGCGGCGCGAATCACGCGCATCACCTTTGAGAACGTCAGCTTTGAATATGTAGCAGGCGAGCCGGTGTTGAGTGATTTCAGCCTAGAGGCGCGGGTTGGTGACACCATTGCGTTCGTCGGCCCAACAGGCGCTGGGAAGTCCACGGTGGTCAATCTCGCCGCGCGCTTCTATGAGCCAACCGCTGGCCGGATTCTGCTTGACGGCGTGGACATGCGTGAGCGGCCGCTTGCGTGGCATCAGGGGAGGTTCGGTGTGGTGCCGCAATCGCCGTGGCTTCGAAACACTTCTATCTTGGAAAACATTCGCTATGGTCGACTTGATGCCACTGATGAGGAAGTGAAGGCTGCAGCTGCGGCGGTCGGCGCAGATTCATTTGTTGATGGCTTGGAGGGCGGCTGGGGCTTTGTAGCGGGCGAAGCGGGCGAGCGACTCAGCCTTGGGCAGCGGCAACTCATTGCATTGGCGCGCGCGTTTCTCAAGGATCCGGACGTCTTCATCTTGGACGAGGCAACCTCCAGCGTTGACAGTGAAACAGAACGGACTATTCAGCGCGCGGTCGATCGCGTACTGGCGCACCGGATTTCATTTGTGATTGCGCATCGCCTCAGCACCATTCGCCGCGCCACCCGCATTGTGATGGTTGACGGCGGGCGGATTGTGGAGAGCGGAACGCACACCGAACTGATGCGTGCGCGCGGCAAGTACCACGATCTCTATGCGCAGCAATTTGTGGAAATGCGTGAGCGCGCGGTGCTGGATGTGCATGAATAGTGGGTGAAACACGGGGAAAGGTGCCGAATTGCGTTTGTGTAACCCGGGTTGGCGCACATGCGATCCGCATACCTGTTTCTAGCGGGAAAGCGTGGACGCCGGACTGTCCGCGGATAAGAGCGCTTCCGTTGCAGCGCGTTCCGGTGCGGCCAATTCCTTTACTTCGGCGGATGCTTTCGTAAGCAACTCATCGGCACGCGCAAGGGTTTCACGCGCTTTTGGATCGGCAAGCGTGGCCTGCGCATGTGCAAGTAAGACGTATGCAAGCGGATCAACGCCTTCGGTTTCGCGCACGAGCTGCTCGGCGATGGCGCGCGCCTGCGCAGCAGATTCCGGGTCAACCGGAGGAGCAAGGCACGCGCGCGCGCAGCGCACCGCGATGACCGTTACCAGCGGGCCGTTCGCCATGGTCAATGCACGACGCAGGTTACGGCGTGCGGCGGGGATGTCGCCGATCTCGAGTTCAAGCGCACCGAGGTTAGCAATGGACTCGGCATCACCTGGGTCCACAGCAACAATGCGCGCCGCAATGTCACGCGCCTCACGGAGGCGACCAGACTTGGTGAGCCAGCGCACCCATTCGCGCAGGTAGATGCCGTTGCGCGGCGAAAGTTCCACGGCACGGGAGTAATCAGACTCGGCACTCGCAAAGTCACCCATGAGTTCAATGATGCGTCCACGCTGCCAATGCGGCCCGGGCGCGTTGGGCTCGAGCAGCAGTGCGGCGTTCAGCGCGGTGAGTGCCTCGGGCAGCCTGCCCTGCAGCCGACGTATTTCGCTCATGTTGGACTGCACTGGCATGTCGATCGTGCCGGCGAGCGCTACGGAAATTTCGGCAAGACGGGCGGCTTCGTCCAGGGCGCGGTCGCGTGCCGCGGTGTCGCCGGCATCCATTGATTCTTGCACGTTGGTCAGCAACATGCTCACAAGATTGTTGGAAGCAAGCCAGGCGCGCGGGTTGTCCGCCAACGTGGTGCGCCAGAGCGTCTCGACGTTAGCAAATTTTGCGGTGTGCCCGCGGGCTATGACTGCGAGCGATGCAACGAGCACTACTGCGAGTGCTGAGCCGATTGCGCACGGAACGCCGCGATCGTTGATGACTCGCCATGCACGGATGAGGCACCATGCCGCTACCGGAGCCAGCACTGCGCTTGCGGCGTAACCAAAGTGATCGGCCACCGGTGCGAACCGCAGCGGATAGAGATTGATGAAACCAAGCGCCGGGAAGATGGCCGCTGAGTAGCAGAGGAATGCCACCATCGCGCCGCGCACGCCGCGCCGCACGGCGATGACGGCGGCCACTGCTACTGAGACGCCGGATGCCAGTGCAAACCACGGGAGCCATGCCGGACCGTCAAACGCCGGATACACGAACATCAGTCCGCTCGGCCAACACCAGGTGCCCAGGTAGAACCACCACGCTTGCGCGGCTTGCAGAAGTCGATCGAGGGCTGGTCGTGCAAATTCAGCCCCGCGCGCTCCGACGAACGTGGCTTCAACCCACGCGGTGAACAGGCCGAGCGCTATGCCGACTACGAAGAACGGCAGAACTAAGGCAAATAGTGATTGCGCGGCGTTGGCTGCCCGTGCAGGGGTGAGCGTGGAGTGTGTGAGCGGGGATTTCGTGGGGGTAGATGTAGCGCGAGCGGATTTCGCGAACGCAGGTGTCAACGTTCCTTCCGTCCACGGCTGCCACCACGCGATCGCAGCCATCGTCACTGGCACCGCCACCGCGGTGGTCTTTGAGAGCATGGCGAGCGCAAAGAGGACGAACGACGCGCCCCACCAGCCCGCACGCGCGCTGAACGGGCGCGTGTCTTGCAGGAATCGCACCCAAGCCAGGAGTGACGCCAGGCTGAACGCCATGGAGAGAACGTTCTTTCGCTCGGTTACCCATGCCACGGTCTCCACCTGCACCGGGTGCACTGCAAAGAGCGCTGCTGCAAAGAGCGCTCCCGGTAGGCGGAGCGCAACCAACAGCCGCCACAAGAGCACGGTTGACGCCAGGTGCAGCAGCAGGTTCACCAGGTGGTAGCCAAACGGATCGAGCCCGTGCAAGGCGTGTTGCACCCAGAAACTGACGAACACCAGCGGGTAGTACTGCGGCGTGGCGCCCGGCACCCACGCGTGCAGGATGCCCTCGGGCAATTGCACTGCGGGGTTGTCAAGGATGTACGAGTCGTCATCCCAGATCCACCCTGCTTGCAGCGCGGGGAGATATGCCAGCACCGCGAACGCACAGATCAGCAGCATGGCAAACCACGCATTGCGTCGGGCTGGGGTTGGAACAACCGCTTCGATGCGCGAAGGCTATGCGGAGCGCCGTGCGGGTGATCGGGAGTGGGCAGGCCGCGTGAAGTACATAGAAACCTGACCAAGAGTATTGCTAATATGTCAGATTCGACATAGAGTGCTTGTGTGCCCCGCCGGAACGGCAACCCCCTGCGATGGCTGCATGGAGGGATTCAGACTCCAACGATCGCACAGTTGGCGCGGTTACGACTCACCATAAGAAATAGAAGGGATGACCAGTATGCCCACAACTAAAAAATCACAAGTTGCACATCCGGTTTGGCGCACTGGAACCGTGCAAGACTTTTTAGGGCTCACCGATGAGGAAGCGGCATACGTTAAGTTACGGCACCAACTGGCAAAGTCACTGCGAGAGTTACGTATTCGATTGAATCTCACACAGATTGATGCGGCGAAACGCCTCAAGTCCAGTCAGTCACGGGTAGCCAAAATGGAAGCCGCGGACGCCACTGTGTCATTAGACCTTTTGCTACGCGCCCTCTTAACTCTTGGCGCATCACCAGAAATGCTGGCGCGCGCCATGCGTCGATGCGCTTGAATCAACCACCCACTTCCTTCTCCGCACCTGTCAGAATTTTGACCAGCCCGACATTGATGTAATAATTCGAGCGCCCAACCTTGTGTTTGCTTAGAAACCCACCCTGCGCCAACGCGTCAAGATATTTGGTCGCCGTGAGCCGCGATACACCGAGGTCGCGTTCTACAAATTCAATCTTGGTGTACGGGTGGCTGAAGAGATTATTGATGAGATCCTGACTATAAAAGCGATGCTCGGCGCGAATGCGATGCTTGTAGTCCATCAAGGCATCCTTCATGGTGTTGATGGTGACCATGGTTTCCCCTGCGGTTTGTTCCACTGCATGAAGCATGTAAAGAACCCACTCTTCCCAACTGCCTTGTTCGCGCACCTGTTGCAACAAGCGGTAATACTGCGCCTTGGTGCGGACAATGTGCCGACTCAGGTAAAGCACTGGAATATCCAGCAGACCTTGGTGAACGAGGTACAGCACATTCAGGATGCGGCCGGTACGGCCATTGCCGTCATAGAACGGATGGATGCTCTCAAACTGATGATGAAGCAAAGCCATCTTGATTAACGGGTCTGCATCTAAAAATGCGGCGTCGTTGATGAAACTTTCCAGGTCTCTCATCAGCGCGAGCACGACCTCCGGTTCTTGCGGCGGTGTGTAGATGATGCGGCCCGTATTGTCCTTGAGCGTGGTGCCTGGGAGTTTGCGAAACCCAGCGCTGTTGTGTTCAAGTTCGGCCTGAATTCGCAGGATGTGATTCACGGTCAGCAGACCAGTCTGCCCTACAAGATCAAACCCAGCCCGCAACGCCTGCCGATACCGAAGGACCTCCTTGGTCGCGGGATGAATGAAACTCTCCGGCAAAGCATCGCCCTTAAAAAGTTCGTCGTGCGTGGTGACAATATTTTCAATGGCCGAACTGTCCTTTGCCTCCTGCATGACCAGCGTGTTAATGAGAATTGCCTGGTTTGGGATCGAGGCCGCAACCCCCTTCAGTTCCGCAAGTTTGCGACTTGCGGAAGCCAATTTCTTAAGCATCGCGGGGGTCTCGAACTGCTTTGGGTCAAGTTGATTGAGTGGTGAAATGTCTGTCATGGGCGACGCCACTGTAGCACAACATGTATAGAAAAACCCTTTTTATATACATATCTTTCCCGGCATGTATAGAAATTGCTGTTTGCTATGCACATCTTCTGGAATGTGTATAGAAATCTGACGTTTTTGAGGTGCTGACCAAGCATGCAACTACGGCGCACTCGCGGGCGAGGATAAACCCGCGCTCAGCGGCTGTCCTCGTCAGGCGATTGCGGGCCAGTACGCGGGCTTTCAGGAGTGAATAGCGGAAATACCCGAAGACGCTGATTACGCGTACGAGTGCAGCCCCGAGATCACAAAGTTGATAATGATCCAATTGAAGAGCATCACCGCCGCGCCCGCTACTGCAAGTATGGCCGTCCACAGCCCCTTGTCGCGCACCTTCCAGCGCACGTGGATCAAGAGCGCAAAGATGATGAACGTATTCAGCGCGAACACCTCTTTGGGATCCCAACCCCACGGGCGACCCCAACTGTGGTCGGCCCAGATGGCGCCCATCACGATGCCCGCCCACAACATCACAAAGCTCAGCTCCGTGAGCAACATGGTGACGCCGTCGAATACTTCGCCCACGCCAGTGGCGCGGTGATGCGCAAACTTGCTGGCGGCACCCCCGCCACTCGCCGCGCCGGCCGCGCCACCGCCCGCGGCCATCATTTCCATCGCCTGCCCTGCTCCGCCCACACGCGCGAATGCCAAGCCGCCGCCGCGCATCCGCCACACCAGGTAGCAGAACGCCGAAATGGATGACATGAAGATCAGCGCGTAACTAAAGATGATCACGTTGGTGTGGATGTAGAGCCACACGTCATGCAGCACCGGCATCATGTTGGAAATGTTTGAATTGAGCTGCACTGGCAGGAAATGCGCTGCCATGAGCGCCACCATGCTGGTGACGCACGCGCCGAGCGCCACGACGCCACGCATGGCGGTGCGGCGCAGGAAGGTCACCTCCGCGATGAACGCTACGGCAGTGCCCATCCATGCAGCGGTGGTCACCGCCTCGAACATATTGGAATTCGGCCAGCGACCCGAGATGTACCAGCGCAACATCACCGCAAAGGTTTGCAAGAAGAACGCCAACGCAAAGACGCCCATTCCAATCTGCGTGGCACGCCGCCACCGATAAACGAGGCCAAGAAGCAGAAACACAATCGCTCCAAGGAACACCAACCACGCGCGGCTCAGATTGCCGTTGCGGAAGTACCAACCTTCCCACTCGAGACGTTCCGCTGGCGGATAGATGGACGGCACGAGCGTCGGCAGAATCGAGGCGATTGCCTGGACGCGTGCATTCACTGCCGTGGCATCACCCTGCTGCCACGCCATGACAAAGGCGCGCCAATCGGTGGCGAGTTGCCGCTGCTTGGCTTCGTCGATACCGGGCACCGCGTTCATTGGTCGCTCGCGTGCAGCGGCGGGCAGCGTGGCGGGATCAGCGCCGAGCAACATGATGTCCCCAATCGAAACCCATGGCTTGTCAAGCGATCCATCAGCGGGCGGAATGACCCGCAGCGAACCTAGCAGGAACGATGGATCTTTCACCGACAACGCACCCTTGATGGAGTCCATCTCCTTGGCGGTGCGAATCAGATCGCCTTCCATCGCTTGCAATTCCGTGCGCACTGGTGGAAGGTTGAGGATCTTCTCAGAGACGAGGCCGCTTGCTTCAAATGCTCGCAGGCGTTCGGTGAGCGCAGGGTCCGCACGCAGGGCCGCTTCGGAAATACGCGCGCGCACTTCGCGATTCTTGATGTAGATCACGTCCGCGTCGTCGTAGGCGTTGCCGCGAAAGAGCAGGTCAAAGTAGGTGAAGTCTGATCCCTGACCGCCAATCTTGCGCGGACCAGTGACGAACTGCATTTGTTGATTCGCAAAGCTGCTGAAGCTCTTCAAGCGACCGTCTGAGAACACTGCAACGCGGTCGAGCGGCGTGAGGTCCACTTGCTGCGCAAATGGGCGATCGTCAGCACGCACTGGAGCGCACGTCAACAGTGCGACCAATGCAACCAGCAACACGGAGCAGCAGGCGGCTAGCGAGCGTTGTGAACTGTTACGCATGGACGGACTCCGTATGGTGCTTTGCAAACGAGGGGCGCCGGCCTTCAGCCTTGGCGCGCGCGATCTCTTCAAGAACAAGTCGTTCGTTGCGGCGCTTGATCACAGGCTTCACATAGAACGCGTACATCATGCCAAGACAAGCAACGATGCAACCAATCAGCTGCACCCACACGCCGTGGCGATTACCGACGCCAAGCACCGTGTAGTTGAGGCCAGCGCTGGCCAGCCCGCCTTGGCGCGCTTCTTCCGGTGGGTCCCACTGACTCTGGAAGAATGACATTCCGTCATACTCCACGGGTTCATTGACGCTGAGGCGTTCAGGCGCACCCCACGTGCCGCCGGTTTCCTGAAAGCGCACCACACTGGTGTAGTTACGAATACTGGAACTCTGCCCGGAGAAGCCGCCCACTTCGGTGGTCAACTCAAATGTCTCCAGTGCAACAGGAGCAGGGAGCGGCTCACGCTGACGCGAGAAGAGCACTTCAAGCGCAGAGCCGTCAGCAAGTGTGACCGTGCTGGGCGTGAGCCAATAGCGGCGCAGGACATCTTGTGGGCGATCGAAGACATAGGGGTGGTAGGTGAGCCACTCGGCGGCTGATGCGGGGGCAGCGCCCGACGCTGCTGCTTCCGCGGCGGTCTTTGCCGGGAGCACCTGATTCAAACGCATCATGGAGAACAATTCGCGTGCGTCGCGCTGTCGTTGTGATTGCGGCACCACGAACGGCTTGGACTCTTGGACAGCGTTGGGCATCCAATCGGTCACCGTCAACTTCACGCCGGCAGCCAGTTCAACCGGAATGCGCGGCGTGACATCTACAACGCGGGCTTCTGGCCGACCAAGCGAGTCAACTAAGCGCAGCCGACCCATTTCTGGCCCAGCCACCAGCAATGCAAGAGCAAGGCCGTTTCCGGGGCGATATTCCACTTCCAGTGATTTGTCAGTGAAACTCTCGCCGCCGCGCTTCATGGCCGCCATTGGATCTTCGCCGGGCGCCAGGTCTCGGCTCATAGTTGGGTCGCTGAAGGTCCAGCGGCGGAATTCACCGGCGGGCGTTCGCAGTTCAAGAATGGCTACGGAGAGTTCACGACCACCGATCGGCAGGTCATCCTGCACCGCCACCACGCGGTACGCGTATCCAGAATCCGCCGGACCGATCGGGCGCCACTGTGCATCTTTGTCCGTCAGCGCGGCGTCCTTCACGGACTCCGTGAGCGTGATGTTGCGCGATGGAACGCGGAACACCAGTGTCGGTTGTGCGAGCAGCGATGCAAGCTGTTCTTCATCGGATATCTGCCGAATCGCAAGCACACCGCCGTCGGCACTGCGCTTCTGTGGGTCGGAGGCAATCAGGCGGTACTGCGCCGCTCGACCCTCGGAATCGGAAACATCAACTGCTGCCACCGCGTTAGGAGCCGCGTCGGTTCCGCCCGGTATCAACCGCGTGCGCATCTGCCCGTAGCGCAGGTATCCGGTTGCTTCAAAGACAATTCCCGGTGCAGGATCATCAGCCGCCGCAGCGGGAATCATGACGCGGAGTGAGCGCGGCTCGGCGCTCTCAGCGGGACCAAGGAAGACCTCGTTGAGATCCGGAACGTAATCGTTATAAAGAGGCAGCCCGATGATTGGTCGCTCCACCCAACGCGTCTCGCCTGGGCGGCGCACATAGAGCGCCCAACTCTTCGCCAGATCATTCTTCAGGTAAAAATCAGTTTGCGGGCAGTAATCAAGCGCCACAAAGAGGCGAGTATCAATGATCGGCTTTCCGGTTTCCTTCACGGCGCGCTTCACTGGCTGCGCTTTGTCTTGCGTGAAGATCAGGTCTTCGGTGTATTCCGGATATCCAGCGATCACCTGACGCATGAAGCGGCGGTCAGGCGCCGTGATCATCAGGTTGACGCTGTACGCGCGCTTACCGATATCAGCACCCGAGCGTAGTTCCCACGCTGGGTCGATCGACTGCACTTCAACGTCGTAACGATCCGCGCCCTGCCCCACAGTGAGCTTGCTGCCCGGCATGGCAACGATCGTTCCGGTTGCAATGAGTTCCGATGCAGCACCATCCTTCGCCGCGATACCAATGGTGACGGTGCGGCGAACCACGGGGGCCTCACCTTCAATCTTCGTTCCAAAGTAGATCACGCTGCCGACGATCAGCATGATGATGCCGGAGTGAATCATCCACACGCCAAGGTTCACTACCCGCAACGGAATGCGGCGCAAGGTGGTAGTGACCAGCGTGAGCGCAATGAGTCCCATGAGTAGATCGAATGGCCACCAGTGGAACCATTCAAATTCGGTCATCTCAAAGGGGCGCCACTGCCGCATCTGTGCGTGCACCCACGCATCGGGGTGGAAGAAGTTTGGATGAATCGGGTACAGGATGCCCGCCGACCCCACCGACATGTAGACAAAGAGAATCGCAAGCAGCACGATCCCGAAGCGAACGCTGCTGAAGAGGTCGAGGATTGGTCGGATCAAGGAGTGCATAGCGATTTGTGGTGGCGGATCCTGCTCTGTTGCAGGCATTGCCGCAATCCTATGCAGCGAGACGTCAATTGGGCGGGCGAGATGCACATGAAATTGGCGGCATCCCGTGGCAATTGCTGCGTATGATGCGCACCCCAACAAGGAACTATCCATGAATACCACCACTCGTTTGCTCCGAACCGTTACCGCTTCCTGCGCCCTCTCCTTCATGTCAGCCGCTGTTGCCCAAGAGCCAATGGCTCCGACCCCTGCTGCGCCGGCCACTGCTGCCCCGGAAGCGCCCGTTGTTCAGGCCCCTGCTGCGACTGGTCCAGTCTTCATTCTGCTTGACACGACCAAGGGCTCCATCGTCCTTGAGCTTGATCCGGTGAAGGCACCAATCTCGGTTGAGAACTTCCGTCGTTACGTCAAGGAAGGTTTCTACAACCAGACGGTCTTCCACCGCATCGTTCCGAACTTTGTTGTGCAGGGCGGCGGATTCGACGAACAGTTCATGCAGAAGAAGACCAACGATCCCATCAAGAACGAGTGGACGAATGGCCTGAAGAACATGCGCGGCTCGATTTCCATGGCTCGCTTGCCGTCACCAGACAGTGCCACCAGCCAGTTCTTCCTGAATCTGAAAGATAATCCGGCACTCGACGGCGCCAACGGTCCCGGCTACGCGGTGTTCGGAAAGATCGTGGCCGGCATGGATGTGCTGGACGCCATGGGCGCCATTCGACCAGGCCCGGCGGAAGCCACTGATCAGACCGGAACGAAGCGAATCTTCCCGGATGTTCCGTCAGAGAAGGTTGTCATGCGCTCCGCGGCTGAGATTGATGCAGCCGCTGCCGCAAAGTTGATAGCTGAGGCGAAGGCAGCAGCGCCGGTGGCGCCAGTTGCACCGACGGCCCCGGTAACGGCACCGACCGGCGCAAATCCGCCTGCCGTAAAGCCAGCAGAACCAGTTGCACCGGTAGCGCCAGCGGCAAAGTGATTGCCATGTGAGCGGCGTGCCGCTCTTCGATTGAAACACCACGGCGCGGCGCCATTCAGGCCCGCGCCGTGTTTCTTTCACGCCCGTATCCTGCTCGTCCCATGGCAACTGACTACCTGAAGCGATTCGGCATCGCGCGCGACGCGCGCCTCCTCCCCCGCAATGTGAAGACGGCCACGATGCTCGCCGAAGGAAAGGCGATCGACAGCCTTGAACCCGCGACCGGAAAGATCCTGGGCACCATCCGGCTTGACGGCGCCAAGGAGTACGAGCGCGCCGTTCGCGCCGCGCGCGAAGTGCAACCGGAATGGGCAATGCTGCCAGCGCCGAAGCGCGGCGAAATTGTGCGTCTGATCGGCGAAGAGTTTCGTGCGCAGAAGGATCAACTGGGCGAATTAGTCGCGCGCGAGATGGGCAAGATCTACGCCGAGGGTCTTGGCGAGGTGCAAGAGTGCATCGATATCGCTGACTTCGCGCTGGGGCTCTCGCGGCAGCTCTACGGACTCTCCATGCACAGTGAACGCACCCGTCACCGTATGTATGAGCAGTGGCATCCGCTGGGAACGATCGGCATCATCACTGCGTTCAACTTTCCCGCTGCCGTGTGGGCATGGAACGCCATGCTTGCCGCGGTGTGCGGCGACACCATGATCTGGAAGCCTTCCCTGATTACGCCACTCACTGCGATCGCCATGAACAAGGTGGCGCAAGATGTGATGCGCAAGCAAGACGTGTTTGTACCGAAGTGCGGCCGCGCAGAAGACGTGTTTGGCCTAGTGATCGGCAGCGATACCGAAGTGGGCGAGACCATGCTTGCAGATCGGCGTCTGCCGCTGATTAGCGCTACTGGCAGCACCCGCATGGGTCGACGCGTGGGCGAGGTTGTTGGCAAGCGGCTTGGACGCACGCTCCTGGAACTTGGCGGCAACAACGCGATCATCGTGATGCCGGATGCCGACATGGATCTGGCGGCGCGCGGCGTGTTGTTTGGCGCGGTGGGCACTGCCGGTCAGCGCTGCACCACTACTCGGCGACTCATCGTTCACAAGGATGTTGTTGGCGAACTGACCAAGCGCCTGGTGAAGAGTTACAAGAGTGTTCCGATCGGCGACCCGATGAAGAAGGGAACGCTCATGGGACCACTGATCAATGCACGCGCTGTAGAGAACATGCGCGCGGCGATCGTGCGCGCTGAGGCCGACGGCTGCAAGGTGCTTGCTGGCGGTACGGCAGGTATCGATCGTTTCCGAAAGAAGGCGGGTAACTTTGTGGAGCCCACCTTGATCTCAGTTCCACGCGGTGTGGTGCCGGGGATCTGCTGCGAAGAGACCTTCGCGCCGATTCTCTACATCTTTACGGTTGATTCATTCGATCAAGCACTCGCCATCAATAACGGCGTCGATCAAGGGCTTTCCAGCGCGGTCTTCACTGACAGCGTGCGAAGCGCGGAACGATTCCTTTCCGCTGAAGGCAGCGACTGCGGTATTGCCAATGTGAACATTGGTACCAGCGGCGCGGAGATCGGCGGAGCGTTCGGTGGCGAGAAGGACACTGGCGGCGGGCGCGAGTCGGGTAGCGACAGTTGGAAGCAGTACATGCGCCGGCAGACCTGCACCATCAATTGGTCCAAGGATTTGCCGCTCGCACAAGGCATCGTCTTCGGCTGATCGAACCCGCAAACGCAAGGAGGATTCGTTATGGCACTTGATCGGAACCAACTCGCATTGCGTGCTTCGCGTGAACTGCGCGATGGCTATTACGTGAACCTTGGAATTGGAATACCCACGTTGGTGGCAAACCATGTTCCGGCCGGCATGACCGTGTGGCTGCAGTCAGAGAATGGGCTGCTGGGCATGGGGCCGTTTCCGAAGGATTCGGAAGTTGACGCAGACCTGGTAAATGCGGGCAAGCAGACGGTGACGGCGGTCAAGGGCGCGAGTTTCTTCTCCAGTGCGGATAGCTTTGCGATGATTCGTGGTGGGCACATTGACTTGGCAATCTTGGGTGCCATGGAAGTCAGTCAAAGCGGCGATCTTGCCAATTGGATGATTCCCGGCAAGTTGGTCAAAGGCATGGGCGGCGCCATGGACTTAGTTGCGGGCGTGCGGCGCGTGGTGGTGGTCATGGACCACTGCAACAAGAAGGGCGAGAGCAAGTTCATCCCGGCATGCACCCTGCCCCTGACTGGTCAGCATTGCGTGCACATGCTGATCACGGATCTTGCGGCGTTCGAGTTTGACCAAGGGGCGAAGTTGTTTCGGCTGATTGAGACGGCGCCGGGGGTCAGCGTGGACGAGGTGAAGGCTAAGACTGCCGCGACGATTTTGATTGACCGCGCGGTGACGGTGATGGCTGTCTAAGGGCGGCTCGGTCCTGCCCTGCGTTTGCGGCGAAGGATTGCGTTGTTGGAGCGCGCCCACGCACACACGCCCCCAGGCGCGGATGCGCATGGGGGCGTAGAGTGTGGACGCTGGCCGAAGCCAGGGAGGAGTGCAGAGCGATGTCAGGCGCGACGGCGACGGGCGCCGACGAGACCGGCTGCGCCGAGCAGCGCGATGGCGCCGGGGGCGGGGATGGACGCGCCGTTCGCGACCAAGTTCGTGATCGTCAGCGATCCGGAGGCGTTGGAGCCGGAGCGGACGAACTCGATGGACACGGGGCCCATTGCTTCAGCGTTCATCGTAATTCCGCCGAAGTCCGCAAGGGTGAACGACATCAAACCCGATGAGCCGGACATTGTCTTTTCAACGGCCCAATTGGCGGCATCGGAGAGGCGGATGATGCACTTGAGATTGCCAGTCAGAGTTGAAACGTAGTTGAAGTCAAGCGAGGTAAAATTCGTGAAGTCCGGGAATTGGTCGATCGAGTTGTAGTCAAGGCTCGCCCGCTGAACGTTATTGACGGCGGTGCTGGCACTGCCTACCTGCGTCACGCCGAACACCATGCTGCCCGATCCAATCGTCGCGGTTGTCGTGGCGCGACTGATGCTGGTGGTCCGCGTTGAGATAGATCGAAGGTTCCAAAGCGTCCCGGTCAGATCCGTATTGACACGGCCGGACAAGGTAGAGGTTGACGCCGAGGCTGAGGCCGGAGTCGTGAACGGATCGATCGTGTTGTACACCACCGTCGCATTCGCCGCGCTGACGCATGCGACTGACAGAACCATCGAAGGAACGAGGGAGTTGAATCGCATCTGAGGATCCTCAATGCTGGGCGATCGCCCGATTGGCCCACACTTCCGCGTGGGCATCACAGCGCCGAGACCGTCGGCGCGCGGAAAGCGACCTGTTGAGATCGCCTGGAATTTCGAATGACATGGAAAAAGAGATCGGGAAGGGAGGAAGGGACGAGTTGGGAACGGGAGGGAAGCCCGTGCAGGCCAACCAAGATTCGGGGCAAACCAGACCGCACGGGGGAGCGTGCACTCTTCCGAATCTCAGAGACCGCCCTGATAATGACTCCGGCGGGGACGAATGCAAGTATTGGAGCCCCGGAATATTCAGCGAAGGCGTCACTTTTGTGATTCTTCATCGAAACATGTTCGCTGTTGCACACAACCTACCCCAGAGGGCGCTTTACGGACTCAAATCGGGCGCAACGCGATGTCAACCCCCGACAGGAGTGCCTCCACCCTGAATCCCATGGCGACGGCTATGCCGGGGCCGCCACCGAGCCGCTCGCATCTCAAACTGAAGGCACGGAGGGCGCCCGCCAACGCACACACGCCCCCAGGCGCGGGTGCGCATGGGGGCGTGGAGTGTGGACACCGGCCGAAGCCAGCGTGGAGTGCAGAGTGATGTCAGTCGCGACGGCGGCGGGCGCCGATGAGACCTGCTGCGCCGAGCAGAGCGATGGCGCCTGGGGCTGGGATGCCGTTGGCTACCAGATTGGTCATGGTGAAAGTGCCGCTCGCGTTGCTATTATCCTGGCGAAACACAAGGTTCATATATCCGCCTGGATCGCCGCCGGCCGACAGCTCTGAAGCGAGGAGGGTGAACGTCCCGCCGGCTGATGCAGAGATAGTCTTAGTCGCAATCTTCCCACCAAGATCGATTTCAAACAGCAAGGCGGCGAACGTCGAGGTGTAATTGAACGTCAACGAGGTGAAGTTGGAGACATCGGTAACACCCGCGGTATTATCGTATTCCAGGGCACCACTCTGGTCATTTTGGAAATTCGCAGCATTAACTCGGGTGACCGTGAAGGTCGCTGCGTTTGTGGACGCGTCCACGACCATGCTAGCCGTAGCCCGGTTGGTAATGTTGGTGCGGTAACTGACAGAGGTGTACCGAGTGTCCCACAGGCCGCCAGTGATGGGAGTGACGGTAACTTCCCCGGAACCATCGGTTGCCGAGCTACCCACAGTAAACGGATCCACCACCCCTGCATTCGCCGCGCTGACGCAGGCTACTGACAGGACCATTGAAGAGATAAACGTTGTGTTGCGCATATGAAAATCCATACTGGGCTCTCGCCCGTTTGGCCCACACTCCCGTGTAGGCGTTACTTTGCCAAAACCGTTGGCAGCGGTCTGAATCTCGTGATTGGCCCACCGGGGCAATCACTGTTGAATGGCGCGCATCACTTGCAGGCTTCACCTGCGTCTGATGACCCGCTCCACAGGCAAGAACGAAATTCCCCGCCCCCACCCATCATGCATTTTTTGAAATTTTCATCGTGAGTGAAAAAGCGCCGTTCTGACTGCGCTACGCGCGAAAAATCTTCCTTGGCCTCCTGCGACCAAGGGAACGGGTTCCAGTCCCTGGTGTGCACGTGCCTTCCGTGTTCGAGCCCCCGCAGTGAGCACGGGATCCTCGGTAAGCGGCGTGTGAAACTG
This sequence comes from Phycisphaerales bacterium, assembly GCA_044354475.1. Taxonomy (GTDB): domain Bacteria; phylum Planctomycetota; class Phycisphaerae; order Phycisphaerales; family SM1A02; genus UBA966. Next base: position 29,640 of record JBIKZY010000002.1, read on the forward strand.
AGAAGTCCGGCAGTTGGACGTACGCCCCGTGGGTGCCAACCGGACGAACAGTTTCGCCCGAGGCTAAGCGGAACCTTGTGGAGCGCAGCCGTCCGCGTCCGAGGGTCCCGCGCGCAACGGAGGGGGCGGGGGACGGCTCAACTCACTTCGCCGCCCGGAACGGAGGAGGCGGTGGACGACTCAACTCACTCCGAACGCGCCCCGAAAATGGGGACAGTGGTGAACGGCACCTATTTATGAACGCGCCCCGCGAGGTTTCTCGCGGGGCGCGTTGCTTCGGGAAGGTGGACCCTCCAAAGCGTGGACATGTGCAACGGGCTCAACAGTCGCCCGAATAGTGGGTCAGAATTCCTTCATACGGTGCTGCATCTGCGCCTTCAAGCGCGCCAGGATGCTTGAGTGCATTTGACTGACACGGCTCTCAGAAAGGTCAAGCGTGAGACCGATTTCCTTCATGGTCATCTCTTCGTAGTAATAGAGAATCACAATCAGGCGCTCTGCACGCGAAAGACCCTTGGTAATCAGGCCCTGCAAATCACCACGTTGAACCAGTTCAGCCGGATTCAACTGGCGACCGTCTTCAATGACGTCAACTTCACGAACGTCGCGGCTTGAATCGCTCTCAAAGGCCTTGCGGTCAAGACTCACGACGCCAACTGGTCGAGAGTCCTTCTGCAACTTGTCGTACTCCGCACTTGAGACGTTCATCAGGCTTGCAACTTCGTCGTCAGTTGGCTTGCGGCCGTTTGACAACTCAAATTCCTTGCGAACCTTCTCCACCTTGGACGTACGGCTGCGCACCAAGCGTGGAACCCAGTCCATGGCGCGCAACTCGTCAAAGATGGCGCCCCGGATACGCGGCGCGCAATAGGTCTCAAACTTCACACCACGCTGTGGGTCAAACGCGTCAATGGCGTCCATGAGGCCAAACAAACCGGCACTCATGAGGTCATTCACATCCACCTCATTTGGCAAGCGCGTGTGCATGCGCTCTGCGGCATAACGAACCACGTCGTAGTAGCGCTCGATCAACTTGTTACGAAGGTCCTGCAAACGAGCTTCGTCCTGGCGCTCACGGGCATTCCCGTAGGCAATCCAGACTGGATCGAGCAGTGCCGATGTTGATGGTGGCGCAATCGGCGGATTTGCCGATGCCAATGTGCGAACCGGCGCCGTCACTTCAATGACGCGTGACGGAGTAGCACGCCCACCGGCGACGCGTGGAGCTGTCCGCGTAGCAATAGTGGTCTTAGCGCCGTCAGTTCGGGCCGACGATGTACGGGGCGTCAGCACGCCCCGCTTCTTCGCAGTAGTGGCAGTCACTGCTGTTTTTGTTGCTGCTGGAGCTGCCTTGACGGCAGTACCACCAGTTGCGGAACCGGACTTTCGCGGTGCCGAGGTTGCTGCGCTGCGCGCAGGCGACTTCGCCACTGCGGTAGCCGAAGCCCCGCGTAAGGGTGCTTTGGGGGACGAACGCTTGCTCGTTGCGGACTGCGTCGTAATTGACGACGTCCGCGCGTGGCTCTTCGACATCGGTCGCTCCTTGACCTTCGAGAAGAGAGTGCAGGGGAATGCACACTGCCTGGTTCACGGCGGATCCCCGCCATGAGCCAGCGATGAAGGAGAGACGCCCACCAGTAAAGGTGAACCTCCCTCCGTTGGGCCCCGCAACATCCATGTCGCGGGGTGCTGGAGCGTCATCGATCCTTGACGATCGTTCCAACGCGTCCAATATAACAAGCAGCAGGGAGTCTCTGCAAGCCATTTTGTCGCGATATTGCAAATTTTTTATCGCACACTGACGCCGCCGATTCCGGCCACCCCGGCCGCAATCATGGCGGCGGTATTGCCCCAACGGACCCCCATCCGGGCGGCAAAGTTGGCGAAGAAGCGTCCAGATTCTTCACCGTTCTGAACTCCATCATCAAGACCAGCGAGACGAGATTCAATGCCGCGCATGGCGCGTGCCGCTGATGATTCAGGAGCTGCGGTCAAGAGTGGCGTTCGCGATCGGACCGCTAGTGGAACGGCGCGGTCCACGGGCACACTTCCCATGTCCATGAATGTAATGCCCAAGTGCGCTTGCGCTGTGCGCGTCAGACGCCCCGCTGCTGCACTGCCATCCGCAGCGTCGATCGCCATGGTGGTTGCACAACACCATCCGTCACGCCTGCCGTGACGAACACATGCCTTTGCAAATCCATAGGCGTCAGCAAGTGATGTTGGTTCGGGCGTTGTGACAATGAGTAATCGATCTGCTGCAGCGGCGATGTCAAGCGTGCCCGCGCCGATACCTGCTCCAAGATCAACCACCATGAGTTCAACATGCGCGGCAACGCGCGCGAGTCCTTCAATGAGGCGCGCGCGTTGCGGTCGTTCAAGATCCGCCATACGCGCAACACCTGATGCGCCCGCAAGCAACCATAAGCGCGGCGCAATGGTGGTGAAGCACTCTGATAATTGCGCACGTCCACTGAGCCAGTCAGCAGCAGTGCGCGCGGGACGAACGCCGCATAAGACATCCAGATTTGCAAGCCCAAGATCAGCGTCAACCAATGCCGTCTTCACGCCCCGCTCTGCCGCTGCCATGGCAATTCCGAGAGCAAGCGTGCTCTTGCCAACTCCGCCCTTTCCGCTTGCAACTGCAATGGTTCGTGCTAAACGCACCGGTGTTTGCACCGAAGCACCTTTCACCGCCGGCTGCTGTTGCGTTGCCGGAGCAACGCTCGCTGCCGCGGCTGCAACACGCGCGCGAAGATTCGCGGCCTGCGTGTCCATCAGGTGGCCGCCTCCGCCACGATTGATTCTCCAAGGAGCCGTCGAGCGAATGCATGCGCGTCGGCATGCTCAATGTCATCGGGAACTTCCTGTCCGGTGGTGAACCAACTCGTCGGCGTACCGCCGCGACGCACGGCACCGATGAGCGCGCCGAGGCCTTCACTCTCATCCAACTTTGAAAGCACCACGTGCGTGGCACCGATCGGCGCAAACGCATCGGACGATTCCTCAAGAGTGCGTGCGGACGCAGAGCCGGGCAACACGAGATACGTTTCGTCTGGACGTACTGCGGTGAGTAGGTGCGCAATCTCTCCGATACGTCCCACATCACGATGTCCACGTCCTGGAGTGTCAACCAGCACCACATCACACCCAGCAAGCGCGGCGAGCGCCTCGCGTGCTGATGACGATCCGTTGGCCGCACGTACTTCAGCACCGATGATTGATCCATAGGTGCGCAGTTGTTCAACAGCACCGACTCGGAACGAATCGGCCGCAAGCAAGCCAACCCGTAGTCCACGCGTCACACGCCATTCGGCGGCAAGTTTGGCAAGCGTGGTGGTCTTGCCGACGCCAGTTGGACCAGCGATCGCAATGATCCGCGGACGCCCGGCAACATCAGCACGGCGTGGCGCATGCGTGACGGCTACCGGAAGCAGTCCGGCGACCGCATTGACTGCTGCCGCTTGAGCCATCAATTCGATTTCGTCCGCGGCTGCTGACTGCAATTCCGCGCCTACTTGTCCAAGGACGTGATCCACCAGATCGCCCGGCAGCGCTTGGGCGCGCAGACGTGCACCAAGACGCGCCATCACTGCAGCACAGGCTGGGCCGGTGGTCATGGCGGCGATCGATGCATTGGCCTCATCAGCAGCCATGCGCCCCACCATCACGGCACGCGCTAAGGCCTCACGCGCAGCTCGACGCGCCTGCGCAGTCCGCGATGCTGCTTCGATGATCACTTCAAATGAAAGTGCGCGGCCAAATGTGCCGGTCCGCCGTGCGCCCGCATGGACGATGCGAACACCCATTCCGTGCTGGCGGCGAGCCGCGGTGATTGCTTCCGTCATGCTGTCAGCGATGTATCGAACGCGGGTCATGCTGCCACCTCCGTGCCTTCTTCTGTGAGCTCTGCTTCGCCGATTCGATCAACCTCAATGCCTCGCACCAATTCGTCATAGGCCAGTACCGCACAACCCGGAATATGCGGCGTGAGCAATCGCGCAAGCCCGGCGCGTGAAGTGCGCGTAGAAATCACCACTACTGGAAGCGCCGATTCAGCTAACGGACGGGCCGCAGCCGCTACGGCACGAACAACCGCCGCCGCGTCCGCAGGCGTCAGTAGCGTTGCTGGCTCACCATCAATCATGGTGACTGCTGATGCAACGAGTGCGTCAAGCGACTGCGAAGCAACCACCACGGTCAGCACTGGGCGACCTTCGTCGTCGGGACGCGCGTACTGCTGACAAATGGTTCGGCGCAGTGCCAATCGCGCTGCTTCCGCAAGCGAGTGCGGTTCACGCGATCGTTGTGCCGCGTCGGCGATGGATTCAAGCACTGCTTCAAGATCGCGCACGGGCACTCGTTCACGCAGAAGTAACTGCATGACCCGCTGCAATTCACCGGGGCGAATGCATGCTGGCACCGCTTCCGCAACCAAACGCGGGGCGCGCTGCGCGAGTTCCGTGAGTAGGTCAGCAACATGTTCGCGGGTCAGCAACTCATCAGCATGCCGACGAACCACGGTTGCAAAGTGCGCACCCAATACCGACTCTGGACTTGCAACCGCGCAGCCCTGCGCCTCTGCTTGCGGTCGCAGCGAGGGAGCAATCCACAGTGCATCCAGACCAAAGGCGGGTTCGCGGGTTCGAATTCCTGGAAGCCGCGGCAGGCGACCGTCCCCTGGCATGGCGAGCAATTCGCCCAGGCGCAGTTCCCCTTCACCCACCGTGGCACCGCGCACTCGAATGCGGTAACCACCTGAAGCAAGCGATCGATCATCACGCACTCGAACCGCTGGCACAACGATGCCAAGGTCCTGAGCAACCTGACGGCGCACTGCCTCGATGCGTTTCAGAATCGGAGACGCCTCTCCAGCACGTGCAAGCTGCACCAGCGATGCACCAATTTCAACCTCAAGTGGCTCAACCGCTAAGAGCGCACCGATTTCCGCAGTGCGCCGCGCGACAGCTGGATCAATCGCGGCGACTGAATTGGTACGTCGCGCCAGTTCGCCACGACCGCCCGCCTGCTCGACCCGAGGTACGGACTGTTCGCCGCGAGCAGCAGTCTTCTGCACGCGCGTTGCAATCAATGCTCCAAGCCCAATCACTCCGGCCCCAAGAAGGAGCGGCATGGTTGGCAGCGGCGTGAATGAAAGAATTGCCATGAATCCAGCCAGCATCCACAGTGATCTTGGATTGCCGACCAGCTGCTTGGGCATCTCTTCGCCGAGTGTTCGGCCGCGCCCGGCGCGTGCCACCACCAAGCCAGCGGCGATAGCGATCACGAACGCGGGAATCTGCGCGGCAAGACCGTCACCAATGGTCAGCACAGTGAAGGCATGACCGGTCTCCGATAGCGTCCATCCCTTCTGCAGCACGCCGGTTGCTATGCCGCCAACGATGTTGACGGCAGTGATGACCACTCCGGCAATTGCATCACCGCGCACGAATCGGCTTGCGCCATCCATGGCGCCAAAGAAATCTGCCTCGCGCGCAAGATCATCACGACGTTCCCGTGCCTCGGCGCCGTCAATTGCACCGGCTGCTAAATCCGCATCGATAGCCATCTGCCGACCAGGCAATGCATCAAGCGCAAACCGCGCGGCAACTTCTGCCATGCGCGAGGCACCCTTGGTAATGACCACAAACTGCACAATCACCAGAATCAGGAATACCACTGCACCAACGGCAATGCTGTTCCCAGTTACTAACTTGCCGAACGACTCAATGAACTGACCAGCAACGCCTTGCGCCTCAATCGGCGTGACTGCATCGGCACCCAAGATCAATCGTGTTGATGCCACGTTGATGACCAGTCGAAAGAGCGTGGTTCCCAACAGCAGCGCTGGAAACACGCTGAAATCAAGCGGGCTACGCAGCGTCGCCGCACGCACCAACACCAAAGCTGCCAATGCGAAATTCAGTACCACCAACACATCCATCACCAGTGGCGAGAGCGGCGCTATCAGCACCACCACCATGCCAAGAAGTGCTGCTGGCAACGCCAACGAACGATGCTCTGAGAGGAACGCAAGAATTCGATCAAGCAGCCTGTTCACGCAAGTCCTTTCCACGAGCAGCGCCCGCAGCAGTTACCGATTTCATGCCCCGCCCCTGCGCACGCGTTATGTTGCGCGCCTGTGAAGTGCGCCGCGACTTGGTATTCGGATCGCCTTCCGTACGGCGCCGTTCTTCGCGCGCTTCAGCATCATCCATGTGTGTGGATCGGTCCCACTTCCATCGTGCGATCGCCACATCCGCTGCTGCACAGACCACCCCTGCTGCTAGCGCGGCAAGCACCGCGTCAAGCACAATGCGCGCTGCGGATGCAACGGCCGCGGCAATTGGCAGCGCCGGCAAAGCAGAAACACGCGACCAGTGTGCAAACACCGCCCACGCTGCTGCGCCAATCAACACCAGCGCCCATGACAATCGCGCGACCGCTCCGCCTGCTGCCTTGCCTGACGGCAGGTGCATGGAGATTGAAGCACCAAGCGATGAACGCACGCGAAATCCGGTCTGAATGAGCGCGCCAAGGACTGCGCCAGCAAGTCCACACGCAAGCGCCGGCCACGCGATGGCCGCCACCGAAAGCGCTGTATGTTGAATGACCGCAGCGCCATCAGCAGGCCCAATATCGGATGCTGACCGAAGTCCGCCGCGCACCGTTTCCAGCAACTGCTGTGGAACATTTGAAGCCCATGCGCCGAGCGCTCCACCAATAAGCGCGCCCACAGCAATCGGCGATCGACGCACCGGGAGGCCGTGCTCTGATCGAATGCGCTCCAAACGCATCTCACCTGATTGGTGCGTTCGTTCTTCGCCACTCATGCTGTACCTCCAGTGACCGCAGAGTGCATGGAGTCAAGCATGCCCGCCACCGCGCCATGCATCGCCGACTGCATGGCGACTGCGCCGGCAAGCAGGGCCAGTATGGCAACAGCAAATCGAACTGGAAATCCAAAGGCAAGCGGCGCGATGCCAGGAACGCTACGCGCCACAAATCCAGAGACAATCGCTTCGGCCACCAGTACCGCAGTGACCGGAAGCGCCACGCGGAATGCCAACTCGCTGGCAGCAACTGCCGCGCCCATGACGGTTCCAACAATGCCTGCGTTCGGGCTCCACGCACCGAGCGCAACATAATCAAAGCTCCGAAGCGTGGAGAGCGCCACTGCGTCAAGGCCACCAGCCCACACAAAGCATGCGGCGCCGAGCACCGCGAAGAGTTGCTCGAACGCATCGCCGCCATCTTCTTCGCCGCTGCCACCGTCATAGAGTTGGCCGAAACCAAGCCCCGCTTGCATGCCTGCAAGCGATCCCGCCGTTCGAAAAGCCGCCACTGGCAGCATGGCGATCACGCCGATCACTGCACCCAGCGCAAATTCCAACGCGGCGGCGGGCAGCAAGCGCCACGGCTCGGCGATCGCGGCTGCGGGAAGTCCGGAAGCGCCAATCGCAGGCAGCGCGGCGACGGCGATCACCGCCGCAATCGCCAAGCGAAGGCGCACCGGCACAGCCGCAGCTGCAACAACGGGGGCAAACGTGGCGACGCCCATCACCCGGCACGTCGCCAGCGCAAGTGGCGCCAACGTTGCAAGCGTGGTGGTGCTGTCCATTAGTAGACGCCTCCCGAAAACATCGCTTGTGCAAAGGTCACCAGCTTGGAAACCATCCATCCGGCCAGCACCACCAAAGTCAGTCCACAGGCGAGCAGTTTGGGTACCGCTGAAACGGCTTGATCCTGGACCTGCGTTGCCGCCTGCAGCAGCGCGGTGACCAAACCAACCACCAACGCCACCAGCAGAATGGGGGTCGCAACCACCAGTGCGGTGACCAGCGCAGACTGCACAAGATCGATCGGTGCGGATTCCATGGTTAGGTCACCGCCGCCACGCCCGCCAAGATCGACCCTGCCACCAGGGTCCATCCATCGGCCAGCACAAAGAGGAGCAACTTGAGCGGCATCGAAACCATTGATGGTGGAACCATGAACATTCCCAGGCTCACCAAGATTCCGGCCACCACCAGATCAACCACTACAAACGGAAGGAAGATTCGAAAGCCAATGAGGAACGCCGTCTTCAATTCACTCAAGACAAATGCAGGAACGAGCGTTGCCATATCAACATCAGCGCGCGTGAGTTTGGATGTGTCACTGACATCAACGCCGCGGTGCTCAAGCAACATGTACACCGTCTGCCAATTTCCGCACGCGTCGATCTGCGCAAACATGAAGTCGCGCAGCGGTTGCCGCGCAGCGCCCCACGCCTCTTCCGGATTGGTGGTGGTGCCGTCCATGTATGGCTTCACACCTGCGTCCCACGCGCGCGTAAATGTGGGAGCCATGGCGGCCATGGTGAGTAGCAATGAGAGCCCAACGATCACCTGCGTTGGCGGCATGGCCTGCGCACCGACCGCCTGTCGCAACAACCCAAGAACCACCACTACCCGCGTAAAGCAGGTGCAAAGCATCAGAATTGCCGGTGCAAGGGAGAGCACTGTGAGGAGCACCAAGAGATCCACCGCACCCTTGAATCCAACGCCCGCTGGTAACGCGTTGGCCGCGCCAGCCACGATTGACACGGGATCAATGCCGGAGTCTGGACCTGTCATGAACCGGTTTCCTTCCCGCGTCGAAGGTCAACGGTGCGAGCAGCGGAACCGGAATCCGTATCAAGCGCTGCGCCGCGAAACTGACTCGCCGCGGACGCAGATGACGCTCCACGATTCGCATCACCACCACGAGCCTCTGCCATGGTTGCGGCCACTTGCGCAGGATCAGTCAACTCACTCAGCGTGCGCAGGCCGTCGCGTGCCTGCTCGACACAGAGAAGCCGTGGACCAAATCGCACCAACAAGATGTTCTGCCCACGACCCACCGAGTGACGCGCGACAATCTCAAACGCACCACCCTGCATGCGCGTGGCAATTCCGCTGCGTCGCAGCCACCACTTCGCCGCGAAGGCCAGCCCAACTACCACAGTCAACGCACCAAGCATTCGCACTGCTTCTGAAACGCCACTTGATGTCGCTGACTGCGCGGACTGCTGAACCGAACCGAGCGACTGTTGCTCGGCTGCTGACTGCGTGACCGGTGCCGCCATGGCAACATGCGCGCACCACGCCGTGAGGAGCGTGGCGATGACAGCGATGACTCGTGCACGCACCGCGCGGCGGCGCGCGAAGGTTCGCGCAAGCAGATGTCGTTCGAAAGGTATGACTGCGGCCATCCGTGGCTCCAGCACCCTTCATCGGCGGGAAATCGGCAATTACTGCAGATTGTGCGCAGAAATTGCGGGTCAGGCGCCCGCGGGCAAACCCTGCGCCCGATTCATCTCCACGATCCGAAGCGCTCCGGGGTGCAGCGCCACCTCCATGTGCTGCACCGGACCACCCGAAACCGGGTCGCCGTCTGCCTGGATCAACGTGGGGCGATCAAACTGCACCCGCCATGCAGGACCGCGTGCCGTCCAAGCGCCCGCGATCCCCCCGGGCGACAGCGCCAGCCGAAGCGCCCACGCGACCATGCTCCAACCCCCGCGAGCGGGCAGCACCACGGTGTCCAGCAGCCCGTCCGACGGATCAGCCGCCCGGGCCGGATTGAGCCGCAGCGCATACTGCCGTGAATTGGCAATGATGAGTTGCCCCGCCGCCTCGATGCGGTCGGCAGCCCAGACCGCGCCGGACGTGGCTGTCTCGGCCGCTTCGGTCGGTTGGTCGACGGCGTCCTGTTGGTTCGGCAGCTCCAGCACCCCGCTCTCCGCCACAAACCCCGGCGCCTGCCAGTGGCGCAAGAGCATCAGAATTTGCCGCGCGTACGCAACATATGTCACCGGTCCCCGACGCGTCGCCCCGAGTGCGGCAACTACGTCGGCGTCAAAACCGGCGGAAACCATCACCAGAAATGCATGATCCGGCAAACCAGCTCGGCGGATGAATCCAAGGTCGACCGTGCGCGATCGTCGGGCCAAGATGCAATCCGCCAGGACTGCCGACGAACAGCGAAATCCAAACTCCCGGGCTGCCAAGTTCTCAGTGCCGGTCGGCACAATGGCAAGCGGAACCGATCCGCCCGCCACTTTGGCGGCCAACGATCGAACCGTTCCATCCCCCCCCACCGCCACCACCGCCAGGGCGCCAACGCATGCGGCTTCGAGGTCGGCGCGGGATGCATCAAGTGGCAAACGCGTGGGAACAATCCCCCGAGCCGCCAACGCGCTGCAGATCCGCTCGGCGGCAACGAGGGACCGGCCACGGCCGGAGGCTGGGTTGGCTATGACGGCTGCACGCATCGATAACAAGCGTACGATCCGGGGCGTGCGTTTGCTGATGCCCTGGGTCGCCCTTGTAACTGCCGCCGCGATTTCCGCGGGAGCGATGGCGCAGCAGGACTTCAAATTGGACGACAACGATCGTTGGAAGGAACTGGACGCGCCAGCACCGGGAACCCCCGCGGCAGTGGTGAACTTGGCAAAGTTGGCACTGGCCAAGGGAGAGCCAAAGCGCGCGTTGGTACTGATGGACGCGTGGCTGGAACGATTCCCCGCTGACTCGCTTCGACCAGAGGCGCTGCTCACCCGCGCTGACGCAAAGATGGCGCTCAAGGAAGAGTACGACGCGCTCTTTGACCTGGAAGACATTGCACGCCGCTACGCATACACCGCGTCATTCATTCCAGCGCTCGAACGCGAACTTGATATTGCCAAGATGTACGCGGGGGGACTGAAGCGCAGATTCTGGGGCACATTCCGTTGGGTGAATACCGACGATGACGCGCAGGAAATTCTGATTCGAATCCAAGAGCGACTCCCTGGCAGCGCTCTGGCGGAGAAGGCAGGCATGGAGCTTGCAGACTTCTACTATGACCGTCGCGATATGTCCCTTGCTGCTGATGCATACGACCTGTACGTGCAGAACTATCCGCGTTCGCGTTTGGTGGACAAGGCGCGCCTGCGACTGATTGCGGCGTACTGCTCGACTTACAAGGGACCACAGTTTGATGCCAAGGGCTTGCAGGAAGCCTCTGGAAAACTGCGCGAATTGCAGGCAACGGAGCCACAGTTAGCAAAGCAGATTGGCGCCGAAGCCATTCTGTTACGCATCTACGAAAGCGAAGCCGAGAAGCGACTCACCACCGCCAACTGGTACTGGCAACTTGGCGACCCCATCAGCGCCGAGCGCGAAATCCGCGCACTCGTCAAGAAGTATCCGCGATCAGTCTCCACTATTCAGGCACTGCGAGCCATCAATGATGTGCTTGAACAATTGCCCGAATCCGTGCGCACGTCCGCGCCCAACTACGCGGCGATCCGAGCTGAACTGATCAAAGACTCGCGCGCTGCTGCAACCATTGGCCCGGGCGCAGAAGACATCATCGAAGAGAAGATCCGGATCGACGAGAAGTTCTCGACGCAATCCGGTACGGTGGAGATGCCAGAGAAGAAGCCAGAGACTCCTGCTCCCGCATCAGCACCTGCACCTGCCCCGGCTCCCGCGCCGGCCCCTGCCCCAGCTCCGGCCCCGTCGACCCCATGAACTTCATGACTCGCGCCCCACTCTTCTGCCTTGCACTGATCTCCGCGGCACTTCTCGCCGGTTGCGACACCACGCCCGCAACCACCGAAGACTCGGATGGCTACTCCATGCGCAGCCGGTTCCCGAAGGAATACCGCACCATTGCCGTGGCGGTGTTCGGCAATGACACCTTCGACCGACCGATCAACGGTGAATTGACCGAAGCGCTCATTAAGGAAGTTCAAGCCATCACCCCCTACCACATCGCTTCCGATGCGCGCTCTGACACGCTGTTGCGCGGCACTGTGCGAAAGCGAACCATGCGCGAACTCTCCAAGAGCCGCAGCACCGGTCTGAGCGAAGAAATGCTCTACGAAGTCATCGTGGACTGGGAATGGATCGACCAGCGCACCGGGAAGGTGATTGTGGCTCGCAACGGCTTCCAAGGAAGCGCCCTGTTTGTACCCAGCCGGCCGTCTTCCGAACCCACCGACATCGGTCGAATTGCCGTCGTTCAGAATTTGGCCACCGATATCGTGGCAAATTTACAAGGAAACTGGTGATTCCTACTTTTCCTGCCGATCGTGCATATCGTTCACAAGCTCCCATGACATCCACCGACTCTCGAAACCTCGATACCACCGCCATCTTCTTCGCCGACGAGGACCCCCGCAGCCGCGGTGGGAAGCCCGAAGGCCGCGGCGGTCCGCCATCACCATTGCCCAAGCGCGGCGGTGGCGTACTCACCTGGGTCATGCTGGCCGCACTCTTGGGGCTGGTCTATGTAGTGCTCACGTCAAGCAGCACTCCGGGCAATAGGGTCTCGTGGTCGGACTTGATCACCTACGCCAAAGAAGGCAAGATCAGTGGTACGGTGGAAGTGACCGAATCACAAGCGATTGCCAAACTGAAACCCGGAGTTCCCGGTTTCCCTGACGACAAGAACGCAACGGCGATCACCGTACTTCTTGACCCGCGCGCGATGGATACGTATTACGCGGAACTCCGCAAGGAAGGCATTGACTTCAACGTCAACGTTGGCAGTTCCTTCGTCGGGCAACTGTTCCTGACCATCATTGGACCACTGCTCCTCTTTGGAGCGCTGATCTTCTTCTTATCGCGCTCCATGCGCGGCGCTGGTGGCGGACCGGGCGGCATGCTTGGCAGCTTTGGCAAGAGCCGTCACCGTGTGCAGACCAAGGAAAGCGTCAATGTCACTTTCGCAGACGTCGCCGGTATTGACGAAGCGAAGGAAGAAGTTTCTGAATTGGTGGAGTTCCTTAAGAACCCCAAGCGCTTCCAGAAACTTGGTGGACGCATTCCGCGCGGAGTGCTTCTTGAAGGTCCTCCAGGGTGCGGTAAGACATTGATGGCCCGCGCGATCGCTGGCGAGGCAGACGTGCCGTTCTTCTCGATTTCCGGCTCGGACTTCGTAGAAATGTTCGTTGGCGTTGGTGCAAGCCGGGTTCGTGACCTGTTCAAGCAGGCCAAAGAAAACTCCCCGTGCATCATCTTCTTGGACGAAATCGACGCCGTCGGACGACGCCGTGGCGGTGGTTTCTCATCGGGTGGTCATGATGAGCGTGAGCAAACACTCAACGCGATCTTGGTAGAGATGGACGGCTTCGAGGCCTCTGACCAGGTCATCGTGGTTGCTGCAACCAATCGTGCTGATGTGCTCGACCCTGCCTTGACCCGCCCTGGTCGATTTGACCGCGTGGTTGGTGTCAGCCCGCCGGATGTGGTGGGACGTCGGCAGATTCTTGGCGTTCATTCCAAGAAGGTAAAGCTTGGGCCAGACGTCAACCTGGATAAGGTCGCGCGAGCAACGCCAAGTTTCAGTGGTGCAGACTTGGCAGCGCTCATCAATGAGGCAGCCATCATCGCCACCATGGCAGACAAAGATCTCATTGAGATGGTGGACTTTGAAGAAGCCCGCGACAAGGTGCGTTGGGGTCGAGCCAAGAAGAGCCGAAAGATCGAAGAGCAAGAGCGCATTGCAACCGCCTACCACGAGGCTGGCCATGCGGTGGTGCAAGTGCTCAACGACGACGCAGACCCACTGCACAAAGTGACCATCATTCCGCGCGGTCAGGCCATGGGCACCACCTTCAGCCTTCCCGAAAAGGATCGCTACGGGTACGGTCGCAAGTACTGCGAAGCAACCATGCGCGTTCTGTGCGCGGGACGCATTGCTGAAGCGAAGAAGACCGGCGATATTTCCAGCGGCGCCGGCATGGATATCAAGATGGTGACGCGCATTGCACGCGCCATGGTGCTTGAATGGGGCATGAGTGAGCGCCTCGGTTTCGTCAGTTACAAGGGCGAAGACAGCCGCGAAGCGTTCGTTGCCGAGAAGGACTACTCACCGGAAACCGCGCATCTCATTGATGAAGAGATTCGACACATGGCAGAACATGCCTTTGCCGACACCGCTCGCCTCATTGACCAGCACTGGGAGCAAGTGGTTGCCGTTGCCGAAGCCCTGCTGAAGTACGAGACGCTCACCAAAGATGATGTCGATCGCGTCATGCGCGGCGAAGCGCCTGCCAAGCCGACGGTGGCAGATCTCTTGGGCGCTGAAATGGCAAGTACCGCACCGAAGGGCGTGCTGCCGGCACCTGCGATCAAGACCGACGACGGACCGACCGGCGCCATTCCACTGCCTGCGTAAGGACGGCAGCGCCAGCACGCGGGGTTGGGGCGGTCATCACTGATCCTCACCGAACGTTCGCTTGCGGCGCAGAATGTGGTGGTAATGCTGCGCGAAACGATGTGCCTCATCGCGAATGGCTTGGCAGAGGCGCAAGCCGGCATTGTTGCGGGCCAGCCGAATCGGCTCACTCTCGCGCTGGACGTAGATGAGCTCTTCCTTCTTCGCCAGACTAATCACCATGGGCGGCTGAACACCCAGTGATTCAAATGCTTCCAGTGCGGCGTGCAACTGACCAAGACCGCCATCGACAAGGATGACATCTGGGAACAATTCCGCGCCCTCGCCCGCTTCGCGATAGCGACGGCTCACCACTTCGCGCATGGAGCGATAGTCGTCGTTCTGCGCACTTTCAATGCGATAGCGGCGGTAGGCGTCCTTGAATGGTCGGCCGTCAACAAAGCACACTTTGCTGCCAACCGTTTCTGCGCCGCCGAGGTGGGCAATATCGATCGCCTCCATGCAGCGAATGGGACGATCCAGGCCAAGCGTGCGCTGCAGGCTGCGCGTACCGACCGTGGGATCACCAGCAAAGATGGTGATCTCTGGTTGCCAGTCGTACTCATCGCCGCTGCGAGTTTCCCGATCGTCAAGTTTAGAGAGCGCATGAATTTGATCGCGCAGTACCGCAGCATCCTCAAAGCGTTGCTCCTCCGATGCCTTTGTCATCTCGGCCTGCAACTCCCGCGTTAATGCGCTGCGCTTGGAGCCAAGAAAGCGCAGAAAGCGGTCCACGTCACCGCGATAGCGTTCCTTGCCAACCAGATTTGCGCACGGCGCAGTGCACTGGCCAATGGAGTGCAAGAGACACGGACGAAAGCGCCGATTGGCAGGATCATCCGACTTGATGTCAAGTTCACAGGTTCGATACTGAAACACGCGCTGCATGAATGTGACCGCACTGCGCAGTGCATGCACGCTGGTGAACGGACCAAAGATGCGCGCGCCGGTGAATCGCTCATCGGATGGATTGCGGGTGACGTAGACCCCGGGAAACTCATCGCGCATGGTGACGGCGAGGTATGGAAATGTCTTGTCGTCGCGCAGCAGTTCATTGAAACGCGGATGAATGTCTTTGACGAGCCGGCTCTCCAAGAGCAGCGCCTCCCACTCTGCTTCGCATTCCAGAATGTCGAAGTCCGTGACAACATCCAGCATGGGCTGTTTGCGACCCCCCAGGTCTGCGCTGGGTACGAAGTAACTGGAGACACGGTCCGGTAGGCAGAGAGCCTTGCCGATATACAGGACCTTTCCGGTCACATCCTTCATGAGATAGACCCCCGGAACACGCGGAAGCGCGCGCGCCTTGTCAGAAAGACGCCGAATTCGGTCAATCCGAGCCTCCAGGGGCTCGTTTTGGGGCGCCTTCCCCGGGGTGGGGTCGTCTTGAAATTCCGGGATTTCCGGTGGCATTGCTGAAATAGTACGAGGTTGCACCCGTTGGGTCTCCGTATACTTTATTTCCTGCGGACTACTTTCGGTCCGCGCACGATCGGATCAACTAATCAGGAGCCACTCCCATGAACGCTAAGAAGTTTGCCCTCGTCACCGCTGGTCTCTGCGCCACCATGTTCTTCGCCGCTTGCGACTCGACCGAGAAGCAGAACACCTCGGCCGGCGCCATGGGTGAGAAGTCATCATGCTGCACCGACGCCAAGAAGTGTGACACGAAGTGCACCAGCGACGCCAAGACCTGCACCAAGGGCGCAGAGTGCTGCATGACCAAGGCCACTGCAACCACCCCAACTTCTGCGCCAGCAGTTGCTCCGGGCGCAGTCGGCGAGAAGAAGGAAGGTTGCTGCTCAACCACCACCAAGACCTCGGCCAAGGTTGAGGGTTGCTGCTCAACCAGCACCACCAAGACCTCAGCAAAGGCCTCAAGCTGCTGCCCAGCGATGACCGAAGGCGCAAAGTGCCCGGTCACTGGCACCACGAACGGCTAAATCACTTCGGGGTCAGTTGCACCCGATTGATTGACGTTTGTTTGCTCGAATGTTCCGCACGCCCGCCTCAACCGCGGGCGTGCGTGTTTTTGCGGCGTGTCCACTTGTGGCAGCGCAACACCGGGGAGGGCTACGCACATCCATCGGCGGCGCTGCGCTACCAGTTCGGGGTACCCTCTCTCGCGATGAGCACCACACTTCTGCGCGCTGGTCGAGTGATTTGCCCGGACTCTGGAATTGACGGCACCGGCGACGTGCTGTTGGTCGGCGGTCGTGTCGCGGCTGTCAGCATGAAGGCTGGAGAATTGTCGGCTGCAGGAGCGGAAGTCGTTGACTGTCATGGCCTCATGGTGTGCCCCGGACTCATCGATCCGCACGTGCATTTGCGTGAGCCGGGCGGCGAGCACAAGGAAACCATCGCCACTGGTGCAGCCGCAGCGATTGCCGGCGGGTTCACCAGTGTCTGCTGCATGCCGAACACCACGCCGTGCCTTGATTCCGGGCCACTTGTGGAGTTCGTGCGCCTGCGCGCGCGCGAGGCAAACTTGGCGCGTGTATTTGTTGCGGGAGCTGCAACGGTTGGGCGCGCGGGCGAACAATTAGCACCCATGGCTGCCATGAAACAGGCGGGCGCCGTGGCGTTCACTGATGATGGCGACGGCATCGCCAACGCCCAGATGATGTTGCGCGTGCTGCAGATGGCCAAGGTGGTTGGTTGCGCGTTCATGCAACATTGCCAAGAGCCAAGCCTCACGCACGGTGCCGCCATGAACGCTGGTCCCCTGCAAGTGAAGCTTGGACTTGGTGCGTGGCCGGCGATCGCGGAAGAGTTGATGCTGGAGCGCGATGTCATGCTCAACCGGGCTGTTGGAGCCAGGTACCACGCGCAACATGTATCGGCCGCCGGGAGTACCGAAATTCTCCGCCGTGCGCGCGCCGCGGGGCAACCCGTGAGCGGCGAGGCAAGTCCGCACCACCTACTGCTCACCGACGCCGCGTGCGATGACTACAACACCCAAGCCAAAATGAATCCGCCCCTGCGCACCGCCGCGGATGTCCAAGCACTGCGCGCTGCGGTAGCCGACGGAACGATTGATGTGCTGGCCACCGATCATGCGCCGCACACTGAAGCCGAAAAAGCCCGCGACTTTGCGCAGGCCTCATTCGGCATCATCGGCCTCGAACACGCCCTGCCTCTCTATGTAGAGGCACTGGTGACGAGCGGCGCCATCGGTTGGCCGCGCCTCATTGCGTTGATGACCATTCAACCGAGCAAGTTGCTTGGGCTTGATGCATCCGGCCTGGGCACGTTGCGCGTCGGCGCACCGGCGGACGTGACGGTGATCGACCCGACGGCGCGCTGGACCGTGGACCTTGCGGCAAGTGTTTCCAAGAGTCGCAACAGCCCGTTCCACGGGCGCAACCTCACCGGCCGAGCCGTGCATGTCTTTGTCGACGGTGTGTCGCGACAGGCATCGTTGGCTACCATTTCGCGCCCGTGACCATGCAACGAGAACAAGTCGCTTCCGCAGTACGCGAAATCCTTCAGGTGGACCTGAAGTTCGCCGGGATGGATCTTCCCGACGAACTACCACTCATCGGTGGCGGACTTGCATTGGATTCACTTGATCTACTGATGTTGGTGACAGGCATTGAGAAGCGCTTCGGGCACAAGATCGCCCCAAAGAAGCTTGGGAAAGACACTATGTCAAGCGTTGGGGTGTTCATCGACTTTGCGCACGCTGAATTGGTGGCGGCTGGCAAGTGAACCACGTTTCGCCCGAACAGCTTCTGCCGCATCGAGCTCCGTTCCTGTTCATTGACAACATTTGCCAACTCTGCGACGGCGCGGTGCAGGCAACATGGACCATCCGGGGTGACGAGGACTTTCTGCGCGGGCACTTTCCCGATGATGCAATCATTCCGGGAGTATTGATCGGCGAAGCGCTCGCTCAGGCGGCTGGTATTGCCCTGACTTCGCTGCCCGGCGAAGGCATCGGGCCGCGTCGGCCGGGATTCTTGGCGCACATCAATCTCCGATTCCATGCGCCGGCGCGACCGCCCTGCCAGATTGAACTGAGCGCGAAAGTCTCGGGCGGCATGGGGTCGCTTCATCAATTTGATGTGACTGCGTACAGTCAATCCGTGCGACTGGCATCTGGAATACTGGTCTTGGCGGTGCCGCCGACTACGCCTGCGGAGACCTGAAATCCGTTGAGTGTGACAGCCGCGAAACGCCGCGGTAGTAACTCATGACACCGAGTTCGGTGGCGTGGCGAACCCCTACAAATCCTGCGGATTCCAACGCGGAAATGATCACCGCGGGTCGGACGGCGTCCTCAATGGTGTCCGCCCAATAGCGCATCATGGGGAATGTAGAGATGCGCCCGCTGGCCAACACCCCGACCGTAGGCGCCACATGCCGCATCGTGAAGCGAAAGAGTGGCGCAGTGATCGCGCCCCGCGCGGAAGTGACCTCCAGCAGCACGATCCGACCGCCCGGGCGCAACACTCGCAGCACCTCCGAAAATACGGTGTGCATGTCCTCAATGTGCCGCAACATGTAGCCCATGGATACGCAGTCGAAGGATGCACTTGGAAACGGCAACTGCTCCGCGCAGCCAAGGACCGTTTCCCGAACACCCCGTGCGCGTGCCACCGACAGCATTCCAGAACTCGGGTCCAGCGCCACCACCCGACCGGCTGCACCGACGATTTCTTGAGCGAGCAACGCGCACACTCCGGTTCCGCTGCCAACATCCAGGAGCGACATCCCCGGGCGCAATCCCGCCGCTTGCAACATGCGTCGCCGATACGCACGCCCCAGTCCACCCATCATGGCGCCGCTGGATCGGTCGTAGCCAGCGGCGCTGTTGTTGAACAGTGCTTGCGTCCATTGTTCGCGGGACGCGCGGTCGCGCAACTGTGCCGGACGCGCCACCACCGGAGGCAGTGCTGGTGCCGCGCGTAATACTTTGCCGCTTGCACTGCGTGGGAACTGAGCGACAAACGCAATGGTGCGCGGAACCGCGTGCGCCGCGACGCGTTCGGCAATGAACGCGCGCAAAGTGGTCGGATCAAGCGAGCGCGTCGGTGTGATCAATTCCACGCGCGCAGCGACGCGGGTCAGGCCATCCGCCACGAGCACTGGCTCAACAATCGCCGCAGCAACATCCGGGTGCTCTTCAATGGCCGCTTCCACGTCGTAGGGGTTCACTTTGAGTCCGCCAACATCAAACACGAGCTTGGCTCGACCGGTGATGTGCAAGAAACCGTCAGTGGATCGAACACCAATATCGCCGGTTCGAAAGTACCCGTCCTGCAAATCTTCTTGTCCGTGCGAATGTCCGACGATGCAATCAAACGCCGCGTCGGAGCGAACCGCCAACTCACCGACGATGCCGTCTACCACGTCAACCATGCGCTCTCGGCACAGGGGGTCAACAATGCGAATGGCAACACCCGGGATCGGTACGCCACCCGCACCACGATCAAGCCAGATGGTGCCCACTTCGCTGGCGCCATAGAGATCGATGAGTGGAATGCCCAAGGCCGCCTGGAACCGTGCACGCACTGACCCACGCAGCGGGGATCCCGCCACGATGGCGCATCGGAGCGCATGTGCAGGAATCGCACCCTCGGCAATGGCTGCCGCTGCCGCTGGTACCAACGGGAGCACTGTTACTCCAGTGGAAATGAACTGCTGTGCGCCGTCCATAGTGAATGACCCTTGCTGTCGAACGGATGCACCACTCAATACCGGGGCAAGAAATGCGTGCTCGCACCCGTACGCGTGATGCATCGGGAGAAATGATCCCACCGTGTCAGTCTGTTGATACAACTGTGCATCAACCAGTCCAGCAGCAACGCAATCGATCGCACTGGGCGATCGGCGAACGAAACGTGACATTCCGGTAGTGCCGGATGAAAGCAGGACAATTCCGCCGCATGGACGCGAGGGCTGCGCGTTGGCCGAACCGTTGCTTGACGGCAACACAAGTTCCGCCAACTGCGCGCTGTCAATGATCAGACTAGGTGACAGTTCACGCGCTACCCGATCGATCATGGCTCGCGGCGCAGCGTTGGCCATCAACAGTGCATCGCAACCGGCACGCATGGTGGCGAGGCTTGCTACCCAGAATGCGCCACCGGACGGCACGGTGACCGCCACCAAGGAGCCCGGTGCGCAGCGAATTTCGATCGCCTGTGTCGCGGCAGCAATTGCAGTGAGTAACGCGCGATTGGTCCACTCGCGTCCATCTGGGTCAGTCACGCGCACTCGATCCGGCTCCGAGGCGCACTGATGTGCGAGCGCCGCAAAAACCAGATTCATTGCGCGGCAGCCCCGCGAGCGAGGCTCGCCACCGGTGCGCGGTCATTCACACCGTCGGGGCGCAGTCGAAATGGGCGAGTACGCGGCGCAAATCCAACGCGCTTCTGGATGGCACACATGGATCCCAGGGCCCAACAACGGACTGCGGTTGCTGGTTGAACGGCGTCAAACTCACCGGCGAGCAGCGTCACAAATCCGCGCACCAATTCGCGTGGCTGGGTGGGAGCAAAGAGGAGATCACGGAATCCGGGGTCGTAGAAACCTTCCACAAGTCGGAACGCGCGGCTGACCACTCGGGTGGCCCACGCCTGGTACCGGGCCCGCTCGCTCGCTGGCCTGGCCCCACGTGACATCCGAATCACGCCCGCGGCCGCCTGCTCTGCTGCCAGTAGCCCCAGCGTGAGCCCCGTGGACCACACCGGGTCAAGGAATGCAGCAGCATCGCCGACAAGGAAGAATCCAGGACCAGCAAATGGATCACATCGATACGTGAAGTCAGCAATCACCCGATTAGTGGAAGGGCCGCGTGCATTGGCCATACGTTCCGCCATGATGGGCGTGCGTTCCACCGCCCACCAGAATCGATCTTCCGGTGCGACATCAAGCGATCGATGCAGTGGTTCCCGCGCCACGAACCCCACACTGGTGCGGTGCGCATCAAGCGGAATCAACCAGAACCAACCCTCATCCATCACCGTGAGACCAAAGCAATTCGCAGCATTTCCGGAGGGTCGAATCACGCCCTCAAAGTGTTCGAAGTAAGCAACATTGCGAAGGAATGAGTGATATCGACGGGTGCCAAACTCACGACCCAAGGCGCTCGCTTGACCACTGGCATCAATCATCCACTTGGCATGGACGATCCCCGCGTCGGTGTCAGCCACAATTCCCGAGTCACCGTGCGACTGTATGGAACGCAACGCGCATGAAGTGCGAACGTCCGCGCCGGCTTCGCGTGCGGATTCCATCATCATCATGTCCAGATGCACCCGCGCCATGTTGAAGGCGTCCTTCTCACCGTTACCGATGGTGTCGCGGAAGAAGAATGTCCGAGACCCGTAGCGGCGGTCGCCCATGGAAATTTCGACGCCCACCTTGCGTGCATGCGGCAACGCCATGCATTTATCAAGCACACCAAGGCGTCGCAGTGCGCGTTTCGTTCGCGGCAAGAAACTCTCGCCGATCCGGAATCGCGGGAATTCGCCGCGATCAATCACCAGCACCTTAAGACCTTCGCGCGCCATATCGATCGCTGCAGCGCTGCCAGCGGGGCCGGCGCCAATGACCAGGCAATCAACATGCAACGTTTCAGACATCGGCCACTGCCTCCACCTCTACAAGGAGTGCCTGGCGACATAACGGCGCGTGCAGAATCCGCTCCACACCGTCAGCAAATTCCTGCTGAGCCAATCGCGAAACGGTGGAAAGGTCAGACTGATCACGCACATAAATCTGCACTGACCGCCACTGCCCTCGGGCTTGAGCAACCGACCGCAGCGTCGCAAAGTGACTGAGCGTCTCCTGCCATTGCGCCTGCACGTCATGGGGATACACAACATCTTCACCAACCACGGCCGCGGTACCCGAGGCCATCAGTAAGTGCTGCGAAAGTACCGCTCGGGTAAATGGCGGTGCTGATGGGCCAAACTTTGAGGAATACTGCCACGCCGGGCGCTGTCGGGGATTCTCAATGGACCGCAATGCACCGGGCAGTGCAAGTGCATGAACAACTAGCAAGTCGCCCGCAT
>JBIKZY010000003.1:0-51500 GCA_044354475.1 Phycisphaerales bacterium
CAATCATCCCGCCGCGGTGGTCTAGACTGCGCGATCTATGCCCATCACCACCGCCTTTAAGACCGAGATCCCGCGCATTTCGATCCTCGACGAGCATGGGAACTTCGACGAGAAGCTCGGCAAGGGTCTCATCCCTGATGCCGACCTCATCAAGCTCTACGAGGCCATGTTCACGTGTCGTCGCCTTGACGATGTTGCCTTTCGCCTTCAGCGTTCCGGTCGCATGGGTACCTACCCGCAGAACATGGGGCAAGAGGCCACCAGTCTGGGTGCCGCATACGCGCTCGACAAGAAGGATTGGCTGGTCACCTGCTATCGCGAGAACTGCGGCCTCTTCTGGCGCGGCGTCCCGATGGAAGCGATTCTTCTGCACTGGATGGGTGACGAACGCGGCAACGCAATGCCTCGTGAGCACTACGCCACGCCGATCGCTGTGCCAATCGGCACACAGATGCTTCATGCCACCGGCCTCGCCTGGGCGGCCAAGTATCGCGGCGAGAAGCAGATCGCCTGCACCTTCTTTGGCGACGGCGCCACCAGCGAAGGCGACTTCCATGAAGCCGCCAATTTCGCTGCAAACCTTGATATTCCAGTGGTTTTCGTCTGCCAGAACAACTTCTGGGCAATCAGTGTTCCTGGTCGTATTCAATGCAGCGCGCCAACGGTTGCGCAGCGTGGAATTGCCTATGGAATGCCTTGCATGCAAGTAGACGGCAACGACATCTTTGCAACGGTCTATGCAATGCGTGAGGCGATCGAACGCGCGCGTACGGAAGGCAAGCCAACGTTCATTGAGATGGTGACCTATCGCCTCGCCGATCACACCACGGCCGATGATGCGAGTCGTTACCGCGACAAGGCTGAAGTAGATATGTGGCGCGCGCGCGACCCAATGATTCGCGTTCGTAAGCACATGGAGAAACTAAAGCTGTGGGATGACAAGAAGGAGTCCGCACTTCTTGAAAGCGCCGAGAAGTTGATTGCCGAGGCTGTGGCGCGCGCCGAGAACATTGCTGCGCCGCACTCTGCTGACTTCTTTAACTCCATGTATCTCGAACTTCCGCCCGACCTTGCGCTGCAACGCGACACGATGCAGACGCATTCGCTTGGCCAAGACCCGAGTCAACTTGCAAACACCGATCATCTGAACCGCGTGACTGAACAAGCGCACTGATCGAATCGCTCAAAGACCTGTGAAATCAGGCTGAATTTACTCACAGAGGATCGCACGATGGCAAACCTCAACATGGTCCAGGCAATCAATCTCGCCCTCATCCAAGAGATGGAGAAGGACCCACGCGTCTTGCTTCTTGGCGAGGATGTCGGCGCAAACGGCGGAGTGTTCCGCGTCACCGAAGGCTTGCAGAAGCGCTTCGGCGAGAAGCGCGTGGTGGATACGCCGCTCGCAGAGAGTGGAATCATCGGCACTGCGATCGGATTGGCGATGGGCGGTCTGCGCCCAGTTCCAGAGATTCAGTTCGATGGATTTCTTGGACCGGCCTATGACCAGATCTGCAGTCACGCAGCGCGCATGCGCACCCGAACGCGCGGTGCGTTTCCAGTTCCACTGACGATTCGCATTCCTGTCGGCGGTGGCATTCATGCGCCAGAACTCCACAGTGACTCACCCGAGGCGATCTACGCACACACGCCTGGCCTGAAGGTAGTGATGCCAAGCTCGCCGTACGACGCCAAGGGCTTGTTGATTGCTTCGATTCGCGATCCAGACCCAGTGATGTTCTTTGAGCCAAAGCGTATTTACCGCGCATTCCGCGAGGAAGTTCCGGAAGACGAGTATGTCTTGCCAATCGGCAAGGCGCGCACTGTGTGCGAAGGAAACGAGCTCACCATCGTCAGTTGGGGCGCCAGCGTTGTGCAGTGCATGCAGGCGATCGAGAAGAGTGGCAAGGACATTGAACTCATTGACCTGCGCACGATTTATCCATTCGATATTGATGCCATCGAAGAGAGTGTGAAGAAGACCGGTCGTTGCGTGGTGGTGCATGAGGCACCACTGACGTGCGGCTTCGGCGCGGAAATTTCAGCACGCATCATGGAGCGCTGCTTCCTTCATCTTGAAGCCCCGGTGCAGCGCGTTAGTGGGTTCGACACGATCATGCCGTACTACAAGCTTGAACTTGATTACATGCCCGATGCATCACGCATTGGTCGTGCGATCGACGACATCATGGCGTACTGACCGAGTAGCAAAGGGAACACCGATGGCCGGAATCAAGCAACCGAGCGACAAGAGCCACTTCCTCCTTCCTGATCTTGGCGAGGGTCTCGCTGAGGCGGAACTCATCGACTGGAAGGTCAAGGCCGGCGATACCGTCAAGGAGAGCCAGACGCTCGCCGAGATGCAGACGGACAAGGCGTTGGTAGAAGTCCCTTCGCCATGGGCCGGCACACTGACAGAGATCTGCGGTAAGGCGGGCGACATCATCAAGGTGGGCGCGGTGCTGGTGCGGTACGTACCGGTCGGCGCGGCGGCGAAGAGTGCGCCAACCACGAGTGGTCCGAGCAGTGCGGCCGCGAAGCCGGCGGCGAGTGCAAGTAGCAATGGCAGTTCCCAGACCGCCGCGTCGTGCGTATCTGCGCAAGTAGCGGCTGGCGCACCTGCAGCTGCGGATGATCAAGGAACCGTCGTTGGAACCATGAGCGGAACACTGACCGTGAGCGACCGCTTTGCGCGTCGTTCTTCGGAAGTGGCCGTGGTTTCTCGCGAAGGTAAGGCGCTGGCAACACCGGCAGTGCGTCGCATCGCGCGCGAGCTTGGCGTCGACATTCAACGCATTCCGGGCAGTGGTCGTGGCGGGCGCGTGACGGCTTCGGATATAGAGTCCTTTGCCGGTAACGGTAATGGCGCTGCAGTGGTGAGCACGGCGCCAAGCGCCGGCTTCGCGCCACGTTCCACGGCAATTGCAGCAGGATCGGTGTTCATTGATCAGAACGGTGTCACTCAGCGCGTGCCGTTCCGCGGCGTGCGTCGCAAGATCGCCGAGAGCCTCGACCGCAGCGTGCGGACCACCGTGCACTTCACGGTTGTTGATGAAGCGGATATCACCCAACTTGATCAGAAGCGCAAAGAATACAGCCGCGTCACTGGGCAGAAGCTGAGCATGCTGCCGTTCATCATGGCCGCGATTTGCAAGGCGCTGAAGAAGCATCCAACGCTGAATGCCATCACTGATGATGCCAACAGCGAGATTCTTATCAAGGGCCCAGTGAACTTGGGCTGCGCCGTCGATACGGACGCAGGCCTCATGGTCCCAGTGATCAAGGACGCAGAGAAGAAGTCACCTGTTGAACTTGCCAATGAGATCAAGCGTCTTGCCGGTGCGTGCAAGGATCGATCCATCAAGCGCGAAGAGTCGATGGGTGGTACGTTCACCATTTCTAACGTCGGTAGTTATGGCGGCATGTTTGCTACGCCGATCATTAATTACCCCGAAGTGGCCATCCTTGCCGCTGGGCGCGCGAAAGAGCGCGTGATGGTGAAAGATGGTCGTTTCTATGCTGGCCTCTCGCTTCCACTGTCCCTCAGTTGCGACCACCGCGTGGTGGATGGGGCAGAGGGCGCTCGCTTCCTGAATACGGTGGTTGGGCTGCTGGAGAATCCAGAGAATCTGGTGTGAGTTACTTATTTCGCCCAGATTTTTTGCCGATGAATATGGTCTTGAGATCTTCAAACAACACTTCAACCCACTGAATTTGGCCTGGAAACAACCATGAACGCCATCGCTACCGAACTTCTCAAAAAGATCGAATCCAAGACCGCCACCGTGGGCATTGTTGGACTCGGCTACGTTGGACTTCCACTCTCGCACGCCTGTCTGAAGGCGGGTTTCAAGGTGGTCGGCTTCGACATCGACCAGCGCAAGATTGACAACATCAAGGCCGGGAAGCCATATATCCACCATCTTGGGCAGGACTTCTTTGATTACATCAAGTCCAACGCGGGGTTCCTAGGAACCACAGACCCAATGGATTTGCAGAAGGCCGACGCCATCTTGATCTGCGTGCCCACCCCGCTGGGTAACCACAAGGAGCCAGACCTCTCATTCGTTCTTGACTCCACCAAGCTTGTTGCCAAGGTGCTCCGCAAGGGGCAACTCGTCGTGCTGGAGAGCACCACCTATCCAGGCACCACGCGCGATGAGATGGGTCCAATTCTTGATGCCACCGGTATGAAGCGCAATGAGGATTACTTCTTGGCGTACAGCCCAGAGCGCGAAGATCCGGGTAACCCGAACTTCTCGGCCTCGGTGATACCGAAGCTTGTTGGCGGCACCGATGAAGTGTCCGGCAAGTTGGCATACGCCCTGTACAGCCGCGTGGTCAGCAAGGCACACTTTGTATCCAGCGCTGAAGTGGCTGAAACAGCCAAACTTCTTGAGAACATCTTCCGCGCGGTGAATATCGCGCTTGTCAATGAAATGAAGACCGTACTGACGGACATGAACATTGATGTCTGGGAGGTGGTTGCCGCGGCTGGCACCAAGCCGTTCGGATTTATGCCGTTCTATCCAGGCCCAGGACTTGGTGGTCACTGCATTCCAATCGACCCCTTCTACCTCACGTGGAAGGCCAAGGAAGTTGGTCGCATCACCCGATTCATTGAGCTTGCCGGTGAAATCAATACCGCGATGCCGCACTACGTCTTGGAGCGCACCCAAAGCGCGCTGAACGATGACTGCAAGAGCATCAAGGGTTCGAAGGTTCTGGTGATCGGTGTTGCGTACAAGAAGAATATCGATGACTCACGCGAGAGCCCAAGTGCAGAGATCATTGAGCTTCTTCGCGACAAGGGCGCCGAAGTGACATACCACGATCCGCACATCCCTTCCTATCCGTCCATGCGCAAGTATCGGATTGATCTCAAGAGTGTTGAGCTAAATGAAGCCAACCTCAAGGCCAGCGACTGTGTGCTTATCCTCACCGACCACGATGCTGTCGACTACACCAACCTTTCCAAGAACGCCAAGTTGGTGGTGGACACCCGCAACGCCATGGCCACCGTTCCTGCTGGTACCGGCAAGGCGCGCGTGGTGAAGGCGTGACGAAAGGCCCGATTGGCTGCTGAAACTCCCGTGTTTTCATGGCGAATCCTCCGCGCAGGGGGATTTCGTCTTGATGGGGGCGGAATGTTTGGACTGATCCCCAAGTTCATGTGGAGCAAGTGGATTGAGCCAGATGCAGACAATCGCATTGGCCTTGCCATGAACTGCGTGCTCTTGGATCGCACTACGAACAGTGGTGCGGTCGAGCGCGTACTGGTGGAGTCGGGTGCTGGCAGCAAGTGGACTGCGAAGGAAGAAGCGATCTATCTCTTTGAGCGATGCGCCGATGGCCGTGTTCGTACTGTGGAACATGCGCTTCAAGAAATAGACGTCGACCCATCGTCAATCACGCACGTCATTCTGACTCACCTGCACTTTGACCACGCAGGCGGGTTGACTCGCTTGAGTGCAAATGGCGCTTTGGAGTTGGTGTTTCCAAACGCGAACGTCCACGTGCAGCGTCAAGAATGGGTGGATGCCCTTGCAAATAAAAGCACGATGTCGCGCACGTATTTGCCCGCCAACCTTGAGCCACTGCGCGGCCGCGTCGTCCTTCACGATGGCGATGCGGAGCCAGTTACCGGCATACGTGTGCGCGCCGCACCAGGGCACACCTGGGGCCACCATATGGTGCTATGGAACGACGGTAAGGGACCGGTCTGTTTCCCGGGCGACACCATGCCCACCATTCATCATGCGCACCCCGCCGCAAGTTTGGGATACGACATGCTTCCGTACCAGACCATGCTGACCAAGCGGGCGATGCTGGCTGACGCTGATCGCGAGCATTGGCGGCTTGTGCTTGATCACGAATCGGGCGATTGCGTAGTGCAACGCGGCCTACCAATAGGAATCGAGCGGTAGCACCCGCCCAGAATCACTGCGCGGGTGGTGACCCCGCCGCGGTGAAAGAAAGCGTCGTCACCGCGAGTTTGGCTTTGAACCCGGTATCCTGCCCGCGTCCGGTTTAGCCGTGTGGCAAACAGGGCACGCGCCAGTACAGCGCGCTACACAGCAGTCCCGGAGATTCATATGTCGCGCACATCGCTTCGTCCGCTCATCTTCCTCAACGCCGGACTGTTGGCCGCACTTGCCGCGGTGACACTCATGCCTTCCGCTTCGGCACAACTTCGTCCGCGTTCCACCTACACCATGGTGGGCGGCTCAGTGAACGGCATCGTTCAAGGTGTCGTCTACATCACAGACGAAACCACCAATGAAGTAGTTGCAATCAGTTGGTATGAGAACACCAAGCGCTTGGTTGGCCTTGGCTATCGCAACATGACCGCTGACGCCGTGCAGGCTGCCAAGACGCGCTGAACACCGAGCGGCATCACCACTTCCACCACAAGCACTTCACTGAGGACTCACTATGGAACATTCAAACGAAACATCAATGTGCAACACCACTAGTTGCGATTGCGGCACCAAGCAGCGCGCGCGGCAAATGAACATGCCGGCCGCCCTTCTTTGGGTGAGCGCATTTCTCCTGGCAGCACTCACCATCGTTCAAGCGGCTCGCTTACCACTGAATGCCGCTTACGCCGGCGCCGCTAACCAAGGCGGACAGGGCATGAGCGTTGTCACGCAGAACACGGGCCTTGGGCCTGCCGAGCGTCCGTACGAGGCACTGTGGGTGCTTGATGGTCGCGGCGAAATGCTCTTCATTTACTACATGGAGAACGCAAACGCCGGCGAAAAGGCACTGCTCCTTCGCCAAGCGATTCCGATTCCAGATCTGTTCCGCACGGCGCGTGGTGGCTGATCCGTGATGCGCAGCGTCGACACCATCATGGTCACGCGGCGCGCGGATTCGTTCACAAAGCGCTCAATAAAGGCTTCTTCGAAACAGCACGCCCTTCGGTGTGCTGTTTCTATGTTGGATCTCACCACGCTTGAGGGTAAGGACACGCCGGAGAAGGTTCGGGCCATGTGCCGCAAAGCGATTCAGCCCGTCGATATTCCGGCGGGCCGACCCGCGCTTGAGTGGCCTACTCCACACGTAGCTGCCGTATGTGTGTACCCCATGCTGGTACCCACTGCGAAGGAGGCGCTCGCTGGTTCGGGCGTCAACGTCGCTGCGGTTGCGACTGGATTTCCAAGCGGGCAGTATCCACTGGATATTCGACTCCGTGATTGTGTAGATGCCATCGCTGCTGGTGCGGACGAGATCGACATGGTGATTAGTCGTGGGTTATTCCTCGCTGGTCGCTTTGATGAAATCGCCCAAGAGATTCGCGAGACACGTGCGCGCTGTGTCCAACCACCGAAGGGTAAGCCTGCCCACCTCAAGATCATTCTTGAGACTGGTGAGCTGGAGACCCTAGAGAATGTCCGGCGTGCCAGTGACTTGGCGATCGAAGCAGCCTGCTCCGTTCCAGGGCTTGCCGCGCCGAAGGACGGAGAGGTCTTCATCAAGACGTCAACAGGCAAAGTGCAGCCAGCAGCAACCATGCCCGTGACACTGGTGATGCTTGAGGCCATTCGCGACCATTTTCTGGCGACCGGCATTCGTATCGGAATGAAGCCAGCGGGTGGGATTCGTACAGCCAAGCAGGCGATTTCTTACCTAGTGATGGTGAAAGAGACGCTTGGCGACGAGTGGTTGACACCGCACCTCTTTCGGTTTGGTGCAAGCGCACTCGCAAACGACCTTGCCAGGCAGATCCTGCGCATGCAGGGCGGTGGCTACATGGCTGCGTGCGACATCACTGAGGCGTGACCGGCGGCGTATTGTGACGCTTCTGCCAGAAATCACGCAGCATGGTTGCAAACTCGTCTCCCTCTGCAGCAGCGGCCGAAGCATCGGCGGCATGGTGGAAACGTGTGGCATCGTTCGATCCGTCAAGTTCATTGATCCAACGCTTGGTTGCACGCATGGCGACTGGACCCTTGGATAAGAGGTTGCCAACCAGCGCGCTGCATTCGTGCGCAAGCGATTCTGGCGTACTGGCGCAATGAGTAGCCAACCCTGCACGAACGGCTGATGGACCGTCGTGGATGGATCCACCCATGGTGACGTTCCTTGTGGATCCAGTACCAGCATTGGCCATCAATGCTGGAATGGTGACCGCTGGACTGACTCCAATGCGATGCACGGGATAGCCAAGTTGTGCATCAGGTGAGACAATGACGAAATCCGCGCCGGCGAGCAAAGCGCAACCACCAGCGAGCGCCGCACCATGAACCTCACAGATCACTGGGATGGGTAGCGCCCGAAGAGCTTGCACTGTGCGTGAAAGTTCCATCACGAGGCTCCGTAACTCTGTTGGGGCAGCTACGCAAGCAGCAAGATCAAAGCCGGTGGAAAATGAGTGTCCCTCACCGCGAATCACCAAGACATCAGCACCAATGCGCGAACCATCATGTGTGATGAGACGATCATCAGCAGCAAGCGCGGCGACCATCAGCCGCGCATGGAGTGCAGAAAACATCGCCGCACCCAACGCATTGCGCCGACTTGGGTCAGCAAGCGTGATCTCAAAGGTTCGATGATGGCAAGTGCTGCGCGCGAGCATGAATGACGATAGTAAGGCAAAATTTGTACAAAATTAGCAGAATAGTGCTGAACAGGCTTCCTGGGTCGATCGTAGCAAAGGTGTTGGAACACATCACCGCATGTGTTCCAGCAAAGCACCCTGTAGTCCACACATCAGGGTGGGGCGCATGTCTTGGCAACGTGCCAACGGCATGCGCCTTATTGAAATGCAGCCCACACGTCACCGCCACACTCGCGGCCATGCGAGTTGGCGGCGGTGCCGTTTAACCCAGCCGCCGTCGATGTCGATCGGGCATTGTCCCGCGTGGCATTGTCCGAAGATGAACAATCACCGCACCAATGGCCGCGCGTGTCGCAATCATCAAGTCGTTGGCAGACATCGGTTGCGCATCGTTCGGTCGGGTCGCAAACTGCTCTTCAAGTTGCGGCACATGAATGAAGCCAGCGATTGCCGGCCAGCCCGTGGCCGCACTCCGTTCCAGCGAATGGAACATCACCTCGTTACAGAGATAACTACCCGCTGTTAGGGAAGTCCCCGCTGGAACGCCGGAAACCCGGACGGCGTCGATAATCGCTCGCACCGGAAGTGTCGCAAAATGTGCGGCGGGGGCGCCTTCAAGTACAGGCGTGTCTTCCGCGCAAACGCCCGCGTTGTCGGCAATGCGATAGTCGCGAAGATTGATAGCGATGCGCTCAACACTGAATTCACTACGGGTATGCGCCTCGCCAAAGTGAATTGCCGCGTCAGCTTGAAAGTCCGCCAATACAGCATCAAGCCTCGCCCGCGCTGAACCCGGTCCAACACCACCGACCACTGGTAGAACCTCAGCGCGCATGATGGCGCCAGCAACTCCTTCGGCGGCCAAGCGCTGAACAATCAGTGCTGTGGGGTTCAGGAGGCTGCCTGCAAAGGGCTCGAATCCGGTCACCAGAATGCGGGGAATGCCGATCATGGTTCCCGATGCTAGAACTACGCACATGTTCGTGCTTTCCGCTCCGACAATCGTTGCTGTTTCACCCGTTCTCGTGGCTTCGGTGGCTGCTGGGACCGTCATTGCCATTGTTGCTATCTGGTTGATGGCGGTTTACAACGGGCTGGTGACACGGCGGGTGCGTGTGCAGAATGGGTTCTCGCAGATTGATGTCCAACTGCGGAGGCGCCACGACTTGGTGCCCAACCTGGTGGCCACTGTGAAGGGTTACATGCAACACGAGCGGTCTACCCTGGAGGCGGTGACGAGTGCGCGTGCCGCAGCGATCAACGCGCGCACAGCCGTCAGTGCAAACTCGGGTGATGTGGGCGCGACTCTCGCACTGGCGAATGCGGAAGGCGTATTGCAGGCACTGTTGGGGCAATTGATGATATTGATGGAGCGATACCCAGATCTCAAGGCCAACAACAATGCACTTCAGTTACAAGAAGAGCTGGTAAGCACCGAGAACCGCATTGCATTTGCACGGCAGGCGTACAACGATGCGGTGATGACGTTCAATACCAAACTGGCGGTCTTCCCCGACGTTCTGGTAGCACGATTATTTTCCTTTACGGCGGCCGCACTCTTTGAGGCGGACCAGTCGGCGCGTGCGCTACCGAATGTAGATTTCAGCGCGCCTGCTTCGATTGAAGCGCCACAAAACACGCACAATTCCTGAGGCATGGAGACCTGTCATGGATTTCTTTGAAAGCCAAGAACGGGCGAAGCGCAATACCAGCTGGCTCGTTGCCCTATTCATCATGGGCGTGATCGCTACGG
Organism: Phycisphaerales bacterium; assembly: GCA_044354475.1. Lineage (GTDB taxonomy): Bacteria > Planctomycetota > Phycisphaerae > Phycisphaerales > SM1A02 > UBA966. The sequence continues at coordinate 10,317 of JBIKZY010000003.1, forward strand.
TGGTGAGTGTCCATGTAGTGCTCTCACTCACAGTGTCCCAGGGCAAGATCTTTGATCCGTCAATGTTCGCGCTGTCGGTTGGATCGGTGCTGGCTGTTGTTGGCGTCGGCACAGCGGTGAAGTTCGCGCAGATGTCGCATGGTGGTGCAGCGGTCGCACAGGCAATGGGCGGAATACAGGTGGACCCAGGATCAAGTGATCCAGACGAACGGCGGATACTCAATGTGGTTGAGGAGATGGCCATCGCAAGCGGTGTTCGCGTTCCGCCCGTCTACCTCATGGAGGACCAGACGATCAACGCATTTGCTGCCGGAAATTCTGAGCAAGACTCAGTCATTGGCGTGACTAGAGGTTGTATTCACGCGCTTTCTCGTGATGAATTGCAGGGGGTGATGGCGCATGAATTCAGCCATATTTTTCATCGAGACACGCGGCTGAATATGCGCTTAGTGGCGTGGCTCGGCGGAATCTTTGCAGTTTCGATGGTTGGTCGAATTCTGATTCGCTCGCAGATGTATTCCCGCCCATCGCGTGACAAGAACAGTAACGCCGCCATTGGACTTGGAATTGGTGTGGCGCTTTTCATCATTGGAATTGTTGGGTACTTTTTTGGCCGCATCATTCAGTCGGCGGTGAGCAGGCAGCGTGAATTTCTTGCTGATGCCAGCGCTGTGCAGTACACGCGCAATCCAGATGGCATTGCGGGCGCTCTGGAAAAAATTGCGCGCGGCGCAGGCAGTCAACTCAGTGCACCGGCGGCAGCGGAGTTCAGCCACTTCTTCTTTGCTAATGGAATCGCTTCGTTATTTTCAACACACCCGCCTATCGAGGATCGCATTGCACGGATTCGCGGTGCCAAAAATGTGGCGGCTGGAGTGACGGCTGCCGCGACAAACGTGGCAACCACTGCGACGAACGTAGCACCCACTCCGACGTTGACCGCGGCGAAGAATTTAGGAGTCATTCAACCAGCAACAACCGCGCGTGCATCATCAGTGGCTGCGTTTCATGGGGTTTCTGCAGCAGCCATTCACGGCGCGCGCCGCAGTATGGGGTCACTCAACCCACTCGACCTTGGCATGGCGCACGGCCTCATCGCGGGACTGCCCGAATCTGTGGTCGATGCTGCGCGGAATCCCTTCAGTGCGCGGGCGGTGATCTGTTCGCTGCTTCTCGCGCGTGACCGACGGGAACGCCAAGCGCAGCTTGCCAGGATCGCTACTATTGATCCCGCACTTGCCAACGCAACCGGTGCACTTCAGCAGACCGCGTCGATCACCCCACGGCAACGATTGCCGGTCATTGAATTGTGCGCGGCGTCGCTCGCACAACTTTCGCCTGCGCAATATCAGCAGTTCCGCGCAGTGTTAGCGCAACTCATTGCCAGTGACTCGCAGGTTGATCGGTTGGAATGGACAGTCCGAGTCATCTTGCGTGGTGCAATCGAGGGGCCAATTGCAGTGAAGGACACCAGTGCGCGCGCGACAGTAGCAGACGTAGCGATGGTGGCGAGCGTCTTGGCGTGGTCGGGCGCCACGGACGAAGTGGGCGTGGCGCGGGCGTGGCGCGCGGCGCGCGGGTCTGAGCCGCTGTTGCCAGCAGCGCAGACAGCAGCACACTTGTGCACGCTTGACGCCCTTGATGAATCACTGCAGCGACTATCGAACGCCAAGCTCGGCACCAAGCGAAAGTTGGTGGACGCTTGTGTTGCTTGCGTTGTGGCTGATGGTCAGACCACCGTGGAAGAAGCAGAACTATTGCGCGCAGTGTGTGCCAGTATTGGCGCACCAATGCCTCCGATCGCTACCGCTGCGTGAGTTAACTCATGCGGCGCGGGATTGCTGGCCGGGCACGCCATGTGCGCGATTCCACGCTTCGAGCGCCTCGCGAACCTGTAGCACCAAGGTTTCAGCACGCCACCCATGGGTAGCACGCGCCATGTCAGGCAGGACAATTGATTCAATTGGCGGCCACTCATCGGCGATATTCCAGGCGTTGACTACCCGCAGTGCGGCGTGAAGTGCGCTGTACACCAACGGTTCCGCGGAAATGTATCCAGGGAACTGCGTCGCCGGTGCGGCCACCATAAACGGCATCGTGAAGTCGCCAGTTGGAATGATGATTGCCTCCCCCACTGGAAGTTCAGCATCGAATTCACACGCTATGCGTTCCTGGAGTGTGCGTTGCAGACGTGGACCAAACCGGCGCGCGAACGCGTTGTCAATACCTGCATCGAGATAGCCGAAGCTATTCGTCGGCGCGATCACAGCATCTGCAACACACCCATCCAAGAGCGCCCCACTCACGATCGATAGACCGGGCAGGTCACCAAGTAGCGCGCGATACATAGCAGCGTTGGTGGCAACCGAGGTGCGGAGCTGAATCTGCACTGGTCGCCATCCAGGGGTAGCAGCAGCGATCTTGCCAACCAAGTTGCGCTCGCCATCGATTTGGTCACACATCGCTTGCCCTCCTCAAAGTCCTGAGCCCTGCGTGGCGGTCCACACTGAATCACCACGCAGGGTCATTCGAACGGTCTTATCCGTAGATCGCAGGTCAAGGATTCTGTGAGGTAAATGTGCGCACAATTCCTCGCGAAGTCCGTTTGGACGGTCCACGGGTGCGGTGGCGGTAGCGCCGCGTGGCGTGGCAGATTCAGCGGCGGCGACGCTTGAACGGCGTCTGTTGCCCTTGATTTCCAGGCTTTCCAGCAGCTCCAACCAAATCCGCCCCTCCCGGTTGCGGGTGAACAGCGCCCGTACCGCCCGCTGGCGCACGTCCGGATTTCTGTGCGCTTTCCAGCGCCATTTTGTTCAGCACCTGCGCGCGATTGATCGCAGACTGAAATTGCTCAACCGGAGCGCCCTGGAAATACGCCGCTGCCAGTGCCGCCTGCTCATTGAATCCATCAATGCGCAATTGTCGCGTGGCGGCGTCCACAAAGAGTGATCGAATACCCAGGTCAGCAGCGAGTTCAATGGCGGCTCGGAGTCGCAGGTCGTTCTGATCAGCACCCTGTGCAAGAAGTTCGGCGAGGTAGCTCGCAGCAGCCATGGCTGGATCGTTCTTTGGGTCGGTGCGACGCTTCTCCATCTCAGCAGCCTGCGCCTTGATGAGTTCAAAGTTATTGATCTTCACGTGCATCTCAATGCCATTCACTTTGATGTGACGGCCAGCAACCACCACCAGGCCAGCGGCGAGCGCGCGTCCTTCGTTGATGCCCTCTTCCGTGAAATGCTCAATGATGGGGCGGGTGTCAATGTTCGCATGCTCACCCTTGTCCCACTTCACTTCTCGCTTGTCGCCATCGCCTTCAACGCGCGCAGAGGCAATACCAATCTGCCACAACGTCCACAGGATGGCTTGAATGCGGGCGTCGCTTGTTGGCAGCCCCTGGGTCGTGGTCCCCTCATGCGCAAAGACCGTCAGGATCGCCGGAAGCGGTGGCCCTTCGTGGAGTCGGCGGTAGACCTGTCCGGCAAGCCATGCAAATGACTCCCGTGTTTGGGGCTCAAGTTCGATGGCCGTTCCGTTGAGTGTGAAGGTGGGCATAGGGGCCATCAGGTTACTTGAGCGGCATCAAGGTGAGGTTACGCAGATTGATGAAGGATTCACCCGGCTTGCTCGCCGCCTTCACCGATATAACGCGGGTTCCGGCGGTGAGTTCGATATTCCCGACCGCCAGGTTTATGAAATCGCTCCAGTCTGAGCGCGGAGGCAGGTTGCGGGTAATCGTCTGGGTGCCGCCCCCATCCGGGTCGATGACGGAAACTTCAAAGTCGCCACCACAGGTGACATTGCACGCGTAGGCGACGGCCACGTGATACTTGCCGGTGGCTGGAATCTGCACGGTCCAAGAGGCGGTGCTGGCAGTGTCGCGCCACCAACCGAGATTCTCAAATCGATTTTCGTACTGGATACTTCCGGTGACGATCGCGTCCGCGGCCGTGCACGTGATGATCCCATTCCCATCAGGCTTAATGATGAACGGATCGACCGCCGGCTTGCCAACGATGCCAATCTGTATAACCGTGGCATCCTTGTCGATCGGCGTGGCACCAAGTCCACTGACAACGATGGTGTCGCCCTGGCGGTTCACCGTCGGAGATCGGTCAGTTGCGCCGAGAATCTGGGCAGAAAGCGGTTCGTTACTCATGCCAGGGAGCCGAAGCGTGCCGTCTGCTGGCCAATCAAAGACCATGAGGTTCAGCGTGGTGCTTTCGCGGCCACTGAGCGGACCAACTCCTTGGGTGATTCGACCCCACTGAAACTTCCGTGGGAAGGGCGTGGCATCGGTGTTGTGAATAGCGGTGCCGTTCACCTGCATCCACTCGCCCATGCGCTTCAGTCGCTCGATGCTTTCTGGTGGGATGGTGCCATCACCGCGTGGTCCAACATTGAGGAGAAAATTGCCACCCTTAGAGGCGATGTCACACAACATTCGAATGAGTTCTTGTGAACTTTTCCAATTGTGATCCGAGGACTTGAAGCCCCACGTGTCATTCATGGTCATGCAGGTTTCCCAGTCCTTACCTGGCATGCCGTTCGGTGGAATGGTCTGCTCTGGCGTTCCGTAGTCGCCGCGGGACGCCTCGTCTTTGGAGAATCCGTCCATTCCGGCGCGACCGCTGTCGACGCGATTGTTCACAATGATCTGTGGCTGAATGGCGCGCACGAAGTCATCGGTGGCTTTGCCCCAAGTGTGGTTCCAGGTGTCTTCCCATTCACCATCGAACCAAACGATGCCGATTTTGCCGTAATTAGTAAGGATTTCCTTGAGCTGCGCCTGCATGTAGTGCACATAGCGCGGATAGCTCTGTGGATCAACCGTGCGTTGGTCCCATGGACGACGCGGTAGATAGTCAGGGTGGTGCCAGTCCATGATCGAGTGGTACCAACACATCTGCATTCCGTCGGCGCGCACCGCTTCGGAGAGCTCCTTCATGATGTCGCGCTTGAATGGTGTTGCCATGACGTCGTAATCACTCACGGCGCTGTTCCAAAGCGCAAATCCGTCGTGATGCTTGGTAGTGATGACTACATATTGCATACCAGCATCACGCGCAAGATCTGCCCATTGCTTGGCATCGAACTTCACCGGATTGAACTGTGGCACGAGCGTCTTCTCATAGACGATCGGGTCAATCTTTCCATTTTGCAGGAGCCACTCTCCAACTCCACTCACTTCTTTGCCGTCCCAAGTACCCGCAGGCGTGGAGTACAAGCCAAAGTGGATGAACATTCCAAAGCGAGCTGATCGCCACCACGCCATACGTGCATTGCGCGCGTCGGGCGTCTCCGCCAATCCCGCCGATGGCGCATTGACGGATGACGAGGCGGCAAGCATGGAACCAAGGACGATGGCAGCCGAAGCCGCGGCGATCGATGTGCGCATACGCGCAGGATATGTTGAGCCCCAGCGGTCGCGCCTCACCGCTCCAACAGCACCACTTGATCAGCGTCCACGGTGAGCGCTACTGGCTCCCCACGGCGCGAGAGGTGCCGTGGATTCAGTTCAAATACCTTGATATTGACGCCGTTGCAATCGACGCGGTGTTGGGCCACTTCACCAAGGTAGGCGGTCTCCGCAACCACACCGCGGAGGGCCGGGCGATCAGTAGCAATCTGGTTCTGTGGATGCATACGCAGTGACTCCGGGCGAACACTTGCAACCAAACTTGCGGACGCGGATTGATCGCCTCCGGTAGTGGTCTCCAGCATGCCGGCGCGGGTCTTCACCACGCGCGGGGTATGAGTAGCTGGACCTTCAAGCGTTGCGTCAAGGAAGTTAGTTTCACCCAAGAACTCCGCTACAAATCGATTGCAGGGACGCTCATACATTTCACGCGGGCCACCTACTTGCTCAATGCGACCTTCGCGGAGAACCACCATCTTGTCCGCAAGACTCAGGCTCTCTTTCTGATCATGGGTCACGTAGATGGCGGTGACGCGCAGGTCATCAACAATGCGGCGGATTTCACCGCGCATTTCTAAGCGCAATTTCGCGTCGAGATTGGAAAGTGGCTCATCAAGAAGCAGCACATCAGGCCGGTAAACAATGGCGCGGGCAAGTGCGACACGCTGCTGCTGTCCGCCAGAAAGTTGGTTCGGCTTACGGTCGGCGTAGGCGTGCATGCGCACCATCTCCAGTGCCTCGCCAACACGCTTGCGAAGTTCGGCTGTCGGTACCTTCCGTACCTCAAGTCCGAACGCGACGTTCTGCGCAACGGTCATGTGCGGCCACAGTGCATAACTCTGAAACACCATGCCGCAGTCACGCTTCTCCGCAGATACGTTGGTGATGTTGCGGTCTCCAAAGCGAATGACTCCAGCACTCGGCTCAAGAAAGCCAGCAATCATGCGCAGGATGGTGGTCTTGCCGCACCCGGATGGACCCAGTAGAAACGTCAGACCGCCCTTGGGGGCTTCCATGGTCACACCATCGACAGCCACAGCCTGTCCATAGGTCTTGCGGAGGTTTTCAAGAGTTACCGAAATCACAGAGCGAGCACGATACCCACTCGGAAACATGCACCTACAAACTACGATCCGTATTCATGGCAAAGCGGTCGACAAATTCACGGGGTGCAACGGGTTCTGGTAGCGAGCCAGCGCCAGCACGCGTGAAAGCGGCACCTGCCGATACAGCGAAAGCAGCCCCGCTTGACCCATCCATTCAGCGAACACAGCGCATGTGTGAGCGGCGCGCGTTCCGCGACAAAGATGTCTCGATCAGCCGCATGGTTGGTGATATTGCGCGACAAGCAAAGCGCGATGTGGAACGAAGCGGTAGTGCTGCGGAAGCATGGCGCGCGGCGATGCCTGCACAATTGATTGATGAAACTTGGATCGAGTCAGTCAGCCCAATGCAGATAGTGGTAGGGGTTGGCAGCTCTCCCGCGTCGTTTGCTGTTGATCGAGCACTGCGTGCAGGAGCGCTGGCCGAGCTCCGCCGAGTCATGCAGATTCCCGGTCTACGTGTCAAGATCCACTTGGGGCGTTCGCCTTCATCACTTGGTCCGCGGGAGTCGTGAGTACGCCATCCGGAATTGCTTGAGCGCGACCGCTTCGGTCGATGCATGCCAGCGTTGTTGCGCCCGCCACAAGGAGCAGGTCGTCACGCCAAATTTCGTAGGTGTGTTCCACCTTTACTGCACCAACACGGGTCAGAGTAGTGCGGAGTTGCACTACCTCGTCATAGCGGGCGGGCTGCTTGTAGACCACTTCAAGCTTGACAACCGCCAGCAGCATGTTCTGCGCTTCCATGTCGCGGTAGGTGCGTCCAGTAGACCGCAGAAGTTCAGTGCGCCCCATCTCAAACCACACTGGATAGACGGTGTGGTGAACCACGCCCATGGGGTCGCACTCACAGTAGCGGACACGGATGTCGATAGAACCTTGCACGCGCGGAAGGCTACTTTGCGGGAGCGTTGCGGAGGGCGCAAGGAGCTCACTTTCCAATACAGAAACTCGAGAACAGCCGCCCCAAGACGTCATCGGGTGGGATGGCGCCAGACACCTCGCCGAGTCGGTCGAGCGCGGCACGCAGCGCGGCGGAAACCAGTTCTGGCGCGTCGATCGTCAGCATGTCGTCGAGTGAGTCAGCGGCATCCTTAAGCAATGCAACACGCGCTACTCCGAGTGTGAATTCATGGGTGTTACGCGGTGCGCGGGCACTGACAGCGCTAGCGATAGCGGCGCGGAGTTCAGCAACTCCAGCACCGGTATGAGCGCTGGTGGATATGGCGCCATCGGCATCCGTAACACTTGTGTTTTTTAGCGTGTCACACTTCGTTCGGACATTGATGACTCGCCCATGCGCGCCATAGATGGGCGGTGAGTCGGTGGCGCGATGGACTTGATCATGGATACTTGGTTGGCACACAAGAATGATGTCCGCGCGATGAATCGCATCGTGCGCACGCGCTTGCATCAGAACATCAACATCATGAATTGCATCGTCAATGCCTGGCGCATCCACCAAGATCACTTCCACACCATCCGGGAGCGAACACGCGTGCTCGATAGCGTCACGTGTTGTTCCGCGGTCTGAACTCTCTACCGCGCGCGTGTACTGCAACAGCGCATTGAAGAGGGAACTCTTGCCAGCGTTTGGTGCACCGGTCAGTACCACACGTGCCGCCCGTTGCGCTGATTCTGCACCGGCAGACGTCGCACAACGCGCGCGAATTCTGTCGCGCACAACACGCACGCGGGCCTCCAGTGCAGGACGCGCAATGGCGACCACATCTTCTTGATCGGTAAAGTCAATACCGGCTTCAACGAGCGCCAATAGCGTGGCAATTTCATCTGCATCACGGGCCGTGGACTGCTCCGCAGTGTTGACCTGAAGCAGTGATGCCGCGGCCAGTTGCGCATCGGTTTCAGCCATAATGACTGCTGCGACGCGCTCCGCCGATGCAATCGGCATGCGCCCCGACAAAACCGCACGCACGCTGAATTCGCCCGGGTGAGCACGCCGTGCTGCCCCATCTGAGTGGGCGATGACGGCCGCAATGATTCGTTCAAGTACGAATGGATTTCCAACAGTGTGAATCTCCGCGCAGTCTTCACCGGTGGCACTTGTTGGACTAGGCATGACAATCGCGAGTGCCGGTATGGATGGCTCAAGCAGGTGCACCACATGGACGCCGCGCCTGCGCTCGCGAACAGCAGCGCTTCCATGGCAGTTGGGATCCATGGCATTGCACAGCACTTGGCAAGCATCGGCACCACTCGCGCGCACAATCCCGCGGGTCGCACTTCCCGGAGGGCTTGCGACCGCGAGGATGACGCTCTGGTTGTCCATGCCGTGATCAGATCACTTGTCGTGGATCTGTTTGCTTGTGACGGATCTGTTCATCCGACGTGGGGCCGCTTACTTATCGCGGAACTTTTTACTTGGAGCCTTCGTGGCATTTGCCTGCGCCCGCTTCTGTGACTTCTGTTGCACGTCTTGCGCGCGCTTCATGGCGTTGGTGTATGCCTTCTGCAGCCAGCCATTTTTAGCAGTTTTCGGCTTGCTGAAGTCCATCTTGGCAACTTCAGCCTTGACGCGAATGCTCTCATAGATACCAACGAGCGTACTGGTGGCGATGTACAACGTCAGACCACTCGGTGCGGTGTAAAGCATGACAGGGAAGAGGATGACCATCATCCACTTCATCATCTTCTGCTGTTGCTCTTGTTCCGGCGTCTGTGTTGCCGTTGGCGGCGGAGTCATGTACTTCTGCTGAATGAAGAAGACCACGCCCATCAAGATCGGGATCAGGTTGATCGAGTCGACCGTAGCGATGTACAGGTTCGCTTCAAACGGCAGCGAGATGAACCGGTCTTGCGCGCTCAGGTCGCTCAAGAATGGCCATCCACCCATCTTCTGGAAGATGCCGAAGAACGCAGGCTGCTGTCGCAGTTCGAATGCGAAATACAGGACGGCATACAAGGCGATCCAAATCGGCATCTGCAGGAAGGTGGGAATCATGCCACCGGCGCAACCCAGTGGATTCACGCCCTTTTCGCGATAGAGGCGAATGGTTTCTTCTTGCAGCTTCTTCGGGTCTTCTTTGTAGCGTTTCTGAAGAAGATCGATTTCTGGCTTGATGGAAGCCATTTGCTTGGTCACGCGCTGCATGGAAATCTGCGAACGCCGTGTGAGTGGGTGAAGCAAGCCGCGTACTACAACCACCAGCGCGATGATGGCCAAGCCCCAGTCAAAGACCACGTAGTGATGCAGGAAGGCCAAGAACCACACAAGGAAATCAGCAAGCCACGCAAACGTACAGAAATTGCAGCAGCCACTCATGAGGTACAGGATCAGTCCCTGCATGTTGAGTGCCGCATATGGCTGCGTGGTGGTCAACAAGGAACGCTCCAGCGGCCCGGCAAAGACACCGATGTCGAAGGTGGCACTTGCGCCCGGGGCAACAGTGATCACATCGCTCGAGCATGTGGTGAAGATCACCTTCTCGGGCGTTCCCTGATGGACGCCATCGCCGACCTGTGCGGCGACGGTGGTAATGGCCGGGGCAATGGTCTTTACTGTTGAGCCAGGTGCCGCGTAGGGCGCATGCACGGCAAGCGCAAAGTAGCGATTTGTAGCACCAAACCACGACAGTCCGTAGCGCTCTTGTGTCTGGCGTTCAGTGGGCCAAACCACAACATCTCCGCCTTCAACTTGGGTGACGAGCTTGGATTGGTCAATGGTGGCATCGTGGACGATGACGGTCTGTTGGCCGGGATCGCGCTCCTTCGACATCAAATAGCCGGATTGGAAACGACGCGGATCTACAGAGTCGTTCGGATCGCGGGCGAGGTTCGTTGGTCCAAACAGAATCCAACGAATGGCGTGAGGCGTGGATGAAAGGTTCTCAACGCGTTGCTCGCAGCGGATGTCGTAGGAGCCAGGCTCAACCACCCATCGACGTGTGGCGCGGAGTTGCAGTGCGCCAGTACCGTCAGAAATCTCTGTCACGAATGTGCCCGGCGCGGTTTCGCGCCAGACGTTGCCGTCAATGCGAATTTGCCGACCATCGACGTCAAGCACACGCGCGGAGAGGAGCGGAACAGTGAAGCCCTGCAACTTTCCCGGCGCGGTCAATACGTATTGACCTTCAGCGGGCGGGTTGCCAGTGCGTGCACTGGCCGCATCACGAGCGGTTCGCCACAGATCACTAAAGGTGATCTCAGAGATACCTGCGCCGCGTGGGGTGAGCTGTAGTTGGAATTGCGCGACCTTGGCGTCGAGTGAGCCGATCGGCGTGGCTTTTTCGGTGGGCGAACCAGGCGCAGCCGCGATCCATGCAAGTTCGTCGGGAGCGGGCTTGGCGACGGCGGGGGCCGTTGCTGTCGTGGTGGTTGTTGGCGGCGTAGCGGTGGACTGGGCGCCTTGCGGTGCGGTGGCGGTAGCGGTGCTTGGCGCAACAGCGTCCGCAGACGCGTTGGCGCCGGTGGTTGTGGCAGCCACCGGACCACTGCCGCCGTTACGACCAGTGATGATGATTCCTGCGATCCCGGCGACCACTGAAATCAATGCAGCAGTGAGCAGAAATCGGCGGATGTTGAAGACGGATTGCTTCCGGGGGGCCGGAGAATTACTGTTCATGGTGTTCAGTTCAGTAACGCGCTCGGCGCGTTGGTCGGGATGCGATGCCGGCCATACAGCCGGGCCTCAGCGTCCTTCAAGCAGTCGGTCGCCGAGCCAATCGTGGAGCTCAGGGATCGCGTGGATCTTGGCAACGGTAATGTCGATGTCGTACGGAAGTCGGTGAAATTCGATGCGGTGTTTGTCCTCGCCAGCATCGGTGTCGAGTATGGCATATGAGGCGCGCGGATCGCCGTCGCGTGGCTGCCCAACGGAGCCGGGATTGATGATCGCCTTTTGCACGGGATCAACGTTGAAAGTCCGATCTGGCAGTTCGTCAGGCTTCCAGAACTCTTGATCCTCGGTGAACACGCCTGGGTGGTGCGTGTGACCCACCAAGCACATGCGGTCGAAGCGACCAAAGATGCTCTCCAACTTATGCGGATTGTTAATCGCATCGTCGGGGAAGAGGTACTCATTGATCGGCCTCCGGGGCGATCCATGAACGCAGAGGTAGTTGTTGTCGTTGACACGCACCTTGAGGTGACCAAGAAAGTTCCAGCGGCGTTCGCCGGCAACTGTGTCTTCTTTGGCGGCGGCTTCAAACTGGCGACGAGTCCAGTAGGCAGCCTGCTCGGCGGCAGAGTTGAAATTAGTGGGCTCGTACAGGACGCCAAAGTCGTGATTCCCCAAGAGCGACCATTCGCAGCGTTCAGCCACAAGGTCGGCACAGGCAACCGGGTCCGGACCGTAGCCGATCAAATCGCCGAGGCAAATGATGCGTTGCACTTTGCGCTGCTCAATGTCGGCCAAGACCGCTTCGAGGGCGGACAGGTTCGAGTGGATGTCACTAATGATGGCGGTTCGCAAGGGGGGGTCCTGAAACGGTCGGATACTAGCAAAAAGGTAGATTTCCGCTCGAATGGCAGGGGGTAGGGTTCCAGGGATGGTTCATCGCGCTGTTGGGCGGCCAGGGTCGGTCGCGCCGCGCCGGAGATCCCTACGATGTGCACCCTCACCTGCACTCATCTACACGAGGAATTGACCCATGGCAGACGCAAAGCATTATGACCTCATCGTGATCGGCGGCGGACCCGGCGGCTATGTCGGAGCAATTCGCGCGGCGCAACTTGGCAAGAAAGTGGCGTGCATCGAGCGCGCCAAGCTCGGCGGAGTTTGCCTGAACTGGGGATGCATTCCGACCAAGGCCCTGCTGCATGCGGCCAGCGTCTACACGGAAGCGTTCAAGCATGGTGCTGACATGGGCTTTGAGGTGGACCCCAAGAATGTCAAGTTGGATTGGTCCAAAGTCATTGGCCGCTCGCGCAATGTTGCGGGCACGCTGAATGGTGGCATTGGATTCCTCCTCAAGAAGAACAAGATCGAGCATATTCAAGGGCACGCAAAGATCATCGCGGGCAAGACCGCGGGCGGACCATGCAAGGTTCAAGTTTCGAAGGCAGACGATGATTACTATCGAGGAACCGGCGCGGTTTCTAAGGATGACATGATCATCACGGCCGACAAGATTCTGATTGCTACCGGTGCGGCGCCGCGCGAACTGCCATTTGCCCCAAAGGATGGCAAGACCATCATTTCTAGCTACGAGGCTATGAATTTGCCGGCACGACCAGAGTCAATGGTGATTGTCGGAAGCGGCGCGATCGGCATGGAGTTCGCTTACTTCTATAACGCGTTCGGCACGAAAGTGACCGTCGTGGAGATGCTCGATCGCATCATGCCGGTTGAGGATGATGAGATTTCCAAGGAAGCGCTGAAGATCTTTAGCAGGCAGGGCATTGAGTTCAAACTCGGCTGCATGACCAAGGCTGTGGAGAAGACGGCGAAGGGAGCCAAGGTCACGATCGAAGATCAGGCGACCAAGAAGTCTGAGACCATTGACGCAGAGACGGTGCTGGTGGCGATTGGCGTTGCGGGCCGCTTTGAAGGGCTATTTGACGCGTCACTTGGTCTGAAGACGGACAAGGGGCACATCTCTACGGACTACCTGGAGAAGAAGGACAAGGCGACCTACGCAACCAGCGTCCCGGGCGTCTATGCGATCGGCGACGTCATTGGCGGTCCATGGCTTGCGCACGTTTCGAGTGAAGAAGCAATTGTTGCGGTCGAGCGAATGTTTGGACATTCATCAACCGGCGTGCACTATGACGCGATTCCTGGTGCGACGTACTGCAACCCGCAAGTAGCGAGCGTTGGCTTGACAGAACGCGCTGCGAAAGAGAAGGGCATTGAGTACCGCGTTGGCAAGTACAGCCTGAAGAGTCATGGCAAGGCGATAGCCGACGGCGCGGCCGAGGGCATGGTCAAGTTGATTGTCAGCAAGAAGTACGGCGAGATCCTTGGGGGTCACATCATTGGCGAGAACGCCAGCGAGTTGATCCACGAGATTTGCGTGGCGAAAGCCCTTGAGGGAACAGTGGACGACATCATTGCGACGATGCATGCGCATCCAACGATGGCAGAGAGCATGCACGAAGCGGCCCTCGGCGCCGAAGGTCGCATGATTCACGGCTAAATTCGTCCCGTTCCTCCCGGACCATTTTCTGGCGGTCGCCCGCGCGGGCGGCGGCGCAAGGGGCGGCCAAGGACTGCCTCCATGCGGTCGATCCATTGATCATCAGCGAGCGGATCTCCGTTCGTAGTGGCGGCGTGGATCTTTCGTCTTAATAATTCTGGTTGCTCGACATCAAGACTGTCGCGCCACGCTTTGACCTCGGCGCATGGTCGATAGTCCGTCGAAATGATCGCCGGCTTTGGACCGAGTCCCGCGTGCCATGCGGCGCTTGACCAGCGCCAGTCACAAGGATTACTGGTGAGATTTGCGGCGACAGGATTGCGTTCGATGTACCGGAGCGCGGCGATGGTGTGCTCGTCATCCATTGGCGCGGCGTAGAACGCCCCTTGCCAGTTTGGGCCAACATCGCGAAGACCGACGTTGATCCAGCGCGATAGGAAGGCCGTGGCGCGACCGATCATAAGGCTTAACGCGTCTTCGCTGGGTGGGGTTAGGCACATGTGGAAGTGGTTGTTCATGAGCACGAAGCCGCCAACTAGTACTCCTGTTCGGTTCGCCCACTGGGCGAGGAGGTCGATGAGAATCGCCTTGGAGTCGTTGGATTCAATGATGTAACGACCATGCGCGGCCCGTTGGGTCACATGGTGCGGAACGCCGGGGATGATGGCCCTTCGTCGTCGAGGCATAGGCGCATCATGCCCACGCGCTGGTGACATTTCAAAACTCGTGCCGAATTTCACCGCAAATAAATTGGTCCGGGAGGAACGGGAGGAACGGGACGAATTTAGAGGAGGCTGGTGCCGCTCATTTCGGGCGGCTGCGTGCAACCCATCATCGCCAACATGGTTGGCGCGATGTCTGCTAGCCGTCCACCTTCCCGTAGTTGCACACCACGGAACGCCTCGCCCACCACAAACAACTCCACGGTGAAATTCGTGTGCGCCGTCTGGGGCTCACCCGTCGTGGGGTCCTTCATCTGTTCTGCGTTTCCGTGATCCGCCGTGATCACCAAACTCCCGCCTCGGGCCAGCGTTGCTTCCATAATCTGCCCCACGCATTCATCTACCACCTCACACGCCTTGATCACCGCTTGCAGATTTCCCGTGTGCCCCACCATGTCTGGATTTGCAAAGTTCACCACTATGAATGACTCGCAATCCGTAGCAGCAATGCGCCCCAACACCGCATCTCGCACCCCGTAGGCGCTCATTTCAGGCTTCTGATCGTAAGTTTCTACATCCTTTGGGCTTGGAATCAGTGTTCGGTGCTCCCCTGGAAATGGCTCCTCGCGATAGTCATTGAAGAAGAACGTGACATGTGGGAACTTCTCGGTTTCCGCGCACCGAAACTGCGTCAGGCCCAAGCTGGAAATCCACTCTCCCATGATGTGTGGCATCTTTGCTGGGCGCTCAAACGCCACTCGCACTGGCAGGCCTTGTTCGTAGCCCGTCATGGTCACAAAGTGCAAATCATGCGGGCGCGGATCGCGCGCAAATCCACCCGACTTCACCTTTGACCACGCCTCGTCCGGCAACACAAATGCCATAGTGAGTTCGCGCGGTCGATCACCGCGGAAATTGAAGAACACCACTGCATCGCCATCTGTTGGCACACCAGCATCACGCAGGATTCTGGTTGGTGGAATGAACTCATCCCCCGACATGTTGCTCGACACCGGCTTTGCGTAGTAGTCACGCATCACCTGCACGGCATTGGTTCCATACACCGTTCCCGCGCGATTCATGATCGCATTCCACGCACGCTCCACACGATCCCACCGGAAATCACGGTCCAGCGCCCAGTATCGACCAATGACCGTCGCAATCCGTCCGCCTGCCTGAGCGAGCAACTCCTCGAGCCGTTCAACTACCGGAAGACCACTCTGTTGCGCTGTGTCACGCCCATCAGTAAAGACATGCACAAACACGCGATCACTGGGGACGCCTTGTGACTTTGCAAGTTGCACAAGCGTCTCAAGATGCAAAAAGTCGCTGTGCACTTTCCCGCCACTTACCAATCCCATGATGTGTAATGCCCGAGCACGACCATCGTCCGTTGTTCCCTTGGCATGCGCGCACGCAGCGACCAAACCCTCATTGCGCGCAAACTCACCACTACGCACCGCGCGCGTGATTCGCATGAGCTCTTGGTCAACAATTCGACCAGCGCCAATGTTCTGATGCCCAACCTCGCTGTTACCCATCACTGGCTCGCCATTCTCGATGGGCAGCCCGACATCTTCACCAGACGTCTTGATCAATGTGTGTGGCCACTCCCGTTCTAACCGATCGCACACCGGCGTCTTGCCCAGCCGCGTCCCGTCCGCCGCGCGCTCCTTGGGGTGCGGATTGATTCCCCAGCCATCGCGAATGATCAGGATGCAAGGGCAATTGCCGGGCGGTGTGACGGTGTGTTTGGCGCTCATCTCCTGTCAGGATACGAGTGCACCGACCCTCCGCCTGCCGCTACTCAGCACAATCCCCGTGCACCCAAAGCTCCCCCACCACCCCTGCATCCTCGCCCCGACATTTCCCTCATTCACCCTTCAGCAGAGCGCCGTATCCTTTACACATGACCACCGGAACGCAGGACGCGAACGGCACCACCCTCAAGCAGCGCTACCTGGATGTGCAGTCCCGTATCGCTTCTGCCGCCAAGGTCGCTGGCCGTCGACCAGAAGACATCATGCTGGTGGTGGTTTCCAAGAGCGGTTCGGTGGAACAAATTCGCGAGCTCATGCAATTGGGCCAAGTGGACTTTGCAGAGAACCGCGTGCAACAACTCTTGCAGCGAACCGCGCAGATCGATGAGTGGCGCGCCCGCCACGCTGAACTTGGTGGAACAGCGCCCGTGGTGCGCTGGCACATGATCGGCACCATGCAGCGCAATAAGGTCAAGAAGGCCGTCGAGGCAACCAGGCTGATTCAGTCGGTGGACAGCCTGCGCCTTGCCGAAGAAATTCAGATCGCCGCCGCGCGACGCGAGACCCCAATAGAGGTGCTTGTGGAAGTGAATGTCAGTGGCGAGTCATCCAAGCAAGGCGTTGCCCCCGGCGCCGCACGACACTTGGTGGCACAGATTGACACGATGGTGAATGTTCGGCCACGCGGTCTCATGTGCATGGCGCCGCTGGCCGGCGGGACCGACGCCGCACGCGCAACGTTCGAACGCTGCCGCGAACTGTACGACGACATTCGTCAAGTTGGCGCGGGTGGCGAGCGCTTCGACATTCTCTCCATGGGCATGACGTCTGACTTTGAGATCGCCGTGCAGTGCGGATCCAACATGGTTCGCGTGGGTAGCGCCGTCATCGGACCCCCACAGGTCACCGAAGAATCCACCGATTCCTAATCAACGGTTCCGCACAGAACGTGGACGCAGCTGCCATGAAACACCGCGATTCGCGGCGCTCGGCCCTGCCCACCTGCACCCTTAGCTTGAATGAACAGCACTCGGTTGCGCTACGTCTGCAGT
The DNA here is from genome assembly GCA_044354475.1 of Phycisphaerales bacterium. Lineage (GTDB taxonomy): Bacteria > Planctomycetota > Phycisphaerae > Phycisphaerales > SM1A02 > UBA966. Next base: position 27,407 of record JBIKZY010000003.1, read on the forward strand.
ACTGGCACTCGCACCAACGCTGACTTTCGTCGCATTCGCCTCACCACGGTTTTCCGTCGGCGCCGCAGGATCGATCATCTTCGCCTTCGTGCGCGCTGCCGCCGCGGCAATCGCTGCTGCGGCACGCACCTCGCGGCGCGGCGACAGATCGCTGGTCAGCCCAACGAGCGACATCGCTCGCAGTTCCCAGTACGTCACATCCAATTCCCACCAGCGGTGTTGATTGGTGCAGCATGCCGGGTCAGCGTGATGATTGTTATGCCAACCTTCGCCAGCGGCCACCAACGCCACCAGCCAATTATTCTGGCTGTGCTCTTCGGTGTCGTGATTGCGATAGCCAAACATGTGCGTCAGACTGTTGACGCTCCAAGTGATGTGCCAAACGATGACAGTGCGCAGAAATACGCCCCAAACCAGGACGCTCGCAGCGAACAGCGCGGCACCAGTCACGTCAGTCCATGCCAGCGCGACAGCAAATCCCGCAGCAACATAGATGGCGCACTGCGCCAAGTAGAACCACAACGGACTCCACGCATGCTTCTCGATCCACATATAGAAAGGATCGCGCAAGATGTCGCGGGCGTACTTGTCATAGTTGGTTCGGTGATGCAGATCGCGGTTGCGCAACATGACCCACCAAACATGACCCCAAAGGAACGTCACCAACGGACTGTGCGGGTCTTCTGGTTCATCACTGTGCGCATGGTGCATGCGATGCGTGGCCGTCCACCGCGCCGGCGAATCCTCAAGACAGCAGAGCGCGCCGAGTACGAGTGTGTGCTCAAACCAACGCGGCGTATTGAAACTGCGGTGCGCGAGCAAGCGGTGGTAGCCCATGGTGATGGTCTGCCCAAACACGTGAACGCCAGCAACACACAAGATCACCGCGGGCCATGAAAAGAACGCTGGCACAAACACCAAAAGCGCCAAGATATGGACAGTGACAATCGGGACTGTGTAGCGCACCAGCAACTCAGCAGGATTGGTGGCGGGCGGTCGCGGAAGTGGAATGCGTGCAGTAGTCAACAGAGGCCTCAAAGGTGCGGGCGCCATCACCGGGGCAGTGCCGATGCACCGCCATGGTCATTACTTTAGCCTGTTGATCAATCGCAGACACTTTGCAAGACTCAGAATTTATCGGCGCTTTCCCGGGATTTATTCCGCGGAAGCCACCCGGTTTCCTTGAACTACGCCTGCCGTCGCCCGGGTGCACCCCCGGGCAATCCCCCACACGGTTAGCCCTGCTTTGCCAGTCGTGCCGCAACAATCGCCGACACCTCATCCGTAGCACGGGGCAGTGTGTCGTTCACCACAAATGCATCGAATGTGTGACCTTGCATCGCGCGGGCGATCTCTAGTTTGCTCTCCGCAAAGCGGCGCTCGATGGCAGCTTCATCCTCACGACCACGTGCGCGCAGCCGCTTCAAGAGTTCCTGCTCAGTGGGCGGCAGTACGAAAATCGCCAGTGCCTCGGGGATGCGTTTGCGCACATTGTCAGCACCTTGAACATCAATATCGAGCACTACCAAGTGACCCTTTGCCAGTTCCGCGCGGACGGGAGCCTCAGGCGTTCCATACCACGCGCGGCCAAAGACCTGTGCGTGTTCCAGGAACCGATCCTCAGCAATCCACTGCTGGAAAGTCCCCTCATCGATAAAGAAGTAATCAACACCGTCACGTTCTTGCGGCGATCGTTGCCGCGTGGTGGCACTGATGGAAAACAAACCACCGAATCGGCGAATGAGTTCATGCACAATGGTGGTCTTGCCGACGCCTGATGGTCCACAGACCAAGAGCAGCAACCCTGGGCAGTGTTCGTGCGCAGGGGTATGCGCGTGCGCATGTGCCGAAGCATGATCGTTTGCTGCATGTCCACTAGCGCCCATCGGGCGGAGTCTAGATGAGACCCCGCCCGATGGTGAAACTGGCATCAAGCAATTTCGGTGCAGATGCACCGATCACTTCCCGTTGGGCTGTTCCCACACTGCCACCATCCACCACACATAGATGGAATTGACTTGTTGGATCGGCAAGACCCACTGCCATGTGTTGCCGCCAAACTGCGTATCCATCCAAGTGATAAAGCAGGTTTCTTGCATGGAATGGGACCAAATGTCAAGCCACCAACGTCGGCGATCCGCCGTTCGCTCATCACCCGCCGGAACAGCCTGGACGCGCCCATTTTCCGCCACCGCCACGGGTGCGCACGGAACAAAGGCGGCACATGCCACCAATAGAAGTATCGACACAGAACCAAACGACATCGTGCCCCGGGGACGAACACGCAAGCTATGACTCAAGTGACTCAATTCAAATTGCATTTTCATGTTGTGTTCCTCCTTTCATACCTTCTCGACAATGCGGGCATCGGCAAGGATTCGCCAGCCGGTTTCGCGGAACGATGGAAACCTGCCCATCGTGCCAGCGATCGTGCGGACATCTTCCTCATCAAGGATCCACTCGGCCTCAAAGCCAGTGGACTTTTCAAGGCGTTCCCGCCGCATCTGCTCAAGGCTAAATGCGCGTTCACGAAGCGACCAGTTTCCAAGTCGGTCCGCGATCTCGATCGCCTTGTTGGTAAATATCGCCATGGCGCGGTGGAAGTGCGGATCGTCCAAATGACGAACTGCCACATTGCATCCAAAGATGCACCACCAACCGTAACTCTCCAGCCAATCGCCTGGCGGAGCCAACAGCGGATCCTCCACACCACCGAGCGCTTCAGTAATTGTTGATACCGCATCGAGCGGATCCAGCAATCCAAGCGTGCAATGCACTTCCAATAAAGCACCGCGGCAAGTGTTGGCGACGCCACCGTAACTATCGTCGCTGAACTCACGGGCAAGGGCAGAAAATAAAGTGCCGGCTCGTTCCAGGTCTGCGCACGCTTCATTGGCATTGCGGTGTGCATCTTCAGTGCACGAGGCAATCGCGCGTCGTGCGCAGTGCCCGCGGTACATCAGTGAAAATGCCTGCGCTACCTGCTCAACACGTCCATTTGGCGGTCGCATCTCAAAGCGATCCACCAACTCACGCGCTGTGGCACGTGCTTCAATGACATGCCAAAGTGCATAGTGTGCACCCACTAGGTTGACACGCAACATCAGCTCCAACTGCGGTGTCAGTGGCGTGAGCGACAGTGCGTCGCGTAGGCAATCCAGACTCTTGGAATAGCGCCCAAGCCCATCATGCCCACCAGACAGCCGATTGAGCGCACGCGCACGCTCGGCAGGGGTGTTTGCGGACGCCAACAGCCGCCGTCCGCCCGCAATCAAGCCACGCCAATCACCTGCTCGATGTGATTCAATCGCCTGCGCATCAAGCGCAGCGAAGTCTTCACCAGGCACCAATACCAGTGGTGGGGCTTCCCAAACACACTGCGCTACATCGCCAACATTCCAATCAAGCGCATCAGCAAGGGCAACCACCAAATCAAGCTTTGGATTGCCACTGTCAGGAACTACTTTGGAGAGATCTCGGCCAAGGTTGGATGCCAGCTCTTGCCGACTCCAGCCACGATAGACCCGCGCTAGATCTACGAACCGGCTCAGCCGGTCACGACGCGCAACATTCGGATTCATGTCCCCACACGATCTGCGGTTCAGCCAGTGCCCCGCGTGCTGTCCACACACGGCGGTGAGTATGCGCGCAGTTTCCGCGGAAACGAGCAGTACGTGCGGAAGTTCTTCACTATTTATAAATTTACACAGCAACGTTCAACAGTGTGGAGACGCGGTGGATTACTTGTGCGTTCCACTACGCGTTGCCAATCGCTGCGCTGTCCAAGTTGCGACTGCATCAAGCAGTCCGTGTGTAACAGCATCCGGAGCAACACTTGCGTTCACCACTGCATAACGATGCGTCCAACGCATTGCTTGCGCGAGGTATCCACTGCGGACGCGTGCGTGGAAATCCATGCCCTTCTGTTCCATGCGATCCAGAAGCGGTGAAAGACGCTTCATGGCAACATCAGTATCAACATCAAACACCACTGTGAGGTCTGGCCAATGATTTCCCGTGGCAACCTTGCCAACCGCCAAGATCTCTTCTTCGTCAATTCCACCAGCGGTGCCTTGGTAAGCCAGCGTGCTTGAGACAAAGCGGTCGGCAAGGACCAGCGCACCCGAGGCAATCGCTGGCGCAATTCGTTGCTCATACAGTTGCGCGCGACTGGCCATATATAAAAGCATTTCACTGCGTGTGGTCATCTCTGCATTGGCTGGATCAAGCAAGATGGCTCGAATCTTCTCACCGATTGCGGTGCCGCCGGGTTCGCGCACTTCCACCACCTCAATCCCGGTGGCACGTGTGATGTCAGCAAAGCGTCGAAACTGCGTGCTCTTTCCGCTTCCGTCTGGGCCATCAAACACAACAAAGCAACCACCGAGGGAACTCATCCATGCGGTGTCGGCAGCGGTTGGCGCAATGTCTGGGGCGCTCATGGGTTTGATGGTAGCGATGGCCCGCGAGCATCGTTTGTAGCGTTCATGTCATTGGGCGGGGCGGGCTGATTGTCAGGTTCCGCGGCAATACGAGCATCCCACGCACGGTGATAGCGAGCGATCGGCGCGCCCCCGTAGGCGCTGCCGCAGCGGTAGCAGACCAACTGCACACGGGCGAGCACCAACACTGCGCCGTCCAGCACCAGTAGAGCCACCAGCGCCGCAAGCACGATGGGGTCACTGGAGTACCCAAGCACTCCCGCCACCACGCCAGCCCCCGCAAGTACCAGGGCGAACGGCGCAAATCGGGGCAGGGTCCGGCGCCGATACAGGTGCTGGCACCCGCAGGTCACGCACGAACGCAATTGCCCCGCATCGTCAAGCGCGTGTTCCCAGTCAAGATAGATTTCATGCGGCGCCCCATCCGCAGCGATTGCACGGACCAGCATGGGTCGCGCCGCCGGATCCACCTGTGCCACGCCAATGGGTTGGCGGCTGCGGTCGCGGATCTGAATATCCATGGCGCAACTGAGGATATCCCACGGCACGGGATACGATGACCGCCCCATGAACGAACGCGCGCATGATCTTCCCCTCTGTCCGGAGGGTGACTTCCGATTCTGGGGCGGCGTCGGCGTGTTGGCACTGCTCGCCTTAGTCATTGGCTGCCTGGCGGGGTTGCCAGCACTGCTTCCAACCGAAACGGTTTCCCCAACCGCCATCCAGCGACTCTCTGCTGCTGGCGCCTCGGTGGTCTGGCTTCTGCTGTGCACAGGTGCGGGCGCCGCTGCATTTGCCGCCATTGCGCTGGTGCGCGGGCGACCACCTGGATCCGCCATTGACATCACCAGCCGCGCCTTTGCATGCGTGGCAGTCGCGGCCCTCACCAACTTCGTGCCGATTGATCAACCGATGCTCAAACTGGCGTTTGACGGCTTGGCATTTACCGCTGCAACAGCGTTCTTAGCTCGCTCAGCATTTCGAATCGCCACACTTGATGCATTTGCTGCAACAGCGATCGGCACAGGCGTTGTTGGCGCCCTTGCAGCAGTTGCATTCGTGATCACTTGGGCAGTGCGTCCGGGGTAACCGACAACTCCCGCGCACTCTGTACGCGGAACCTCAGCACACGTGCGGCAGTAATGCTTAGTGTCGACGCTCTTCGCGCTTGCGTTCGCTGAAGATCAACTTGATCGGAACTTCGCTGAACGGCAAGTGCTCGCGCAATTGGTTCTTGAAATACCGCTCATAGGTGCCCTTAAAGAGGTCGGGCTTGTTGACCACCATCGCAATCGTTGGTGGCCGTACATCAATTTGCGCCACATAGAAGACCTTGGCGCGAGTGCCCAGCGCAGAGCTCGGCCCACGCGCTTCCAGAATCTCACGCACCGCGTTGTTAATGCGTCCAGTGCCCTCGCGGTGCTTGGTTTGCTGATCAAGATTCGCAATCATGCCCAGCAGCTCCTTCAGACCACTGGCGTCCTTGGCACTGATGAACACGATCGGCGCAAACTCAAGGCCGGGGAATTCCTGGGTGAGGTACTCCGTGTAGTCCTTCGGGGAGAGCTTTCCAGCGACCAGGTCCCACTTGTTGACCGCAATCACCGTGGGCTTGTACTTCTCCTCAAGCTGGCTTGCGAGGCGCTTCTCAATCTGTGAGCACTTCTCGGTGGCGTCCAGAAGCAGTACGCAAACATCCGCGCGTTCAATGGCATTGTCGGTACGCGCATTTGAATAGAACTCGACGTCATCAGCCCAACTCTTTCGCTTGCGAACTCCCGCGGTGTCAATAGCCACCAACACCTTGCCGTCGATTTCAAAGCGAACGTCGACAGCATCGCGTGTGGTGCCAGCAATTTCACTGACAATGACGCGCGGCTCACCAGCCAGCGTATTCACCAGCGAACTCTTGCCGGCATTGCGGCGACCAACGATCGCAAAGCGAACTTCCGGAACTTCCGGCTGCTCACCTGCACTGGACTTTTCAAGGCGTTCCCACACTGTTTCCAGCAATCGCTTCGATCCGTATCCAGAGGTGGCGCTCACCAAGAGTGGCTGCCCAAATCCGAGTGCGGCAGCTTCAAAGCCGTCGGCATCCCAGCTGGGGTCGTCCACCTTGTTGGCGATTGGCACAACCTTCTGTGAGAGTCCGGCGCTGCGAATCAATTTCGCAACGCGCTCATCGAGCGGCATCACGCCATCACGCGCGTCGATGACAAACAAGATCAATTCCGCATCATGGGCGGCCTTGTAAATCTGTGCTTCGATGTCCGGCGTCAGCAACGCCAAGTCCTTGCCGGCGTCATCTATTTGTCCGCCTTCAGCGGCATAGATTCCGTATCCGCCGGTATCCATGATTTCTACAAATCGCGGCTCTTCATCGGAGCGATCTGGCGGCGGGTTGAGTTCAAGGATGGTGGTGACGCGATCGCGAGTCACACCAGGAGTCGGGTCGACGATGGAAATGCGGCGTCCGGCCAGTCGATTAAATAGGCTGGACTTGCCGACGTTGGGTCGACCAATGATTGCCAGGCGAGGTAGTGGCATTATTCAGGACCCCGGAGCAGTTCGCGGGTTTGATCGGTCACACCTTGGTCCATTTGTTGATCCATCATCTTGTCCATCTGGCTGTCCATACCCATATTCATCCCCTGCATGTATTGCTGCATAGCTTGTTTTTGCGCAGTCATCTGCCCAACCGCTTGCTGCATCTGTGCGCGCATCTTGGCGGGGTCACCCTGCTGATACTGCACATTTCCGCCCAAAGGCATGCCATCGGGGCCGGTTGGTGCCGCAGGCTGCGTTGACTTGGTGAGCAGCATGCGCACCTTGCGCATTGGCTTGACGCCGTTCTGCATACTCATGGTGACTGCAATGCCTGCGTTACTGAATCCGTACTCAAGCCCAACACTGCGCGGCGTTCCTTTGGGCGAGTCGAGCGGCGCAGCAACAGCAAACACAAATGAGCCAACCTCGGCCATCCATTCGCCTTGTTGGTAGATCATGGATTTATCAAGCTCAGTGAGCATGACGTGGGTGTACTTGTTGAGGCCTGGGGAATATCCAAAGTAATCCGTCTGATCAAGTACAAACTTTCCACTTGTCAGTGTGGTCTCCCCCATCAAGAAATTGTCCGCCATCACAAACGAATAATGCGCGCTACCGGTAAACGTTCCAACCGGCTTGTCGTTCTCGTCAAACGATTGACCGTTGATATCCCAGCGACCAACGAATTGATTCAGAACTTCCATGGCAGCACGCGTCTCCAGCGTGATCTGCTCGGGGCTTGGCTTGGCGCGACCCGCCGGGCGGCTTGCGGCCGGGGTTTGCGCAAACGCGGCGCCAAGGAGAACGGCTAGGGCTGCGCCGATGAGCGCACCCGTGCCGAGCAGCACAGAACCGCCGCGAACGGCATTCCGGTGCTGCATGGCAGTATCCCGCGCGCCATTCAGCAGCGCGCCGTCGTTGCGCGAGGTTTCGTTTACGGTGTTCGTCATGTGATCTTCCTCCCGCCGCAGGGTTCGCGGCGCGACGGAGCAGTCTACGCTTGCCCGCAAGGAACACATTTATGCCCACGCATTCGGACGCATTCTCCAATCTCAAGGTCTTCGATCACCCGCTCATTCGGCACAAGTTGGCGATAGCGCGCCATCGTGGCACTCATTCCGCGGACTTTCGTCGTCTCCTCAATGAGATCGCCGGTTTGATGACCTACGAGGTCTCCCGCCGATTTGACACCCGCCCCATCCGGGTGCCGACACCGCTGGAGGAGACCGAGGGCCACCAATTGAGCCGTCCAGTCACACTGGTGCCAATTTTGCGCGCAGGCCTAAGCATGACCGACGGTGTGATGCAACTCTTTCCAGAGGCGCGCGTCGGGCACATCGGCATTCGTCGCGACGAAGCCACGCATCGTCCCGTCACTTATTACGCCAAACTTCCGCACGACGTCGGTGATGGCTACGCCATTGTGATTGATCCGATGCTTGCGACTGGTGGAAGCGCGTGCGCCGCTATTCGCTATTTAAAGGAAGCCGGCTGCCGTGATATTCAAATGGTGTGCCTGGTTGCCGCCCCCGAGGGTGTTCGTCGCGTTCATGACGAACATCCCGACGTCATGGTTCACGCCGCGGCGCTGGACCGTGAACTTGATGGCAATGCGTACATTCGCCCCGGGCTCGGAGACGCTGGTGATCGCGTGTTCGGCACGGTTGAGGTGTAAGCGCGCGCAGCGCGATTTACGGCTGATTACTTGCCCGATTGCTTTGGAATCCATGCAACATCTGCATGCCCACGCTCATGATTTGCTCGGCGCGCCATCGCAAAGAACAGATCGCTCAATCGATTGACATAGCGCATCAGTGGCTCGCCGACGGGTTCAATACTTCCGAGCGAAATGATGGTGCGCTCCGCACGACGGCACACGGTGCGTGCGAGGTGGAGCCGCGCAGCAAGCTCGGTTCCCGCGGGCATGACAAACGTGGTGAGCGGCGGATTGGCTGAATCAATTTCGTCAATCCATTTTTCCGACTCCGCAACGTCTGCAGTATCAATGCGGTGGATCTTTGATTGCTGCTTGGCACCTTCGGGCGTTGCAAGATCTGCACCAATATCAAAGAGGCGTGATTGGATCGCACCAACGATCGCGTGCAATCGCTTCTCAAAGGCGTGCGCGGGATCACAGGCACTGAGCACCAGCCCCAACACCGCGTTGAGTTCATCAATCGTTCCGTACGCCTCAATGCGCGGATGATCTTTGGAGACGCGGGCGCCACTGAAGAGGCCAGTGGTTCCGTCATCGCCGGTTCGGGTGTAGAGCTTCATGGGCGGGAGTCCTTGGGTCAGCTGGAAATGGCGCGGGGTTGCAGGATCCGCGTCAGGCTTCGGGGAGAAGGGTAAAGGCGGATGGTCCGGGCTGCTCTTCGGCCCTTGGTGGTCATTATTAGGACTCCAGGCGCCCGCGGGTGTGGGGGCTCGGGGGACAATCGCCAGGATCTCCTGAATCTCCGGTGGTTGGCGCAGTCGTATATCTGTCGGTACGGATATCGTTCCGTACAACCCCGGCCCACCCCTCAGGTGTGGTTGGATTTCTGAAACGGCTTCGCGGGCCTGCCGCCAAAGGTCCGCACCTGTTCGAGTCCAGCCCGCCGGTCTGGAACACCGATCCTTGAAGCCTCGGTGAACTTCAGTGCCGGTCACATCTTGGTTTGGACTCTTCATGCATGCCTACGGGCTGCAGAAAGGCGAGGTAGGTACATGAACCGCCTCAATAAGAAGGGCTTCACGATCGTTGAGCTGTTGGTGGTCGTTTCGATCATCGCGCTGCTCATTGCGATCCTGTTGCCTGCGATTGGTAAGGCTCGAGACGCTGCGCTGATCACGCAGAGTCTGGGCAATCTCCGCAACCTGAGTGCTGCGAGTAACGCGTACGGGGCTGACTACAACGACCGGCAGTTCACTGCTGTTCCTGACGAGTGCGGTATGTATGGCGATGCCATCGTTGGCGCATGCACGGCCATCACGGCAACGCAGTGCATTCCGCAGATGATCCTCGGTTGGGATTCGGGTGGTGGTCTCTGGGGCTATTGGGTTAATGGTGCTCCGCAGCGTTGCACTGGATGGCCAGGAAACTGCGGCAACTTTGTGACCTATCAGGCCTGCGATTTCTGGGGCGCTTCAGCACGTTGGGAAGGCGCATGGCGTCTCACCAATTGCAAGGCGTTCAACAGTTACGTCAGCGGTAGGTTCTACGACAAGGTCTTCTGGGCCCCGAAGGACAAGATCACGCTCGGCAAGATTGACAAGTACTTCTCTACACCGGTTGAGTTCAATTACACCGGTGGTGACTTTGAAACCCCCACTTATTGCTGGAGCCCAGCGGCCATGTGGTCGCCGGACGTCATGGCGTGGTCACGTAAGACAGGTAGCAACACTTCCGCGACGTTTGGCGCAAAGCCAACCAAGAACACCATGCCTGGTGCTTTCAAGAGCCCAGCAGCTGGTCTTGCGCAGTACCCATCGCTGAAGTGGCGCATGTGGGAGCATCAATGGCTCCAGAACATGGAAGGCGGCGAAGTGAACCCTGCGTTCTCTACGCCAACACCATGGTTCTTCAACCAGGGCTACAACAGCGCCCCGGCAACACTTTGCTTCGATGGTCACACTCAGGTGGTGTCGATTGCTGGTATCCAGCAGGACAATGACTTGGCGCTCGCTCAGGCGGCGCAAGCCACTGGATCGTCGGTTGCGAGTGGTAGCTTGTGGTTTGTAGCTGGGGGTGGTGCAAACGCGTACTACTCATCGGCTGCTTACGACATGCTCACCACTGGTAACGGCTCGTGCAGTGCTGGTGTCACGACGGTCGACGGCATTCTTGGCCGTGACATGCTCCGTATCGGAGACTGATACTGGTGCGACATGTGGTGCATGCCACCACATGTTGTTACTGACCTGATTCTTCCCGCGAGGGTCGCCAACGGGCGACCCTCGCGTGCTTTTTCCATAGTGAGCACTGTGTAAACCCTTACACTTCACGCTTCGAAAGGCACTTCATGCTTGGATCCATTTTGCGCACAAATCCACTCGCAATCTCTCTTGCTACGGCATGTTGTGCCATCGCGAGTGGGGGACAGGATGGCAAGCAAGATGCACCGGTAGCAGACCCGCCGCAGCAAGTGATCATCACCCGCGATGCTCCTGCGCCCAAGCAGGATGAAGCGGCGCCGCAGACTTCGCCGGCACCCAAAGAGCCAGGCAAGGTGATCGAGGGTCCAATCAATGTGTACAGCTGGGCACCCGCCGACAGTGCCAAGGCCGTTGATGCCAAGGACATTGATCTTGCCAAGGTATTTGTGGATCTTGGACCAGTGGCAACTCGTTGGTACCAACACGCCATCACGCTTTCCAATCCGTGGTTTGAAGGCCGCGCGCCTGGCCTTCGCGGCAATGACCTTGCGGCTGAGTATTTGGAATTCTGGATGAAGGACGCGGGTCTTGAAGTTGCGTTCCCGGCTGTTGGTGAAGACGGCGTCACTCCAAAGGACGGTCCGTGGAAGAGCTATCAACAGAAGTTTGCCCTCACTGGTGGGGCGCCGAAGGTGGAAGAGGGACTGTTGACCGCAGGCGGCGCCGATCGCGAACGCGGCAAAGACTTCGCTGTGCTCGGAATTTCCGGTAATGCCAAGTTGGAAGCATCGGTGACCTTTGTTGGTTACGGCATCAAGAAGGGTGAAGCCGACTACACCAGCTTTGAAGAGGGCACCGATCTCACGGGTCGGATAGCCATGGTGTTTCGCTATGAGCCACTCGATGAACGCGGTCGTTCCAAGTGGGCATCGCGCCGCTTCAGTGAATTTTCAGCAATGACCACCAAGATTGATGCGCTGGTGGAACTCGGTGCTGCAGGAATCATTCTGGTTTCGCCTCCCGGCGCACGCGACGGCAAGGTTGCACTGGAAGACGTCTCAACGAGCCGCTGGGGCCGTCCACTTGATATTCCCATGGTGCAGGTTTCCGCCGACGTTGCCGAGCAGATCTTGAAAGCGGGCGCGCCTGATCAGGGTTCATTGTTGGACTGGCGCAAGCGCGCCGACGCTGGCGAAATCAAGACGGTGGCCCTGAACGATGATGCCAAGGTTTCTATTGAAACCAAGTTGTCGAATGGCGGCACACCAACACAAAATGTGGGCGGAGTCTTGCGTGGCAAAGGCGCGTTGGCTGATGAATGGGTGGTGGTGGGTGCACACTTTGACCACGTTGGGTACGGCTACTTTGGCACTAGCCCGCAGTACACCGGTCAGTTGCATCCTGGTGCAGATGACAATGCCAGTGGTACTTCAGCCATGCTGTGTATTGCGCAGGCGATGGCGGATCTCTACGGTGGCAAGGATGCGCCGAAAGATGCGCGCAGCATTCTGTTTCTTGGATTCACCGGTGAAGAGAGTGGACTGCGCGGTTCGCGCTGGTATGTCGAGCATCCAACAATTGCAAATGACAAGATGTCATTGATGGTGAATATGGACATGGTCGGTCGGTTGCGTTCCGATGACCTGAGCGTTGGCGGCATGAGTTCCGCTAAGGGCATGATTGACGTGATGCGTCCAATCTTTGAACGCAGCGGCTTGACGATTCACGCTGACCCATCGGGTCGCGGACCGAGTGACCACGCCAGTTTCTATGGCGCTGGTATTCCGGTGCTCTTCATGTACACGGGAAATCACGACATCTATCACACCCCCAAGGACAAGGGTTACACCCTGAATCCGGAGGGAGCCGCAAAGATTGTTGCGCTGGCAGCAGATATCGCCACCACGGTCGCTACTCGACCAGAGCGCCTGGAGTTCCAGCAAGAAAGTAGCAAGACTGCAGATCGCGGATATGGCCCGGTCCGCTTGGGAGTGATGCCATCCATGACCAACGATGATCGGGAAGCCGGCGCTCCAGCAAACGGCGTTCTGGTTGATGGCGTGAGCGCAGAAACGGCGGCAAGTGAAGCGGGCATTGTGAAGGGCGACATTCTGGTGTCTTGGAATGGCGAGGACCTTGAAAACACGGCCGCCATGATGACCAAGCTGCGTGGCCACAAGGCTGGTGATGTTGTCAAACTGAAGGTCTGGCGCGCCGGCACCGATATCGAACTGGAAGTCATATTGCGGGCCGGCAAGCCGAAAGATTGACGGCGCGGAGCTTGGTTACGGCAAGATCACCACGCTCCGTGGCGTGGGCGCCGCCGCGCGTGGGATAATGACGATCCCGTCTGGGATTGGCAGATCAATGGGCGCTTGACCCGCCACTGCCACGTGCGCGCGAGTCACGCCAGCGGGCATCTTGATGCGTAGTTCACGCGCGTCGGGAGAGTCCAACTGCACACGGGCAATGGCGCCGTGTTTCCATTGAATGTCCACCACAACATTGCCGCGCGCGATCAGTCCGCGCACGCGACCGTCGCTCCACTCGCGGGGCAGGGCAGGTAAGAGATCGATGCGGTGCACCAGATGCCCGGCACTCCACGAGCGAATATGGCTCTGCATCAGCATCTCTGCAATGCCGGCGGTACCGCCGAAATTGCCATCGATTTGAAACGGTGGGTGATCGTCAAAGAGATTGGGCAGGGTGGACTTGGAGAGCAGTGCGCAGATGTCGGCCCACGCTCGTTCGCCATCGTGTAACCGCGCCCAGAAATTGATGAGCCACGCGCGGCTCCACCCAGTGTGGCCACCACCGTTCTTTAGCCTGAATTCCAGGCTTGCACGTGCCGCTGCGGCCAGTGCGGGCGTTCCGTCGGTGCTGATGAAGTTGGCGGGGTGCAGTCCATACAGGTGGCTCATGTGGCGATGCCCCGGTTCCGCTTCGCCGTAGGGCTTTGACCATTCCATGAGTCGGCCATCGGCGGCTACTGTGGGCATGGCAAGGTGTGTGAGTGCTTCAGTAGCTTCAATAGGAAGCGCTTCGTTACCTCTTCCAAGTACGCGTGCGGCATCAAGGTAATTCACCAAGAGGTCTCGGGCGATCCACTGATCCATCGATGTGCCCATACTGAGATTCGCATGAGAACCGTCGGGAAGGATGAAGGTATTTTCTGGACTGGTGCTGGGGCCACTCACCAGCATGCCGGTTGTTGGATCTTTCACCAAGTAGTCCAAGAGGAATCGAACTGCTCCGTCGAGTGCCGGCCACGCGCGGTCGCGTAGAAACGCAGTGTCGTTGGTGTATTCGTAGTGTTCCCATGCGTGTCGCACGAGCCACGTGCCACCGAGCGGGTACATGCCCCAAACCGTTTGGCCATCTGGAGCAGCCATCGCCCACGCGTCGGTAATGTGATGGCAGCACCAACCGCGTGCGCCATAGAGATCTTGCGCAGTGCGCACGCCGCGTACGCGGAGTTTGTCAAGCAAGTCAATGAGGGGAAGCTCTGTCTCGGCGAGTGCGCACGGCCCCGCCGGCCAGTAGTTCATCTGCACGTTGATATTGGTGTGGAAGTCTGCATTCCACGGTGCGCGGAAGTGTTGGTTCCAAATGCCTTGCAGGTTGGCGGGCAGGCTCCCCTGCCTGCTTGAGGAGAGCAGTAAGTAGCGTCCGTACTGGAAATACAGGGAAATGAAGTCGTTGTCCCACTCGGGCTTGGTTCGGAAGCGAGCGAGGCGCGCGGGTGTAGAGAGAAGATCTGGAATGACGCTGGCTTCAGGCGACGGGCCACCCAGGTCAAGCGACACTCGATCCATGGACTTGGCAAACCACGCACTGGCACGTTCGCTGAGTGCCGACCAACCGGATACAGCGCTTCGAAGATCGTTCTCACATTGCAGGGCGGGGTTGCTTCCGAAGTAGTCAGTGCGCGCGGCAATGGCAATGGTGAACGACTTGGCGCCGCGCACCACCGCATCGCCACCTTCAATAGTGATGGTTCCACCGTCAGTATGGATATCGGCAGTGGATGCGTAACCCACACCACCCTGGCCGGTGTGCCCGGTAAACGCGAGTCGCGCACCTTGCCGCGTTGGAATAGCGGTGTGCACGGGCATGTCTGTTTCAAAGTTGTCGCGGTGCAACTGAATGCGCATGGCAGGAAGAGTTCCTTCGCCTTCGACACGCGTATCAATGAGTAGCAATTCGTCTGGGGCGCTGGCGATGACTTCACGGATAATGGAAACGCCGTCCAATTGAAATCTGCTGGCGGCAACACCGGTGCGCAAGGTGAGTGAGCGCCGATATTCAGAAGCAGCACGCGGCGCGTCGATCATTTCGATATGGAGATCACCAAGCGTCTGATGGCTGCGCGGCATCATGTCGTCAGGAAGCATGCAATGATCTTGAATGATTTGCTGTGCTTCCAGGACTTTCCCAGCGAGTGCAAGAGCGCGCGCCTTTTGAAAGAACTCGTTTGCAGCAGGGGCATTGCGGTCGTTTGCGTTGCCTTCCCACACAGTTGCTTCATTTAACTGCAGGCGTTCGTGCTGAACAGCGCCGAACACCATGGCGCCCATGCGGCCATTACCCACGGGGAGTGCGTCGGTCCACGCAGCAGCGGGCGCCATGTACCAGAGGTCTGGAAGTGTGCCCGTGACTGTTGCCATGGGTGTCAACTTCATGCGGCGCGTGCCGACCGGAATGGGCACTATGCGCGCGTGCAAGTCGGGATCCATGACAGGATCAAATGTTGCGAGCTCAGGATGATCACCTTGGCAGATCCACCACGTTCCAGAGAGATCAAAGGCGCACGCGTCACCTGCAAGTGTTGGTTTGAATGTGGATGTTCCCACCCAGCCACCGGCGCCACCGCTATCAGTGACACGGATGGCAATGCGATTGACGCCGGTGCGCAACAGTGACTTTGGAACGGTGTACGCGCGCTCGGTTTGGAAGCCGTCGGTACTGCCGATGCGCGTGCCGTTAAACCATGACTCGTCAGCATCGTCAATGTTGCCAGGTGTGAACACCATATCGGTGGCACGGTCGAGGTCGTCAAGGGTGATCTCGCCGACGTACCACGCGATGCCGTCGGTACCTTCGGGGAGGCCGTTTCCCTCCCAGTGGCCAGGAACGGTGGTGCGGGTGAGTGGCGGTGTTGCCGGCGGCGCGGCCACCGGCGCGGCGGGCGGAATTCCTTGGGCAAGCAGGGCCATGACAGCAAGGGTGGCGATCGTCATCTGCCGTGTTCTACCGCTCCCCGGGGTTCGATACGCTGCGGCAATGACGACCGCCTCGGCTTCCGCCCCCGCTACCGCACACCTCCCGCTCTTTGGCCGCCACGCGTTTGTTTGTGGCGCTACCCAGGGGATCGGCAAGGCGACGGCCATTGCCATGGCGGCCGCTGGCGCGACGGTGACAGTGTGCGGTCGAAATGACCAAGGCCTGATGCGGACTCTGGAAGAACTGCCGAAGCCCGTCGGGCAGCGGCACTGGAGCGTGGAGGTGGACTTCAGCAGCGCCAAGGATGTGGACTTTGCGGCGCGTACGCACCTGAGTAGCGCTGGCCCCGTCCATGTGCTGGTGAACAACACCGGCGGTCCGGCGGCGGGCGCGGCGATCGAAGCAAAGCCTGAGGACTTTACGAAGGCGTTTGAGATGCACCTCTTGGCCAACCACGCGCTGGTGCAAGTGTTTGCGCCGGGCATGCGCGAAGCGGGCTACGGGCGCGTCATCAATATTGCTTCCACCAGTGTGGTGACGCCCATCCGTGGGTTGGGTGTTTCAAACACTATTCGCGCGGCGGTAGCCAACTGGGGTCGATCACTGGCAGTGGAATTGGCGCCGTTTGGAATTACCGTGAACACCATTCTTCCGGGCTTTACGCGCACGGCTCGGCTTGCTTCGCTCTTTGAAGGACGTGCACATCGCGCCGGTACTTCGGCGCAAGAAGTAGAGGCCGACGCGCTTCGAACGGTGCCCATGGGTCGCTTGGGCGCGCCTGAAGAAATTGCAGCGGTAGCGGTGTTCTTGGCTTCACCCGCGGCTTCGTATCTCACTGGCGTCAATCTTCCGGTTGATGGCGGCAGGCTGGCGCTCGGATGAGTGGGCTGCGGCGCATGCGCGCAGTGCCATCGGCGGCTTCAAGCTTTGCAGTGCGACACATGAAGCGCTCGGAGGGCGTGCTGGTATTGATTGCAACGCTCGCTTGTTGGTCAACGGTTCCGCTGTTTGTACGGCATCTTGCTGGCTACATTGATCACTGGACCAACAACGGTTGGCGCTACGGCGCAAGCGCTTTATTTTGGCTACCAGCGGTGCTGTGGGCGCTTTCACGTGGCGTGCTGCCGCGCACCATTTGGCGCGCTGCGCTGGTTCCCGCCATTGCCAATACGGTGGCACAAGTGGCGTTCACGGCAGCACACAGTTATGTGAATCCAGGACTATTGACGTTTGGATTGCGGTTGCAATTGGTGGCGGTAGCCATTGGTGCATACCTGCTCTTTCCGGCTGAGCGCGCCACGATTGCATCGGTGCGATACCTCGGTGGATTAGGGTTACTGATTTGCGGAGTAGCGGGGGTGTTGCTTGGTGGTGGCAACATTTTGGAAGGCAGTTCGATGATTGGCGTGCTGCTGGCGGTGTTTGCTGGCATCGGTTACGGCGTGTACGGACTGGCCGTTCGGAAGTTCATGTTTGGCTATCACCCGATGTTTGCATTCGGAGTGATCGCGCTGTACACGGGCGGAACACTGGTGGCATGCATGCTGGCGTTTGCGCGCGGGCATGGCGCCGAGGTTCTTGACCTTGGCGGAAGTGAACTCTGGTCGCTTGGTCTCAGCGCCTTCTTTGGAATAGCGATCGGGCACGTTCTCTACTACACGGCCATCGACCGCATGGGAGTGGCTACCACGGCAGGAGTGCTGCAATTGCAGCCATTTATCGTCAGCGCGTTCAGCGCTGCGTACTTTGGCGAAGTGCTATCCGGCAAACAATGGACGGCGGGTGTCGTGGCGGTCATGGGCGCCGGGCTCGTGCTCTCTGCACAGAAGGCAGCGGAGCGCAAACGGGCAGCGGCAGTGGTGCGAAACTAGGGAGTTTCCCGCGCATCGGAAACCCATTGTGGGGCGTTTGGGCTACTTCGCGCACCCAATAGGCGAAACGTTGGTTGGTGGTTCGTAAATTTGAGCCATGCAGATCGAACCAACAATCCTTCGTACGACGGGCGCAGATCTTGACGCGAAGCACGATGCCGCAGTGATCTTCATTGATCACCAAGGCGCGCGCGTGAGGTTCCTTGATGGGCTGGACCTTGCCGCAGTGACCGCGGCGGATGTGAATTTGGATGAGATGCACACGATGTTCCGCGTGCGCGACAACTCATTGGCTGGGGGGTTTGGACGCAAGCATCCTGATGAAACAGCACTCTTTGCCAGGCTTTCACAGGTGGTTGTTCGGTGCGGGAAGGTGCTGATTGTTGGCCCGGGAACCGCAAAGAACCAGTTTGCTCAGCATCTTGAGCGAAATCATCCGGGTGCAATGGCACAGCACGTCATCGGTATCCACACGGTTGATCACCCAACCGATGGCGCAGTGATAGCACTGGCTCGAGCAGCGTTTGCGGAAGCGAACCTCGCGACGCTCCGCCACTCGGTGCCGGTGCAGAGTGCCCAAGCATCGGGCGAATACCAGCCACTCACTCGGCCACCGCAGGTCATCAAGGGTCGTGCGGAGCGATGACTGTTGATTGAACGATCGAAGTTAAAGCCACCGTTACTTCGGTAACGTCCGCTTCAGCAGTCTTTCGGCCAATCATCAGGGTGTGAACATCGGGATCAGCAACGGCCTTCTTTGGTTGGAAGGCTGATTCGATCACGTACTCCGCGGTTGCACCAGCAGCAATCGTGCAAGTGTCGCGGGCGTCTCTGTATTCATCGCGCTGCTTTGCTGCTGCAGCGCGCTCCTCAGCAGTTCGGGGCAGAGACGCCTGCGGCCAACGCTCCTCGCCGTTCGTCACAGCAATTTCGATCGGAACAGTTCCAGTGCCAGCGTTGCGCACAATCACCACCGTTCGCCATGGATCACCATCCTTGGCGGGTGCCGTGGATTGTGCTGATTCAACCTTGATTTCTGGAATTGCAACGCTCAAGAACCATTGGTCGACGAACGCGTCGTAGGCGGCAGCGTCCTTCGCGAACGGTCGCATGGCGACTATGAAATCCTGCAACAACGCGTAGTCGGGGCCGTCCTTGAACTTGCCGATGAACGCGCGCAGGCCTTCGTCCATCTTGTCGTCGCCGAGATGCTCCATGAGCATCCAGAAGACCCAACCGCCCTTGTCGTAGGTGACGGTGGTGTCGCCGCGGCGGTTGCCGTCGATCTCTGTCATCGGACGCTCTTCATCCACGCTTCGATCGGTGGTGTAACTGAACTCAATTTCGCGCATAAACGCCTGCCGCGCGCGGTCGCCGCGGAGTTGCCGGAAGAGACGCGCTGTGGAGAAGTTCGCCATTCCTTCACTCAGGATGTTGCCACCAGGTGCGTCACCCGGTGGGAGGATGTTGCCCCACCACTGGTGCGCGGCTTCGTGTGCCACGATCATGAACGGTGCGTCTTGCTCAGCACTTGGCTTGGACAAGAATCCAATGGACTCGCTGAAGACGATGTTGGAAGGGAAGCCCTGCGCGTAGCCGGCAAGACCTGGGAACTCGCTGATGCGGAGCTCCTTCCACGGGTACGGCCAGAACCATTTCGAATACCACTCATGCGCGCCGTCGAGCGCTTCCAGCATGGCGGGAATGTTGAACGAGTGCGCGGGCAGGTGCCAGATAGCGGTGCGTTCGCCCTTTGATTCCTGCCACTTTCCGGCGACGAGGTTGACGGCCATGATTGGATGATCGCTCTTCCATTCCATGGTGCGGGTGGCGCCGTCGACGGTGTCAGAAGTGCACACGCCTGGCATGTTGGCGCGGTATTCGGCGGGGAGTTTCACGCGCGCCGTCATGGTGGTGTGGCCGCCGGTACCGAAGGCGGTCTTGGTGACCTTCTTCCAATCATCAGGCTCAGGGCGCTTCGCTTCGGGGGTGCGTTCGGGGTCCATGCCGACGCCGTCTACATAGCCAATCATCGGCATGAACGACACACCAAAGCTGTTGAGCACGGTGCCCGCGGGCAAGATAAACTCGCTTGCTCCAGCCGGATTTTTTCGAGTGCCAGCGGGGACGTGCGCCACGTGTTCGAAGCCGAGTGTGACTTCTGCGCCGGGTGCCAGTGGCTCCTTGGGTGTGAAGATCCAGAGACCGGAACTGTTCTCGCAGATTGGGTGCCGCGGGTTTGCCTTGCGTTCCTTGGTTGCTTCCTCGGGGTCCCAGGTCTTTCCTTCGAACGTGAACTTCACGCCTTCAAAGGTGCTGTCGGGCGTGACTGCGATGCGGCGCATCGGCTTGTCGGTGGTATTGCGCAGACCGTAACTACCCTTGACCGCAATACTGTTCGCGGCGGGATCAAGGTTGAGATCAAGATCGACCTTCCTGAGCTCCGGTTGCGGCACATCCTTCCACGTCGATGCGTTGCCGACGTAGTAATCACGTTGCGCTTTGAGTTCCGGTCCACCATTCGGTCCGCTGCGCACCATGAGTGCCAGCGTGATTCCCACGGCGATGGCTGGGCCACCGAAGACAAGCATCCACACGACGCGCTTCCACGCGCGCGCAAATTGCAGGCGCGTGGTGATGCCCTGCGCATCCGGGGTACGGCGGCGCCACCATTCAAGCGAGATGTGTAGGAGCGTCAGACCAACCAAGATCCACAGCACGCGGTTCAGCACCAACACGCCGCGGTCGAGTTCCAATGCGCCGAAATCTGTCCACGTGAGGCCACCCCATAGGTGCCAATTGAACACCCAGTTCATCCAGCCCATTTGCACGCACCAGCCAGTGAGGATCATGGCACCGATGCCAGCGCCGTACACCGCATAGCGATTGCGGAACTGGCTCCAAACGAGCGTCATGAAGCACATCCACGCAAAGAGCGTTGGTAGGAGCATGGCGCCCCAGGCAATGACGAGCGGGCCGGGACTTGGAATGAGCATGATGCCCGACTGCACGCCTTGCACCACCATTGCCAAGATCATGGCCGCCCAGAGACCGCCAAAGAGCGCGACCGCCACCACAGTGGTGCACGCTGCCATGCGCCCAAGGGTGAGCGCGCCCGTGCGCGACGGGCTGGCGTTCACGATGGATGCAATGCGCGAACGTTCATCGCGCGCCAGGCTTTCCGTGAAGTAGTAGAGCACCAGGAAGATGGAGAGCAGTGTGACCGTGTTGTAGCTCTGCGCGGCGAAGGCGCCAGGTGTAGTGAGCTTCGGCGTGCCGAACGGGCCGGGCGTGTAGATGGCTGGGCCGACCGTCTGCAGGATGATCAGCGGGATGAAGATCCAGAGGCCCGGTGAGCGACGCATTTCGCGCACCTCGGCGCGGAAAGCATCCACCGCGGCGGCGAGTACGCCGACGTGGCCGGAACTCATGCCGAGTGATGCAAGCGATGATTCTTTGCGCGGCGCTGCCTCGCGCTCACGACGGGCGCGATCGGCGTCCGCGATGATCCGTTCTGCTTCAGTGGTGGTCACGACATGCGGGTTGCGCATGCGTCGCTGTTCGCGTTGTGCGGCTACCAGGAGCGCTGTACCGGCAATCGCCACCAGCACCACACGCGCGCCAGTGAACAGGGCGTCGAAGCCGACCGGCTCGTGGTTGTAGAACGCCACGCCCTTGTCCACCTTGAGCCACGTCTCGTTGAGCCAGCGGAAGCCAGTGATGTCCACGGCTTGCAGCGCGCGGTTGCCCCAGTGTGGCAACCACTCGGGCGAGAAGTCCCAGATGAAGAAAATGCTGGAAAGAAGGAGCGCTACTGGCAACGCAAACACCAGCACGGTCTGGCGGGTGATGGAACCGATCGCGAACGCGATGGCGCCGAGCGAGAGAGCCGGAAGAGCAACGAATATCACCATTGGCCGCAGGTAGTTCACCAGCGCGAACGGGCCACGCATCTTTTCTGGCTCTGAGAGGGGGTACAGCTGGAAGAACCCGATCTGCATCAGGAGGTGCAGTGTGATGACCACAGTGAACACCAGCGCGATACCGAGCCAACGGCCGATCACGTACTCGCGCGGCGTGATACCGGTGCTGCCGACGATGGGCATGACGCGGAGTGTGTCGTCTTCGTTCACCGCGTTGCCGAAGGTCGTGCATACGAAGAACATGTAGAAGAGCGAGAAGACCAGGACGTCGCCGAACGCCAGGTTGAACTCGCTGTTCACAAAGGCGCGGTCGCCGCCGGCCTGGCTTCCCCCGGCACCGATGGTGACGCTTCCAGAGGAGAAGCCCCACGTCAGCAAGAACAGGATGGCCAGCAGCACCCACCACGACGGGCGTCGCCACGAGGTGCGGAGTTCAAGAAATGCAAGGGTGAGTGTGCGGCGCATGGGTGGTCCGTAGTTTGTGATTAGGCAGCGTTCATCGCATGCGCGGCGTCGTCGGCGCGGCTCTCGTCCATGACGCCGAAATAGACGTCTTCCAACGTGGGCGGCACTTGCACGAAGCCAGTGGGCTGTGATCCCGGCGCGCCCTGCACGCGGGTGCGGAACATGGATCCTTCCACCAGCACGGCCTGCGTTACGCGATGTGAACGACGGACTTCTTCGAGCTTTTCGGGTGTCACGATGCCTTCAGACACGCGCCCCTCGAGTCGATTGCGCGCCTCGGAGGTGCTGCCGCTGGTGACGCAGCGACCGCCGCGGATCACCGCAAAGCGCGGGCACAGCGTGGCGATGTCTTCGACGATATGCGTGGAGAGCAGCACGATGCGATCGCGTCCAAGCTCAGCGAGAATTCGGTAGAAGCGCTGGCGCTCTTCGGGATCGAGGCCGGCGGTTGGTTCGTCGACGATCACGAGGCGCGGGTTGCCCGCGATGGCCTGCGCAATGCCAAGGCGTTGACGCATACCGCCGGAGTACGTCTTCACCTTGCGCTTGGCGGCTTCGGTGAGATTGACGCGCTCGAGCAGTTCTGCAACCAGTTTCTTGCGACCCTGCGGCGCGTCCACGCCCTTGAGGCGGAGCAGAAAATCAAGCATCTGCGCGCCGTTAAGTGATGGGTAGAAACCAAAGTCTTGCGGCAGGTAGCCAAGGCGGCTCCACACCGCGCGCGGGTCCTTCACGATGTCCACGCCATCAAGCGTGACACTGCCGCCGGTGGGCTCAAGCAGACCGCTCAGGATGTTCATGAGCGTGCTCTTGCCAGCACCGTTGGGGCCAAGCAGGCCGAAGAGGCCTTGCGGGATGTCGAGCGACACGCCCTTGAGGGCAGCAACTGGACCGGGATAGATCTTGACGAGGTCTCTGATTTGCAGCATGGGTTTCCTTGAAAGCGAAGACGAGGTCGCTGAGTAGCGGGTGTGATTGTTGGTGGTGATTCGTGTTACAGCGAGCGCCAACGCGTGTGCTGGCGGCGGAGCGTTACTTGGTTGGGGTGGTAGTTGGAGCGGACGGCACTGTTGCTGCGAGTGCTGTCACCCGAACGTTGCCGTTGGAACTGAGAATGCTTGCCTTTGACTTTCCGGCGCCATCGATGTCCATTGTGCCGTGGGCTTTTTCCACGGCAATGTTTTTGGAGCGGCCGCCGCCTTCGAGATTGACGCGGCCGTTCGAGGTCTCCGCTTCGACGTGCCCGCTCCAGGAAACAGGCAATTCCAGGCGCACGCCACCGTTTGAGGTGCGAACACTCACTGATCCATCTTGGCCGGATGCCAGCGTCGCTTCAACGGTTCCATTTGAAGTTTCCAGCTCGGCAGGCGTGCCGATGTTGCGAGCATCAATCGCGCCGTTTGATGTTTGCAGCAGTACCGGACCGCTATGACCATTGATCCGAATACCGCCGTTGGAGGTTCGCGCTTGCAACTGGCCGGCGAATCCTTCCACTTTGATACGACCGTTCGTTGTTGCAATTTCGATACCGTCAAGTCGCGCAGCGCGGATATCAAGATTGGCTGAATCAGAGGGTGAGTGCGCCGCGCCGGACTGAAGTGCTGGGAATTCGGTGCGAACACGAATTCCGCCGTCGGCGGTTCGCTCGGCGATCAACCGTGTGCGCTTCACGCGCTCATTTGACTCGGCTTGCGTTGCACCACCGCAGTGGAATTCAGCGGTCACCTCAAGCTTGGAGAGTGTTGGATCGCGCGAAACCGTCACG
>JBIKZY010000205.1:0-3615 GCA_044354475.1 Phycisphaerales bacterium
CGCAGCCGATGGCGAGCGTGGTCGGCCAGCGCTTGGGCCAGCGCGAAATCAGCAACACGAACGGAATCAGGAAGTGCCCAAAGAGCAGTGCCCAACTCAGCCACAGCCAGCCGCCCACTTGTCGTGACAGGTACCACGCCGTCTCTTCCGGCAGGTTGCCGTACCAGATCAGCATGAATTGACTGAAGGCGATGTATGCCCAGAAGACCATGCCGAACGCAAAGAGCAACTTGCCAAGATCTTGATAGTGCTCAGGAGTGATGATGCCCTTCAACTGACCGTCGCGCTGCAAACGCAAGCACAGAAGGGTCATCGCGCTGAACCCGCAGGTGGCGCACACGGCAAAGAAATACACACCAAACATGGTGCTAAACCAGACCGGGGAGAGACTCATCATCCAATCAACCGCGGCAAAGGTGATCGAGAATCCGAACAAGATCATCGCCGGTCCGGACCACTTTCGATTGGCGGCGCTGATGGCCGGATCGCCAGTGCGGTCTTGGCGCAAACTTGAGGACCACAGGTAATGGGAAATGCCTCCCCAGATCACAAAGTACATCGCCGCGCGAATGAAGAAGAATTTCTGATTCAAGAACCCAGCCTTGTTGCCAACCAGTTCCGCATCGGCGGGAGAGACTTTCGCCATCTCCGCAAGGTCAGCCCACGGGAACAGTTCAAAGAGTCGACCCGTCCAACCCATCCAGACGATCGGCAGGAACAGAATCCACATCCAGCGCAGGTTCTGCATGAGTGCTTCCGCGGGGCGGCGCACCACCACACTCCAGCCAGCGCGAGTGAGGTGCTGAACGATGACAAAGAACAGCGCGCCCAGGCAGATCGCCAAGACAAACATCATGGCTACTACATAGGCACGTGCAAACTGCTGGGTGTCGCCAGAGCGGTACCCGGTCCATGCGCCGATGCCGATCAGCAATGCCGCGGCAAGACCAAGGTTGCGCGCATGCGCACCTAAGCCAGATCCGGTCAAATTGCCGGCGGAGAGATCGGGAGTATTCGAGTGGTCGTGAGCCATATCTTTGGTTCTTTCCAGTGATTCCGTACTCAGTTGGATGCGCCAGCGACTTTCGCGCCAGCCGATCCCGCGTCTTGGCTGAACTGCAGCGCCTTCACATATGCAACGATCGCCCATCGATCGGGCACACTGATCTGCGAGCCGTAGCCGGCCATGTTGCGAATACCGTGGGTGACAGTGTTGAAGAGCTGACCCATGGGCTGATTGCGTGTGGTGTCGTCGTGCAAGCTCTTGGCGGCAACCCACTGCGTACCGTTCACTGGCCCGTTGGCATTGGCAACCAGTTCCATGGCACGCTGATTCACAGCGCCATCGCCGAAGCCGGCGTAACCGTGGCACGCCGAGCAGTAGATATTGAAGCGCTGCTGACCGCGGTTGAGGGTCGTCTCATCAAGCGAAATCGACGTTGGCAGCGTGGTGGCCCATTGACCATTCACAACACCTTCGTAGAGGTGCGTATCCACGTACGACTCGCCGCGAGCAACCGCACCCTGCACCAGTGGGCGCATGGAACGCTGGTCAGCGAAGAGCGGATTGGTGGTCTGCGTCTTGTACTTCGGTTGCAGGTCCATGTCCCAGAAAATATGGATGGGAGCATTCGGGCTCGGTGTGGCACGCATACGAGCGAACACCAGCGGCGGGATCAGCGCGAAGCAACCACCAATCATGAGGACGTAGATGATGATGCGGGGAATCTTTGGCATGTCAGTCCTCCACCACGGCTTCGACAGCGGCGGCGCCGCATGCCTTGAGATCGGCCTCGGTCTTACTGCGGTAGAAACGCGGGTCGCGCGCCTCGATCGAGATGAAGAACCGGTCATCCGATGCGCGACGGAAACGGTCGCACGTGAACAGTGGGTTGTGCAGCCTTGGCAGACCGTTCATCAAGAACATCAGTCCCACGCAACTCAGGGCGGAGAACAGAATGGTGAGTTCAAACATCACCGGCACGAATGCCGGAATGCTGAGCGCCGGCTTGCCACTGATCAGGAACGGGTAGCCCGTCACCCACACCAGGGCCCAGATGGTGAAATTGAACGAGTTGGTGAAGAGCTGAAGCGCCAAACCAGTGGTGCAGCCTGCTGCTCCGGCAACAAACACCAAGACTGGCAAGATGGTGCGCTGAATGCCCATCGCCTTGTCCAATCCGTGCACCGGGAACGGGGTGTGGCAATCCCAGTAGCGATAGCCCTTGTCGCGGATCTTCTCTGCAGCGGCAACAATCTGCGCAGGATTCTCAAACTCCGCCACCAAGCAGTACAAACGCGCTGATGTGGCGGTGCTGGATGGTGCGCTTGTCTGTGTAGTCAATGTGGTCACGAGTTGTCTCCTTGAGCGGAGTGCGCGGCGGCAGGGTTCGAGCCCGCTCCGTGTGATTGATGCCAGCCTTCCCAATGTGGGTCGGCCTGCGGCATGACGCCCTTCACTTCGGCGATGGCAATCATCGGCAAGAAGCGGCAGAACAGAAGGAACAGCACACCAAAGAGGCCGAACGCCCCCAGCATGGTGCCGATGTCAACCCAGGTAGGAACGAATCGATCCCAACTGGAAGGCAAGAAGTCATTGGCGAGGCTGGTGACGATGATCACGAAGCGCTCAAACCACATGCCCACGTTCACAAACAGGCTGAGGATGAACATCAGCGGAATGCTGGTGCGTACCTTCTTGAACCAGAAAAGCTGCGGAGTGATAACGTTGCAACTCACCATGATCCAATACGCCCATGAGTACTGGCCAAAGGCGCGGTTCATGAATGCAAACTTTTCGTACAGCGCGCCGGAGTACCAGGCGATGAAGAATTCCATCCCGTACGCATAGCCAACCATGCATCCGGTCACCAAGATGACCTTGTTCATGTTGTCCAAGTGACGCAGCGTGATCAAGTTCTTCAGTCCGAACAACTCGCGCGCCGGCACCGCCAAGGTCACCACCATGGCAAAGCCACTGAAGATGGCGCCGGCAACAAAGTACGGCGGGAAGATGGTGGTGTGCCAGCCCGGAAGCTGACTGGTGGCAAAGTCAAAGGACACCACGCTGTGCACCGAAAGGACCAGCGGAGTGGAGAGTGCGGCAAGCAGCAAGTACGCACGCTCGTAGCGGTGCCAATGGCGATTGGAGCCGCGCCATCCGAGCGAGAACAGCCCGTACGCCATCTGCTGAACCTTGCCCTTGGCACGATCGCGCATGGTGGCCAAGTCCGGCACCAGGCCGACGTACCAGAAGAGCAGTGAAACCGTGAAATAGGTGCTCACTGCAAACACGTCCCACAGGAGCGGGCTGCGGAACTGTGGCCACATAGCCATTTGATTTGGGATCGGAAACAGCCAGTACGCCAACCACACGCGACCAACGTGAATACCGGGAAACAGTCCGGCGCAGATCACCGCGAAGATGGTCATCGCCTCTGCAAATCGGTTGATGCCGGTGCGCCACTTCTGTCGGAACAAGAACAGGATGGCGCTGATCAGCGTTCCTGCGTGACCGATACCGACCCAGAACACGAAGTTGGTGATGTCAAAGGCCCACATCACCGGGTTGTTGAGACCCCAGACGCCGACGCCCGTGAAGATCAGATAGTGGAC
>JBIKZY010000206.1:0-3614 GCA_044354475.1 Phycisphaerales bacterium
GGAATCAACAGCAAGACCAAGAACGTCAGGTTCACTGCAAAGAGGAGCCATGCCCAACGCCGCATCCAACGCCATTGTTGCGCACCAACGAACGCCGCGGCAAGCATGCCCACGATAAGAAATCCAACCTGCCGTTTCGCCAGCAATGGCTCAGTAGTGTCAATAGCAGCGATGCCCAGCAAACTCAGTCCCAGTCCAGCCAACACGGGCAACCATGCCCAATGCAACCACTGCCGATCCGCAGTGCGCGTGTCAACCGCGCGCTCACGGCGCAATCCGCGCGCCAGCGAATTGGAAACCAGGATGCTCATCCAGCGCCTCCGGTTGGCTCAATATCAGCGGTACCGATTCGCTGCAATGGCTTACGCGCAGGGCGCGAGTGCGGATCCCCTTTCAAGTAGCCCTCCTTAATCAACGCGTGAATCACCTGATTAGCAATCGGGCCCGCAGACTTTCCACCCGATCCACCGTTCTCCAACAGCACCGCCACCGCATAGCGCGGCCGGGGCTCCTGCGCGTCAGCAACGAGACCAACAAACCATGCGTGATCCACAGGGGTCCTGCGATCGATCGTGCCGTTGCCATCATCATCAAACTTGAGCGGCGAAGCCTGTGCTGTGCCGGTCTTGGCCCACACCACCACGCCGGGCGCATTGATGATCGCCTCTGCCGATTTATCTTGGTAACTCACGTGATGGCCAGAGCCGTGCTGCTCCTCCACTGCCTGCCGCAACCCTTCAAATGCGCGCTCGCAACTATGCGGGTTCAATTTCAAATCGCCGGTCCGACGTACCGCACGGCCCGGAATCAGAGTGACCAACAAGTCCGCATCGCGAATGACTCCGCCGCGCGCCAGTGTTGCGTAGGCGTTCGCTGCTTGCATGGGCGTCCACAAGATCGGACCTTGACCGATACCGGCGAACGCTGGAACCATGCGATTGCCCGTTGATTCAATCTTGGCGATTGCCTGCGCCGATGGCAGCACACCAGGATTCTCACCAGACAGTCGATCGCCGAATTTGTTGCCCGCCTTGTCTAGTCGCGGCTCCAATCGCGCAATCCCGATATCCAACTTCTGGCCAAGTCCGAAGTTGTGATACCAGTCAGTGAGCGTGCGCAGACCCATGCGTTGCGCGATGGTGTAGAAGTAAATGTTGCAACTACGACTGATGGCCGCTTCTACATCCAGTGGCCCGCCGATGGCTTTGCTGTGGGTCTGGTAGTTCCACTGCTTCCTATAAATCCAACAGCGCCCGAACGAATCGCCCTCACCAAAGAAGTGCCCGTTGCACTCGATCTGGTCATCGGCCCCAAAAATTCCGCTGCGTACCGCGCTCACGTACACAATTGGCTTGATGATCGAGCCGGGCTCATAGGAACCCTCAATGGCGCGATTCATTGACGGAACGCGCGCCGTACGTTCCGCGTCATCAAAGTGCTCACCCGCGGCAACGGTTGGCCAGGACACCATTGAGAGAATCTCGCCAGTATCGACATCAAGCACCACCGCAGCTCCATTGAGCTCCGCCAACTTGGGAAATGGCAGTTCCTTCGGCGTACCGTCCTTCTCCCATCCGTAGTGCCACTGCTGCACGAGCGCGAGTCCCACTTCTGGCATGAAGAGTGCTTGCACACGGGCCTGCAGTGCAATGTCGAGCGTCAGTTGTACGTCTGATCCAAGCACCGGCTCGGTTCGCGTTGTCTCGTTGGTATCAACGCGCTGCGTAGTGCGACCACGCTTGCCGCGGAGTAGATCCTCGTAGGTGCGCTCGATTCCGTAACTGCCAACCATGTCGTGGCCGGGACGGTAGCCGCCTAAGTCATCTACAACATCGCCCGCGGAACCAACGGGGCGAAATGGTCGACGAGCAAGATCCTGAGGCCACACTTCATCGCGGACACCGCCGATCACATGATCGGCAATACCTTTGACATCAAGTCTCAGTGTTTCGCCTCGCAGCGGTCGCGGCATCTTGGACCGATCCAATTCGATCTGTTTCGACGCCCACGGATACACGCGGCGCGTACTGTCCTTCACTTCAATGGTCCCGGGATGTGCGTCTGCAAGCTTGCGCAGTACGAAAACGCTAGCGGTTTCAATGCCTAATTTCACAACATGCGATTCGCTCTGCTCCGCGATCGGCTGCGCATCAAACTGTCCCTCGGCATCCTCTCCGTACTTGGCGCGTTCAATTTCAAGCCGCGCCTCCCACACAGCGCTCGCCTTCTTCTCCACGTGCATGCGCACCGAACCCATCTCCGCGGACAACTCATCGCGCGTCATGTGACATTCTTTTGCGACCTCGTTGAACACTGACTCAAGTTCTGCTGCAAGCCCCTGTCGCTGCGCCTCAATGCGCTCCTCGCGCTCGGCGGGTCCCAGGCGATTCCACGCCGCGCGACCAGCTGCCTTCTTCGCAGCAGCGATCGCTCGCGTATCAACCCAAGCGCCGTTGATGGCGGGATAGAAAATCGCCACGTCGTAACTGGGAACGCTCTCCGCCAGTACACGACCCTTGCGATCCGTGATCGAGCCGCGTACGGTTGGAAGGAGCGTGCTGCGGTCGAGCCGGCTGTCCGCCAGTACGCGCTGCTGACTTCCCATGACCACGGTGAGACTGAAGAGCCGCGCCGCCATACCGCCGAGTACCACGGCAAAGACCACGCCAACGACAAACATCCTCCGCTCAAACATGGAGGTGCCGCGAAGTGACGATGGGCGATCCGATTCCGAAGCCATTGGTCGTCCTGACCGTGGTGAATCTGTGTTGTGGAGGGAGCTCCACGATCCGCGCAGCGTCCTGCCGTGCGGGTCCCCGCGGGCGGGACATCTTGACTCGCAGAGCGTACCATTCCCCCCCCTATGGACGCAGGAATTGTCGGTCTACCGAATGTCGGAAAGAGCACGCTTTTCAACGCCCTCACGGCGGCAGGAATCGAGGCTGCAAACTATCCGTTCTGCACCATCGAACCGAACGTCGGAGTGATCACCGTGCCGGACAAGCGGCTCGGAATCCTGCGCCACCACATTGAGAGCCAGAAGATCCTGCCGGCCATCATCCGCCTTGTGGACATCGCCGGCATCGTCCGCGGAGCCAGCGAGGGCGAAGGCCTGGGCAACAAGTTCCTGACCCACATCCGCGAGGTGGATGCCATCCTGCATGTGGTCCGCTGCTTTGAAGACGCAGACATCATCCACGTTGAAGGATCGGTCGATCCGCTGCGCGATATCGGGACCATTGAAACCGAACTGATGCTGGCGGATATGCAGGTGGTCGAAAACATATTGGACAAGGCGCAGCGCCTGGCACGCAGCGGTGACAAGGAAGCGATCGCCCGCGGTGCGGTGCTGCAAAAGTGCAAAACCTGCCTAGATACCTCCAATCCGATCCGAAGTTTGGAACTGGAGGAAGAAGAACGCCGCATCCTGCGCTCTTTAGGAATGATCACCGCCAAGCCGGTCCTGTTTGTAGCCAACGTTGACGAAAAGGATCCAAACGGAACCGGTCCACTGGTGCAAAAAGTGCGCGACTACGCCAAGGCCAACGGCGGCAACGTGGTGGTGGTGTGCGCCAAGATTGAAAGCGAACTGTCAGAACTCACCGAAGCCGATC
>JBIKZY010000208.1:0-3584 GCA_044354475.1 Phycisphaerales bacterium
GTGCCTTCAAAGAAGAACGCCGTACGATCACTGACGCGAGCAGCTTGCTGCATGTTGTGCGTCACGATGACAATGGTGTAACTGGTCTCGAGCTCGCGGATCAACTGCTCAATGCTGGCGGTGGACTTCGGGTCCAGTGCCGAGCACGGTTCGTCCATCAGGAGGACTTCGGGGCCAACCGCAATGGCGCGCGCAATGCACAGGCGCTGCTGTTGGCCGCCGGAAAGGCCCAAAGCACTGGACTTCAGGCGGTCTTTCACTTCATCCCACAAGGCTGCTGCGCGCAGGGAGTTTTCCACCAATTCGTCAAGGTCGGCGCGGCGGAAGGATCGGTGCAGGCGCGGTCCGAATGCCACGTTGTCGTAGATGGACTTTGTGAATGGGTTTGGCTTCTGAAAGACCATACCCACGCGGCGGCGCAGTTCCACCACATCGAGCGACCGGCTGAGCAAGTCATCGCCGTGCAGGGTCAGGGTGCCGCTGGCGCGCGCGCCCGGAATCGGATCGTTCATCCGGTTTATCCAGCGGAGAAAGGTGCTCTTGCCGCAGCCGGAGGGTCCGATCAACGCGGTTACGCGGCACTTGGGGATATCCAGTGAGATGCCCTTGAGCGCCTGCACGCTGCCGTACCAACTGTCTAAACCATGAGCGCGGATCGCAATGTGTTCCGTGTCGGCAACAGGTGCTGCCGCTGCAGCCGGGGCGCCCACGGTCATGGGAGGCTTGACTTCAAGGTTTCGTGGCGGGGGTGCGTTGGGGGGCGTGGTCATGGAATGCTCGTGGGCGGCATCAGCCGTTGGCACGTTGCAGGCGATGGCGGATGATGACCGCCAAGGCATTGAGGGTGAGGAGGACGGCGAGCAACACGATGATGCCGGCAGCGGCCAACTCATGGAATCCAGATTGCTGGCGCATGGACCAGTTATAGATTTGCAGAGGCAGCACAGTGAAATCGCTCATCAGATTGATTGGCGTGGAGCGAATGAACAGTGGAACGCCAAGCACCAGGATGGGCGCGGCTTCACCGATGGCGCGGCTCATGGCCAAGATGCCGCCGGTCATGATCATGGGAATCGATGCTGGAAGTGTGATATTCCAAGTGGTTTGCCACTGTGTGGCACCCAGTGCGAGTGAGGCAGTGCGCAAACTGCCTGGCACCGTGCGCAATGCTTCTTGGCTGGACACGATGACAATTGGTAATACCACCAGCATCAACGTCAGTCCGCCGGCGAGTACCCCGTGGCCGAACGGCAGTTGCAGATAGAAGAACGACTCCGGCTGTCCGAAGGCGATCGGATCCTCGCTGTTTGCGGTACCGAACGCGCGCGCGAATGCTGTTAAACCAAGGATCCCGTAGACAATCGACGGAACGCCGGCGAGGTTGGCGATGTTGAGTTGGATGAAACTTCGAAAGCGGGATCGCTTAGAAAATTCTTCCAAGTAGATGGCGGTGCCCACACCGATCGGCAACGCCGCAACCGCGCAAATCACGCACACCCAGATGCTGCCCCACAAGGGCGCACGCACACCGGCTTCTTCGGTCTTACGGCTCGCAAACGAAGAGAGGAATTGCCACGACAATCGCGCGTGGCCGTCCTGCCAAATAGAGGCGAGGAGGATCACCAAGAGCAATACCGCCAGTGCGGTGAACGCAATGCATACGCCAAGGAATGCACGGTCAACGACGCGTCGACCCACTTGTGATGTTGGCGTTGCCGCGGCAACAATCTCGCCTGGCGTTCGAGTCCGGGTTGTGGATTGAGCGCGTGCGCCGAGGGAATGCATCACTCGTACTCCTCCCGGAATGCGCGGAGGAAGAGGTTTCCAACGACAGTCAGCGCGAGCGTGATGACGAAGAGAACCGTGGCGACCGCGAAACTCGACTTGTATTCGATGCCGTACGCGGGGGCGTCGCCGGTAAAGATCTGCACCATGTACGCGGTCATGGTTTGCACCTCATGCGCGGGATTGAGGGTCATGCTGGCCAGTCCGCCGGCTGCAAGCGCAACAATCATGGTTTCGCCGATGGCGCGGGTGATCGCTAACAACCAACTGGCCACGATGCCACTCAGTGCCGCTGGAACAACCACTTTGGTGCTGACATCAAAGCGCGTTCCGCCCATTGCAAATGCCGCGTCTCGCAAGCTGCGGGGCACTGCTCGGAGCGAATCTTCGGAGAGACTGGCAACGATCGGCAAGATCATGATTCCGACGGCCAATCCTGCGCCAAGCGCATTGAATGTGCCAAAGGACTCGCTGACATGTTCATGCAGGAACGGCGTGATGACGGCAAGCGCGAAGAATCCGTAGACAACCGTTGGAATACCGGCAAGCACCTCAAGAATTGGCTTGAGAATGGAGCGCACGCGCGATGGCGCGTATTCGCTGAGATAGACGGCAACCAGCAGCCCGACTGGCAGAGCGAACGCAGCCGCAATGGAAGTGACCAGGAGTGTGCCGGCAATCAGTGGCCAAATTCCGAAGTGCTTCTCTTCGCCTAAGAGTGGCGCCCAGGTGGTGCCAGTGAAGAACTCCCACGCGGAGACTTGCGGCATGGCAAAGAACGAAGCGCTTTGGACAAGCAGGATCACCAAGATGGTGAAGGTGGTGACGATGGAAAGTAACGCACAGGCGAGGAGGCTGCCGCGAATGACGCGTTCCGTACCGATCCGTGCGGCCCGTGAGCGTGCCGTTCCTCGGCGGTTTGCTGCTGCTGCGCGACTGGTTGCGGCGGAGATTTCGGCGACGTTCGGCATGGTTTCAGCGGAAGGTATCGAGCGGCCGATGTGTCAGTAGTGGGGCGTTGCCCGGCCGACAGTACAGGGCGCCGGTGCCAATCATTTGTAGATGTCCGCCAGAATTCCCATGCGCTCCATGCCGTTTTCGTCCAGCATTTGTGTTCCCAATTTGCTGGCGGCAAGATTGGCTTTGGCACGCTCGTAGATCACCGTGGGAAGTTTGATGTAACCAACTTCAGCCGCGAGTTTGGCGCCATTGTCCAGCGCGAACGCTGCGTACGCCGCCACGGCGGGCTTAGCCAACGATGCCTTGTTCACGTAGATGAACAATGGTCTGCTGAACGGCGCGTAACTGGCGTCTTCAATGGTCGTCGGCGAGGGCGTAACGGCAGCGCCAGTCTTTGGATTCACTATCGGGACGGCAGTCAATTTGCCTTGATTCTCTGCAAAGTAGGCGTATCCAAAGAACCCAATGGCATTCTTGTCGCCTTCAATGGAGCGCACGATCACGTTGTCGTCTTCGCTCACGCTGATGTCGGCGCGGATCTTGCCTTCTTTGCCGACGGTGACTTCCTTGAAGTAGTCGAACGTGCCGCTGTCGGTGCCAGGCGAGTAAACTTTGATCACATCGCTTGGCCAAGACGGATCAACATCCTTCCATGTCTTGGCAGTCTCGCTTGATGCGAAGATTTTTTTCACCTGCGCCATGGTGAGCTGCTTCGCCCAGGTGTTTCCCTTGTTGGTCACGATGGTGAGTCCATCAAACGCCACGGGCAGTTCAATGAACTCGATCTTGTGACTCTTGCAGGCATCGATCTCTGGCTGCTTGATGCAGCGCGAGGCGTT